>NZ_JAMPLX010000017.1:0-153068 GCF_028477825.1 Providencia sp. PROV267 | reverse complement strand
TATCAGCGCTCAACGGCTTATTGTTTACTTTACGCGTGCTTGGTACTCGGTCATTAGCATTGTTATTTGCATTAGTTGCCGCAGTATTGGCGGCGTTCGCTGTGGCTTGCGCATCCGTACCGGCTTTTTTCGCATCAGCGACTTTAGTATCTGTTTCTGCCTTTGTATAAGCGCCAACATCGCCCGCAGCTAAAGTAATATCTGCGTTTAACGGTTTATTGTTTACCTTGCGCGAACTTGGCACCCGTCCATTGGCGTTGTTATTCGCATTAGTTGCTGCTGTATTGGCCGCATTCGCTGAATTTTGTGCATTAACAGCCCGTTGGTTAATTTCTGTAGCCAATTTGGGTGTGACTGCTTTGCTGTTATCTTCGCTCAGTGTATCAGCAAGTTGTACAAAACCTTTTGCGCTAGTCGTTGCATCGGGGTGATTACGGCTTTTAACGTGAGCCTCAATCGCTGTTTTTACTGAATCATCCACATAGCCGAGCGTGGCAAGCACAATTGCGGGATCAACTTTCAAAGTCACGGCTTCGGTATGGCTGACAATTAAAATCATACGGATAGTTTGCGTACGACCTGAACCCTCGGCTAACAGAGGTTTATAAGTTTCAGGGCAATTCGCCACGGCCACCAATAACCCCGATTTATCAAACAGACCGATTTCTCGTATCCACCAACCGCCCTCATTTTCGGGGATCACCTGTTCCGCAATAACTTGATTGGTATTCACTGAGTCAATAAATAACGTATTAATTGCTGCTCGGCGCTTTTCATTGACTAATTTAGTCTGTTTGGTATCGGGTGCGGGCAATGTGCCGCCACCGTCACCGACCGCCATGTGTGTTAATTCAATTTTCGTGCCGAGGGCAGTCGCCTCTGCGAGCACTTTTTCACCATAAGTGGTAAGCAATGCAAAATATTTCATTGGAGAGTCACCCTAATTTCATCAATAACGTGTACCGCTGCCCCTGTGGAAATCGTGCCGCCTGAGCTGATCACATCTGGCGTGTATGGGTAAACGGTTAATTCATCACCGCTATAACTGGTTGCGGCACAATAGATTTGGCCTTTAGTTTCAAGCTGAATAGTGAGCCCGACAAGGTGACGGCTTGCCGGCTTCGCATCAAAAATTAATGCCTCTAACTCTTGATACATTTCTTCGGTAATACCGGTTTCAAGAACCCCGATATCCAATCGAAACGTGCCAGCGGTTTCATTGGTTTGCCACCATTCCACGACGCGAATTAAATAACCCAATGGCTCAACTACACGGCGCAATGCGCCAATAGTGCCTTTGTGCTTATGAATAAACATTGCGGCTTTAACTGCATCCCGTTTGGCTTTTTCCGTCCAGTTTTTATCCCATCGGTCAACACTAAACGCCCACGCCAAATAGGGCAGCAAATGCGCGGGGCATTTATCAGGGTTCCAAAGTTCACGAATAGGAATAGGCACGCGCTCAATCTGTGCCAGTGATTCAGCCGCCGCGAGCTCTAACGGTGATGAGCCGACAGGCAATAATCGACTATTCATCCGAGCCCCCTAATGTCACGTTAATTTGTGTGCAGAAGCTCGCCTGAGTTTTATCTAGCTTGATATCGGCAACCGGCTTTTTCAGTTCGACACGCTGCACGCCTTGGACATGCAGCGCGGCATAAATCGCACTGAGCACAATGTCACGGCCTAACCGGTGTTGTTGTGTCGCATAGCGTTTCACTTGTTCCTCTGCCGCCGCCATAATCGGCTCATATTCAGGCGAGGGATAACAGTAAATCACCGCGTCGATTTCATAATTGATAATCTTGGCTGATTGCACGGTGACACGGTCAGCCACCGGCCTAACGTCCTCATCGTTTAGCGCCATATCGACTTTTTCAATTAAATCAGCCGGTGCGCTGCCGTTCCCCTCGCGGGATAAAACGGTAACCGTGACATAAGCCGGTAATGGGCTAATGACAGAAGCATCAGAAACCCGACCATCGGCAGACCGTGCATGATATTCATAACTACCAATAGGACCTGCTACGCTTAACGCTTCGAAAGCGGCCGGTATTCGCATGCGTAAATTGGAATCCGACTCATACACTGGCGCAATGGGTGGGATCGCATTTTCATTACCCGCCGATAACATCAGGCGTTTCACGTTATTATTGGCTGCCAGTTGGTCAAGGTCGGCACCGGTAGCAAAGGCCACCATACTGGCGCGAGCCGCTTCATTAACGCGCTGACGTAAAATCAATTCTCTATAACAGTTTTCTTGTAATAACTTGGTTAACGGCTCGGACTCTAATTCCAGCGTGCGAGCTACCGCTTCCCGCAGTTCTTCAGGCATTGAAGCAATGAGCGCGGCTTTGCGTTCGGCAAAGAGCACCTCATGATCTAATAGCTCAACCACATCCGGTGCTGGCAATAAACTTAAATCAATACTGGCTGCCATACTTACCTCACTGGAATAGAAATCGAAATCGGCTCACCCGTTTGCATAATCACACCGGATAAACTCACGCCCATTTCGCCAACATCTGAACGAATATAATCAATTGTCTGTAACCTAACGCGGGGCTCCCACTGCATTAACGCCATATAGCACGCACTCATAATTTTGAGGCGCAGCGCAGGGTTTTGTGGCTGGTCAATCAAGTCATACAACAGTGAGCCGTATTGCCGGCGCATCACCCGCGAACCAATGGGCGTTCGTAAAATATCTGCCATACTTTGGCGAATATGCTCACTGTCTGTCAGGCCACGACCTGTTTTCGCATTCATGCCGTAATATTTCATACGGGTTTACCTGATGTGTCCCCACCCGAGCGGACGCCACTGTGTTGGTGAGTATGAATAACCACACCATTAGACGTTATCGACCCGCCGTAATGGTTAAAATCACCGGTCATTTCGCCACCCTTTTCCACATTCAACGTGGCGGTGGTAAGGTTGTTAGTACAAATCACGTTCGGTGTATCGAGCTTGATTTCGACAGAGGCTTTGCAAATCACTTTTTTGGTTGTTGCACTAATTTCATCGCTAGCCTCAATCACCGCTTTTTTAATACCGACGGCCTTTAATGTTCCGTTTTCTGGCTCATATTCAATCACCGCACCATCGGGAAAAGTGTGGTGTAATGCATTGGCTGAATGTGTCGGCGCGGGGTTCGCATTGCTATACAGGGAGCCCAAAACAAAACCGGTTGTTAGCTCACCGCCAATCGCACCAATTAACACTTGCTCACCTACCGTCGGTGCCCAGTAACTCCGAGATTCACCGGCGCGATGCACTAACCATCGAATCCAATCTGTGACTAATTCCCCCACTTGAACACGGCAACAGTTATTGTCTAAATCCACCTCAGTGACCACGCCTTGTCGAAAAAGGTTACTGAGTAAGCGGTATAGCTCTTGTAAACTCATAGCTGTCCTACCAAATCGAGATAAATCATTTCCAATAAACCTAAGCGTTCATGCTCTGATAGCCCCAATAACTCCCGTTTGGGGTAACGTGCCCGTGCCAGTTCATTCACTGCCCCCCTCAAGCCCGTATTGATGTTCCCGCGCAATTGCCGCAGCTTTGCCCTGAAACCCAGCTATTGCGCTATCTTGCGTATTGCGGGCATGAAGAAAACGCGCCGCCCTAAGCCGCCTGAACATCAGTACATTGCGTTTTGTACTGCGCTTAACCGAGGAAAAATTAATATCTAAAAAACGGGTAATATCTTGGCGATAAAAGGTTCTTACCGCGCCTCTATCTTCATCAAAACCGGTAATGGTTTTACCGCGACGACCTTTTGACCCTTGCCAATTTCGCAGGGTGCGAACATCACCATGGTGAATAAATCGGATTTGCTGCTGTGCGCGTAACACTTTGCGCTTACGGGGTTCATAGGCCGAGCCGTCCGCATTTTGTTGGCTACGAATGCGCTTTTGTTGGTCGGCACGGATTGCCCGCGCTAATTTGCCCGTCAGTTTTCGCCGGTAAGCCGCTGAGGTTGTCGATAACAAGCCATTAAGCTCATTTTCTAGTTGCATAAACAGACTGTTATCACTCATGAACCATCACTCCCTCATCAATCACGATATCCCATGCAGGTAAGGCGATTTCAGGCTCGGAAATATGCTCTTGAACAATTTTTCCATTCACTTTTTTAACAATCACGCGCTCGGTGGCCTTGATGGTATACAGCACGTCGATTTTTTCATTGTCGAGAATGTCGGCCTTATAGCGAATGCCATTCGCCCGTTTATCAGGGTTAAATAACAAATCTGGCTGATGTTTTCGGGCAAAAGTCAAGATGGCCAATGACAATGCGCTCAATTCACCGGCGTAATCCATGGCCAATACCTGAATTTGGTACTCATTCAAGTAAGATGCGGATTGTGTACCGGTGGCCTGTATACCACCCTCAGTGATATAGACCTCTAATAAATCAGGGTTTTGTTTAAACTGGGGTATCTGCTCAACAATAGTTTGGCGTAATAGATTTGGCTTTAACATTATCTCCCCCGCGTGTCATACAGTGCTTTTTGGCAACGCATTTCAATTTGTTCTTGCAGTGGTGCCGTGGCGCATTTGGGTTCTTGCAATAACACCACGCCGCCCAACAAAATAAGGCTTAAAAACAAAATAAAAACAATGAATATCAATATATTAATTAATGTTTTCATTTCACCCCCTTGCACTGGTTTACCACGTCACGGATATAGCCCTGTAAATAACTTATTTTGGCTCTATCTCGCTTAATTCCGGTTCGGATATCGTGAACAATAAGTCCACCTTTTCGAGTGAGTCCGACGGTGGCTGCATCGCCCACGCTGCCGGCGCGGGCAGTGTGATTGATGGTGAGCCCACAGGTTGCAAGGTCGGCGCTGGCGAACTGCACGCGACGGCGCTCAGTGAGCAAATCATCACGCAAACGTTGAGATTCATTTTGTTCATCTAACAACCTCTGGTTATAAGTCACATCAAGCTGGTGCAAGGTATCTTGTGCTTTTTTTAACTGGGCGAGTTTTTCATTTGCATCAATAAAGGCTTGGGCGCTTATCGCACTGAGTGCCATTTGGTGCCCCAGTTCACTCACACTTAACTTGGCTTTGAAGTCCAAACGTGCAATGCCAAACACCGCACCGCCGCTAACTAATGCAGCAATAAAGGCAACCGCTAAATATCCCCCAAAAACCTGACGATAATTCACCATTACCGCCCCCATTCGCCGCACAGTAATTCGGCTTCTTGGTCACGGCGGATCACTTGGCCATAACAGCCATTTGGCTGGCCTTTGGTTTGTCGGCAATCTTTACCACCATCCCGCGTCCATTTAGGGAGCTCTGCACAGGCGCCCTTGATATCACCCGCATTTAACTTGCGGTAGAACGTGGATGAAAAGCATTTAGATGGCCCGATGTTGTAAGGGCAAAATGAAGCAATACCCGCGATTTGTGGTTCAGTCAGTGGTACGTGAACATGGCGTTTAACCCATGCAATCGCCTTGTCAGCTTCAATCTGGTTTAGCCGGTCACATTCCGCTGGGGATAATTGAGTACCCATTTTTACCGACTTACCGCCAATGCGTGTCACACCACGACAAATAGTGACCACACCGCCCCCGTCACGATATGCCTTGAGCGAATTTCCCTCTTTCTCATTCAAAAAGCCGGAGAGGATCGCACCGCCACTGGCACCGGAAATAATCAACGCAATAACTGCCTGACTTAATCGTGATTTGGTGTTCATTTCATAAATCCTTTGGTGATTGCTCGGTCACTTTCACAATGTTTTCAATATCGCGCTCACTGATGGAATGGCGAGAAAAATAACGTTCTAATATGCGTGTGCGTTTCATTTGCTCACGGCGGTTTAATCGGTAGGTCATCACACCCAATGAAACACTGGCAATTAACCCGATTAAAAAGCCCCACTCATACACGGAGAAATCACCAAAAAATCCTAAAATTCCCGACCCACTGAACAAACCACCAAATCCAGAAAGTGCGTAAGTTAGGCGGCTCCACCAATCATTCATACTATTAATCCCGTTTTGTTAATCCCAAAGTTGGATCATGTCTTGTTTTGCCACCGGTGCGAGTTCGGGTAATTCCACCCATTGCCCCGCGGCTAGCTGTATGCCGCCCTCAACCAAATTAGGATTGGCCTGTAATACTTGCTCAACGATGCCCTGAGTTCGCCCATAATGCCGCCAACACAACAGGTCAACGGTGTCACCTTGCAGCGCCTGCACTTTCATTAGACGAGCTCCGCAAACATGCGTAACTTGCCGAGAATATCCCGCACGGCGTTTTGGCCATCACGGCGCAGATCATCAATTTGCGTGCTCAAAGCTTGGGCGTGTTTTTCACCCTCACGCGTGGTGTCAATATCGCGGTAGTTTTCAATCAATAACGCTTTAGTAAAGCTATACACCGCATGGTGATAACGAAATACAACGGCCGTGGTGTCGTTAATTTCCGGTGATGGCACCGCAGATAACTGGTTAAACCCTTTGGCGTTCTGTTCTTGCCGCCATTCATCCAATAGCTGATTGACATACAACACCGCTTCTGTGGCCATATGCTTTAAACGGCTTGTGGTGACATTCCCCGTTAATCGCATGGATTGGCGTAACGGGTCTAAACCTATGTCTGGCCAAAATTCACCTGACGTGATTTTTTCATCACCATCACTGATGCTTTCGTCTTGCACACTATGAATTTGTTTTGATGCCACTAAGCCCATGATTCCCCCTTTGAAAAAACGGAGGTGGACAGCGACAATACAGAGGGTTAACCCTTTATTATTGCTGTGCCTCCGTGGCACGCGGGTGCAACTCGGTTATTGCTATTTTTTAGGCGTTTCGTCTTCTTGCTTACGCACTGCCCGTAATAGCTGTTCAACTCTTTTTTCACGCCAATATCTTTGTCAATAAGAATGGCTTTTTGCAGGTATTCAAGGGCTAAGGTTTGCTGCTTATCGTCATTTTTGAGTGTTAAACCAATGACTTTGTACAACTTAGCACGCGCCCCATCAGGCATATCTGATTGTGCTGTAATACGCTCTAATTTCAGTAAATCATCAAGTGACGCTGTCACTTCATCTTCTTTGCCACTTGCTTTCACGGCTAATGACCAGTCGCAGATTTCATCAACTAAAACAGTGGCTAAGGTGCGGTTATAGTTATCAGGTAATGGCAGATTAAATTGGATAGCATATTCGGCCATGTGTAAGGCTTCTGTGTATAAACCCGCGTCGATATGCCACACCAAAGTGCGCGTAAAGACCTCATCAGCCACACCACTTTGACTTTCCAACCCCCCCCTCAATCCAACCGCGATAATTAGGTAAAACCTTACGCTTATACGCCGCTTTGCGGTCATTGCCTTGGATATTGCTTAATTGCGCTTGGTCAGCCCGTAAACGGTGTAAAATATTTTCATAAGCGGTCATATCTGCCCGTGACATTTCGGTAGATGCCCCGCCACGGCGCGATGCCATCACTTTTTGCCAGTGCTGCTGTGCCGGTGTTAAATGTTCCATTTGCATTCCCCAATGTTGGCTTAAATTTCTTTGCTTTCGGCGTAGTTGATACCTTCAATCAGGCAAGACAGGCCATAATCTTCAATCACATAGCCCTCATTGCCCGACGAGTAAGTCGCCACGCGGTTATATTCCGGCTCATCTTTGATCACACGGCGGTACTTGCCTTTCTGCCAGTACACCGACAGGTTCTTAAAGGTCGTGACCAAGGTGGCACCATCAGGGAAAAACGGTACTTGTAAGGTAGGTAAGTTACCCATTGAACTCAATTTCAACAGCTCATTACCCGCAAGCATTTCCATATTTGGGTTTTGCTCACTGTGCTGGTTCATGATTTTGAAATTTTTATCGGTATAGAGCTGATAACCGGTGATCGCAACTAAGCCCTGTGCGCGGCGGTGCCATGGGTCTAACAATGAATTCACCGCATCGAATACCATCGCATCTACGTTGGCATACATCCCTTTGGCAATGATTTTTCCGCTTTCATCGCGGCTGGTTAACGTGACATCTTTCATCACGCGTTGCGGCGCCGCATTACGGATTTTTTGCAGCCAACCGATATTGACGTCTTGTAACAATGGGTTTTCGGCTTTATTGGATTTTTTCACCCGTTTCACACCGTTGAACCCAATCATTAAGCGGTCATTAGCTTCTTGCTGTGCAATCAGTTGGCTGATCATCGGTTGAAATTCAGGATGCCCCGCCCATGCGTCTAACCATGAATACGGGATAAACGTATCCCAGTTGGTTTTATCACAACGATAATCGTCGCTGTTTTCCTCATTGACTTGCTCAGGCTGACGGCGCTCGGTCGTTGAGTCATTTGTACCGGCTATAGGACCATTGACCGAACCAAAAACCTTTTGCCCCTCCTGGTCCGTCACTCCAAATGAGTTGATTTGTTTTAAAAATGGGCTGTTTTCCATTTTGGCTTTTTCTAAGCGCTGCTGCACCGCAGGGTCAACGCTAAAATTTAATGACGAACCCTCACGACGTACTCCATTTAAGCGGGCTTGCTGGTCAAGCCATGAGAGATAATTCGCCAGTGATTCATTACTGATACCCATAGTAAAAACCTTTTATTGATTAAAATTGAAGAAAGTAAAACGCGGCTTAATATTCAGCCAATTTAGTCGAACCACCGGTGACTTGAGGGCGTGAATCCCCTGAACCATCAGTCACAGCAAGTTGCTGTTTTAAGGCATTAAAATCATTAGTTAGCTGTGATAACGCTCGCTTTTGGGCTTCGTTTTCAGTTAGCAAGGTGCCGCATTGCTGTGCAGTCAACTCGATAGCTGTTTTTAGGTTGGTGGTTTCTTCTGAGTTGTGATGACGTTCAAGCCCTAACCACTGTTTCACCGTCGATAAAAACTTCTTACTTGCTTCCTTTTCCTCTTGGTGTTCGGTGTGTTGCTCACTTAACAAATGGCACTGCGTTTCTAATGAAGCGGTAAAGTAGTTGCCGCTATCCGGTAAGCCGCGAGAGACCGCGCTTAGTTCAATAGGACGGGAACCAATAGCCGCTGGGTAATCAGTTAACGCTACCCCTGTTAAATAAGCGCGTTTGGTTTGTGGGAATGAGGGGTAATATTCGATACTGGAAAAAATCTTTTGGCCTGATTTATTCAGATTAACAATGTATTCATCTTTTAAATCATCAATATCAATGGTGACTTCAAGCCCTAATTTGCCTTTAAGTTCACCCTCAGTTAATTCAACGGTATTCACCGCTGAAATCATGCTATAGCTGCGAAATTGGCTATCGGGGAACAGACTTTTAATGTGATCCAAATTCACACGACCACAGTAAAATTTTGGGTCGTAATCTTTTGCCATCTGCTCGATATGTTCACGCTCAACGGGAAAACCGTTTAGCGTCATCCCCTCTGTACAAGCAATCAGCTTTATCTGGCGCGTGTTTTTACCTTACGACATAAATCAATCTCCATTTCTGACGTAACTGTCATTTCGATAACGCCACTATCTCAATCATCTTCTTTTTACTCAAAGGGTTACGGTTCTCACAGCGCTATGAGAACCCATATTCATAGAGGGTTACGCGCGGGCGTGACAAAGTGACAGCATGATGAAAACAGACATTGACCCACGACAAGAAGCCAAAGAACTTTATTGGCAGGCTTACCGCGTTTCGCAGATTGCAAAGCGGCTGGGCTTAAGTATTCACACCATTTATTCATGGCGACGACGTGATAAATGGGATGACGCATCCCCTATTCACCGTGTTACTGACCAAATACATGTAAAAGTGCTGCGTATCATGGCGAAAGACACGATGACCGCCCATGACTTTAAAACGGTGGATTTCTTTAACCGCCAGTTAGACCGCTTTGAGCGTTTGGAAATGAAGAAACAAACGGCGGGAACAAGTAAAGTTAAGGCACAAAAGAATCACTTTACCCCTGAACAAATCGAACAGCTTAAAAACCTAGTGCTGGATAGCTTATTTGAGTATCAGCGCCAATGGTGGGATGAACGCACGCAGCGAAACCGCTTTATTCTTAAATCACGGCAAATTGGGGCGACATGGTATTTTGCCCGCGAAGCCCTATTGACCGCATTGGAAACTGGCAATAACCAAATATTTCTATCTGCTAGCCGTGCACAGGCCTTTCAGTTCAAACGCTTTATTCAATTGTTGGCGCGCCAAGTGGGTGTTGAGCTCAAAGGCGGCGATGAGATTATGTTGTCTAATGGTGCGATCCTGTTTTTCTTGGGTACCGCAGCAGCGACAGCGCAATCGTATACTGGTGACCTCTATTTTGATGAGGTGTTCTGGGTATCACGTTTCTTGGAATTACGAAAAGTGGCCTCAGCGATGGCCACACAAACGGGATTGCGCCGTACCTACTTTTCCACGCCATCCAGTGAAGATCACGAAGCCTATGAATTTTGGACAGGAGATTTTTATAACAAAGGCAAGCCCGAGAAAGAACGCAAAATCATTGAGCTATCCCATAAAATATTAAAGCTTGGCCATTACTGCGCGGACAGCATGTGGCGGCAAATCGTTAACATTCATGATGCCATCGCTCGCGGGCTGAACCGCGTTAATTTGGAAGAAATCAAAGACGAAAACCCGCCCGACGATTTTCGTAATTTATACGAGTGTGAGTTCGTTAAAACGGGTGAACGAGCATTCAGTTATGATGCATTAATCAATTGTGGCGTCGATGGCTATAACAGTGATGTTTGGCCAGACTGGAAACCTTACGCCCCGCGCCCGCTGGGTAATCGCCCTGTTTGGGTAGGCGCAGACCCAACCGGTACCGGTGATAATGGCGATGGCTTGGGGTTAGTGATTGCCTCACCACCGGCAGTCAGTGGCGGGAAATTCCGCATTATTGAAACTATCCAGTTACGCGGGATGGCATTCGAAAAACAAGCCGAAGAAATCAAACGCATTACTCAGCGTTATAACGTGCAATCCATCACCATTGATGGTACCGGCGGTACCGGTGCCGCCGTGCACGAGCTGGTCGTTAAATTCTTTCCTGCGGCCAACTTACTCAACTATTCAGCCCCTATTAAACGCATGATGATCATGAAAATGCTCATGCTTATTCGTAATGGCCGTTTTGAATACGACGCAGGCACCAGTTGTTTTGAACCAACGCCGTATTTATCACGCCCTGATTTCACCACCTTAGCGCAGGATTTTGTCGTTTTTGGTAATGGTTACCTTGAAAAGCGCATTAACCGGCTCGGCGATATGTTAACGCTTAAACCCTCTTTGGCTAAGTACACCCGCGCCGGTGTGAATGAGGGGCAATACTGGCAAGTGAAGAATTACCAAGATGCCTACGAATTTCGCAAAAATAGCGTGATTCATTTGAAAAACCCGTGTATTCACCAAGAGATATATGGCACTCCCGATTATTTGGCAGGGCTTATTTCCGCTAACTTGAATCATTCAGCCACTCTGTTTCGGACCAACTATTATGAGAATGGGAGTCACGCCGGTGTCATGGTGTATCTTTCCGCGGCATTGGCTGATGACAAGGCCGTTGAGTCATTAAAGAAATCACTCACTGAAGCCCGCAAAGGCAAGGCGTTTAAGAATATCTTTGTGTATGCCGCCAACGGTGGCAAAGATGGGATTCAAATACTGCCATTCTCACAAATCAGCGCAAAAGACGAGTTTGTTGGCATCAAGGACACCACCCGCGATGATTTGTTGGCCATGCACCGGATACCACCACAACTGATGGGGATCATTCCGCAAGGCTCGGGTAGCCTTGGCGATATCGAAAAAGCCGCAATGGTTTTTTGGTTCAATGAATTACTACCGCTGATGGAAAGCATGAAATCAATTAACGACATGCTAGGCGTTGAGGTGATCCGCTTTAAACAATATGCATTGCTGGATTTTTTGACACAGGCGAAGAACAAAGAACCTAACTATAAATAAACCATTCAATCCACGTTAATCGATGCTCTCCCTTCAAACGTAATAGAACGGCCTTAGTGCCGTTCTACCTATTCCATATACCCGAAACTATTTTATATCTCATCTAGGCTGTACAGCCTGAATAATCGCAAATAACACCATTAACGAGCTAATCACGCCATAGCCAGCGCGGCTCACATCTACCCCTTTGCGCGCGCTTGCTCCCCCGCCTCGCCCGCACACAAAAGGGGTGGGATTTTGTGCGGGTGTGCAGAAAGGGAAATCTCGTCCCCTTACAGGGGCTAACATGAGCTGAGTTCAAAAATAGTAATTACTAAAATTGTGCAAATTGATGCAATACTATGAGTATTTTATAAATATAATAGCTAATTTCTTTTATAAAAAAACTCAGTATATCCAGATTGATATAAGTTTTCAGTACTACCTACATCATTAAAATGAAATTTATTAAGAATTGGAAGTAGTTGTGGAATTACTAGTTCAGAACACGTAATTAGCACTTCATCATTGTCCCCAAATTTCATAAGGCTTTTTTTCATTAAGGCATTACCTATACCCCTATAATGATAATCAGGCCTTATAAAAAAAGTACAAATTTTTTTCTCTTCAACACTATTTTTTAATAAAGAAGCACCAATTATTGAATCATTCTCATCATATGCAAAAATTATACTTCGATCCTTTAACTGCTTCTTTTTACAAATATAATTTGAGTTTAACCAAACATGGAAATTAGAATAATATATCGCCACTGGATTTAAAAACTTACGAATGGCCAACATTTCGTCATTAAAATCATATGGTTGAAACTCACTATATTTCACAACCTGCCTAATATGAATCACCGGAGAAACAACATTTCTGCCTATAACCATTGGTAATCGATTATACATATGTCCTCCACGACCCAAAAATTAAAATAATACTCATATAGTAACATTACTAGGATAGGAATGACAATCGTATATAAATAAACCTTTTATTTTCAATACGATGCCTTCAAACCATTCATGATCTGCAATAATAGAGTAAATCATATTTGCTAGGAGCGCTAACACAAGAATAACCAAAATATTTCTTAAAATAGCGTAAATTGAGAACTTAGAATACCTAAATTTTGCGAATGCTGTATATTTATCCAATTTAGCTACATTACCATCTTTATTACCATCTTTCTGTTCGCCCTTTTTCTTCCAATGATAAATCAATGACAGTGGAATATTACTAACACTTAAAAATTGCTTAGACTCCAAGTATTTTTCCCATAAAGGACCTTCAAGCAAACGGCAGCGAGAGTATTTATCATCTGACATTAAGAACTCAGTACTTACTTCTCTAATAGCGAAAAAATGAACGCTTGATATTATATCTCGTTCAGCAATATTCCCTTTAAATTGTGGTGGAATATTTCTTATCTCATTAATTCTAAAGTCAATAATTTCAATCATTTCATCTTTTGCAGTAAAGTACCTATCTCTCGCTTTATAATATGTCGATAATTTTTCTTTATTATACTTATCTAATATCACTCTAAATCTAAAATAACCGAAACCATTTTTGTCGGACTCTGGTAACTCTAGTATTTTTTGAGGAAAGGTTAAACAACAACCGCCATCTTGAGTTGAAATTAGACTAACCCCCGAGCCTATATCACCATTTTTATTCAATGATAAATTCTTCACCAAATATACGTCACCATCCTTATCCTTAAAAAAAGATATTTTGGTAATTAACTCTTGGGGAGATATGGCATCATCAGTTTTCACTGAGTTATTAAATAATGTAGATAATAATTCTTTTTCTTTGCACATCCGCATACAAAGATCACCATCGTAGTTATCTTCCTTCAACTTAAACGGGAAATAAATACAGACATCACCATCTAAGTGCTGATATTTAACACCAACATCCAAAAAAGAAACAATGTTGTCACCAAAGAATCTTTTGCTGACTTTTACCAAAAACGAAAGCAAACACCCAAAACAGTACGCAATAAAACACAATGTTTTTACTGTAGTACTGCTAGACTTTCTGTTTTTCAACTCATATAAAAAACATTTTTTGGAGAAGTTGTTTTCACTAATATTCCAATAATTAAAATGCAGCTCTACACTAGGGGGAATATCAGCTTTCCCACCCTCATTATCTCCTGATTTTTCGGTGTTTTTTTCGTTTTTAGCATCACCTAAACCACCATCTTCCTCTATTGATTTACTAGTTGCTTTAGAAGTGCCACTTTGTTTATTGTTTTTGGATATCCAAATTGCTATGCTGTCAGCCATATTATCCCTATGTTATTTCGTCAAAAAGGTACTAGATTATTAGATGAAAAAGAATAAGAATGAAAACCTTGCAATATTATTATCTATAAAACCAATACATGCAAATCGAATCATTTCTGGTCTAAAAACAATCGAAATCAGAAGAAAAATCGGGCAACAATTTAGAGAAAACATGAAAATATTTATTTATGCAAGCTCTCCGACAAAAAAACTACTTGGAAGTGCAATGATAGATAAAATTGTCATACGAAACAAAAGTGAAATAAGCGATATTGAGCTATCTAGTGCTTGTCTTTCAAGAAAAGATATCATGAATTACGCTACAGGTATAGAATCCATTAACTTAATATACTTAAAAAATGTAATTCCTATTAATAAAAATATAACAATTTCGGACATCAGAGCTTTAGGAATAACAGTTCCCCAGTCATTTTGTTACATTAATACATTAGCAATCAGCTAATAGGACATAATATGATAATTGGTATCTTTGGGCTATCTGGAAGTGGGAAATCTACGCTATCCAGTAATATTATCAAATATAAAAAATCATGGGTGCATTCTAGCGCATCTTCTATAATCAAAAAAAATCAAGGAGTCATAGATTTTGAAGACCTAAATTTTAGAAATATAACTAATAATCAAAAATTATTGATAAATGGTGTTAAAGAAATAGCAAAAAATAATACATTAGTTTTAGAGCTACATAATGTAGTAGAAACTCCCACATCAATTGAAATTATAGAAGAAGAAGTTTTTAATCATTTAAGTTTATCATTCTCAATTTTTATTTATTCCGAACCAGAAAAGATTTTCAATAATAGAATAAATGATAATGATATAAAAAAAAGAAACCTTTCAACAATAGAAAAAATTCAAGAAATTCAAAATATTGCTTTATATTTATTTGTGAAAAAATTCAATAAAAACTCCATAATCATTAGCCCTGATTTTCCAATAAAAAAACTAATTGAAATCATTGAAATTTGTAAATAATCCGCCCCCTCTCGGAAACTGGTTACAACGGTTACATCCTACCAAAACCACCTCTAACCCACTGATTATAAACAACTCCGTTGTAACTTTTTACTGGTTACAACGGGTTACAAAACAGGGGTTAAAAAGTTACATCCTTATAAAACAATAAGTTATATTTTTAATTTGTAACCTCTAAAAATGGTTACACGTAACCGCAAAGTAACCCATTTGTAACCTTTTGCTATTTCTACATTTTTATATATTATCAATAAGATATAAGACTATTTTAATTTTGTAACCATTGTAACCACTTTCCGAACCCCTCCCATAAATTCTCTATTTATATAAAAGATACTTAATAATGCTTGTTTATTGCACAACCCTTTATGCTTTCACTTGTTTGTCATTCTGAGTATTTATGATATTTACTTGATGGATTTCTACTGATAAAAGAAAGGCTGCACATTGGCAGCCTATAGATAAATAGAGGAGAAAACTAACTCTCACTGTTTTCCTGAAACACCCAGCACTTAATCACTTCAGGTTTTTTAAGCGTACTCCCCACCGCAAGCGAACTATTAAACTGGCTGTTTACCACACTTCGCACCGTCTTAACGCCCACAAACTTACGCATGCGCCCCGCTTTCAATAAATTTTTAATATCCGTATTCAATTGTATAGACTGACGGTATTCGCTGGCCACCTGTGCAATATGGTTAAAGTTCACCGCATAAACACCCTTTTCACTACTGTGATTCACACCAAAAGCCTCGTTATCATGTAAATAATCAAATATCTCCCAAAACTCCATCACTTGTGGCTGGTCGAGTTGGATCGCTTGAACACGTTGTTTGGCCAGCTCAATAATAAAGTCACGTGTTTGGCGAATATAGGCCGCTTTTACAGAAAGAACTACTTTGCAGAGAATCCTAGGTCACTCGACATTTGACCTACGCTCACTTTACACCGGACTTTCTTCAAGATGCGATTACGTACAGCCCATTAAAGGGAGGAACAGAGTTAGCTTAATAGATTGTTCGTTTTAGGATGATTTTAACAACGAGAAACGATGCAAATTTAACTTTTGCATGTCCACAAGTTGTCCACACTTGAACACTTTTAGGCACTTTTGAGCCTTTTTTGTAAAGATTATGCACAAAAAAAGGCACTCGCCCCCGAGTGCCTTTGGGTACAACCTACTGAATTAACAATTATTCAGCGGTTCTGGTACTTGTGCGGATTAGGTAATCAAAGGCGCTAAGTGCGGCTTTTGCACCTTCACCGGCTGAAATAATGATCTGTTTATAAGGTACAGTAGTACAGTCACCCGCAGCGAACACACCTTTCACATTTGTTTCGCCACGTGCATCCACCTCAATTTCGCCTATACGGTTACGTGCAACGGTATCACCTAACCAATTGGTATTTGGCAACAGGCCAATTTGTACAAATGCGCCTGCAACTTCTAATAAATGTACACTATCATCAGTACGGTCTTTATATTCAAGACCCGTCATCTTGCTACCATCGCCCTTCACTTCCAATGTTTGAGCATTAACGATAATGTCAACATTTTTCAGGCTACGTGCTTTATCTTGTAGTACTGAATCCGCCTTCAATTCAGGCGCGAATTCCAATACTGTTACATGTTCAACAATACCCGCTAAGTCAATAGCTGCTTCAATACCTGAGTTACCTCCACCAATCACAGCAACGCGTTTGCCTTTAAACAACGGACCATCACAGTGTGGGCAGAATGTAACGCCTTTCGTGCGATACTCTTGCTCCCCAGGTACTCCCATGTTACGCCAACGGGCACCTGTCGCAATAATGATACTCCGTGACTTCATTACTCCGCCGGAAGCTGTTTCGATTTGGTGGTAACCGCCTTCTTCTGTTGCTGGAATTAACTTAGTCACTGACTGACCATCAATTACATCAACATTGTAGTCATCAACGTGGTTCTTCAGTGCTCCCGCAAATATCGCCCCTTCTGTTTTGAGTACAGAAATGTAGTTTTCGATATCAACGGTATCCATAACTTGGCCACCAAAACGCTCACCGATCACACCAGTGCGAATACCTTTACGTGCAGTATAAACCGCTGCGGATGCTCCAGCAGGTCCACTACCGATGATGAGTACTTCAAATGGTTCACGTTCCGTTAATGCTTTAGCGGCACGCGCGTCAGCATTCGTGTCAACCTTATTAATGATCTCACTTAATGTCATGCGCCCTTGGCCGAACTCTTTTCCATTTAAGAAAACAGCGGGAACGCCCATCACATTACGTTCTTCAATTTCATTTTGAAACAGCGCACCATCAATCGCTGTATGTGTGACATTTGGATTTAATACTGCCATTAAATTCAGTGCTTGCACAACATCTGGGCAGTTATGGCACGATAATGAATAATAGGTTTCAAAATGGAATTCCCCTTCAAGGGCCTTCACTTGATCTAATAACTCTTGTGCTTCTTTAGATGGGTGACCACCAATTTGCAACAATGCAAGCACAAGCGATGTAAATTCATGGCCTAGTGGTGAACCTGCAAAACGCAATCCACTATCAACACCAGGGTTAGTAATTAAAAATGATGGTACTCTTTGAGTATTATCTTGTACTTCACGAACAGTAATCTTGTCTGAAAGCGCAGCAATTTGGTTTAGAAGCTGTTTTATTTCATTTGATTTATTACTGCTATCTAAATTAGCGACTAACTCAACAGGTTTAGTCAATTTTTCTAAATACGCTTTCAATTGCGCTTGCATATTGTTATCGAGCATATGATCCCCTTGGTCATAAAATCGGGTGCATAGCACCCGATAACATCAGTATGTTTTTACTTTCTACTTTCGAAATAAAGTTTTCGATTAGATTTTGCCAACCAAATCTAAAGATGGAGACAGAGTTGCTTCACCTTCTTTCCATTTAGCAGGGCATACTTCGCCTGGGTGGCTAGCAACATACTGCGCAGCTTTAACTTTACGTAGCAGATCAGAAGCATCACGGCCAATGCCTTCTGCTGTGATTTCGATAGCTTGGATGATACCTTGTGGGTCAACAACGAAAGTACCACGGTCAGCCAAACCTTCTGCTTCACGCATATTTTCGAAATTACGAGTCAGTTCACCTGTTGGGTCACCGATCATGGTGTATTTGATTTTACCGATAGTTTCTGAACTTTCGTGCCATGCTTTGTGAGTAAAGTGGGTATCAGTTGAAACTGAATAGATTTCAACGCCCATTTTTTGGAATTCTTCGTAATGGTCAGCGACGTCACCAAGTTCAGTTGGGCAAACGAAAGTAAAGTCTGCTGGATAGAAGAAGAATACACTCCATTTTCCAGCCACATCTTTTTCGGTGACTTCGATAAACTTACCGTCTTTAAAAGCTTGATTTTTAAATGGTTTGATTTGAGTATTAATTAAAGACATTTTACGTTCTCCTGTTTGGTTGATTATTAAGTTACTGGTTTACAGCCTTTTTTTCCAATCAGTTAATACTATCGATTTGATAGGCACAGCCTTGCAATGATTTTTGAATTGATAGGCACTATATTACAACGCTTACTGAACAATTCAGCAAGCGTTTTTTGACATAATTGCAACAGCAAGGTGTTATGCCATGGTTGCAATGGTTTTACGAAACCGCATTAATGCGAACGAAAAGAAGACGATACCGATAATTAATAAGACAATAAACTGAGGCCAAACGATCTGGAACCCTGCTCCTCGATATAAAATCGCTTGTGCAAGGCTCACAAAATGTGTTGTCGGCATCGTCAGCATAATGTCTTGAACTAACTGAGGCATACTTTCACGTGCGGTCATACCTCCTGAAAGCATATTTAACGGTAATAGAACAAGGATCATCAATAGCCCAAACTGAGGCATTGAACGAGCTAGCGTACCCATAAAGATACCAATTGATGTGGTCGCAAATAAGCTTAATGCCACACCACACATAAATAGCAGTATAGACCCCTCGATCGGCACTTGTAGCAAGGTTTTGACCACCAGCAGAAGTGATACTGCCGAGGCAACCAAAACCACTAATCCCATTGACCAAATCTTAGATAGCATGATTTCAAATGGAGTTAGTGGCATCACCATTAAATGCTCAACCGTACCGTGTTCTCGTTCGCGAATTAGCGCAGCGCCCGTTAACACTATCGAAAGCATAGTAATGTTATTAATGATTGCCATTACCGACCCAAACCATGATTGCGTTAAGTTGGGGTTAAAACGCATACGAACTTCAAGATCTACAGGTAAACTCGCATCACTACGGTACTTAGCAAGAAACTCATTCACTTCACCTAAAGTGATATTTTGAATGTAGCTATTACCTAAAAACGCTTGGCTCATACGTGTTGCATCAATATTCACTTGGATTTCTGGATGGCGACCGGCCAGTACATCCTTCTGAAAATTAGGTGGAATATCTAAAGCAAAAGTATAAGTACCTCGGTCAAGAAGGCCATCAATCTGTTCGGGAGTTACATCCGCCGGCGTCTTAAAATAAGGTGCATAAAAACTATTGATAATACGGTTCGATAACTGTGATTTATCCTGATCAGCAACCGCAATCGGTGCGTGATGCAAAGAGCCTGGCGTCACTGTTGCCGATGAATAAATCGACACCGTAAAAGCAAAAACAATAAGCGCCATCATCGCCTTATCACGCCCTAAACTACGCAGCTCTTTGACACCTAAATGAAATATGTTTTGTAACTTACGTATCATCAGTTAGGACTCCTGTTTTTTCAGGAAAATAACACTGAGGCCTATCACGATAGGGATAGTAATCAATAGCGGAATAAATGACGCTTGCAAATCAAACAAGTTCAGTCCTTTAGAGAAAGTACCGCGTGTTATTGTCAAAAAGTGCGATGTTGGATAAACCATACCAACCCAACGACCAATCCCTTCAAGTGAAGAGACAGGGTCAATCATGCCTGAAAATTGAGTAGCCGGGATCAGTGTAATAATTGCGGTACCAAAAATAGCGGCGATTTGACTCTTCATAAAGCAAGAGATCAGCAAGCCCATTCCTGTTGCGATAGTAATATAGAGAAAAGCTGCAAGTGTTAAGGTCAGAAAACTCCCTTTAAAGCTAACGCCAAAAACAAATACACTCAACGCGCAGAGCATCACAAAGTTAAACATGCCTAATAAAATATAAGGAAGCTGTTTACCTAATAAAAACTCCAATTTGGTGATCGGGGTTACATAAAGGTTAATCATTGATCCTAGCTCTTTTTCGCGAACCACACTGAGTGCACTTAACATCGCTGGGATCATCATCAGCAACAGAGGAATCACTGCGGGAACAATCGCAGGTAAACTTTTTACATCGGGGTTATAGCGATAACGGGTCTGAATGTCGATGACAGGCATTCCCGCCACACCAACTGGTTGCTTAGCAGCCATGGTGCTTAACCAAGCGAGATGCATCGCTTGTACATAACCACGAACAGTTTCAGCACGATTAGGCATTGCGCCATCAACCCATACGCCAATTTTCACCGCATGCCCTTTTGCTACATCACGCGCAAAATTAGGGGGAATTTCAATGGCGACAGATACTTTACCGCTACGCAGCGCGGTTTCCAGTTCATCATAATCCTTAATGGGAGGCTGCTCGATAAAATAGCGAGAGCCTGCCAAATTTAGGGTATAACCTTGGCTTAAACCTGTCTGGTCACGGTCAAGTACTGCAAAACGTAAATTTTCCACATCCATACTGATCCCATAGCCCATGATAAACATGAGGATCACCGTACCCAGTAGTGCGAGTGTCGAACGTACTGGGTCGCGCCGTAACTCCATCCCTTCCCGAATGCTATAACTAAATAATCGACGGAAACTGAAACGGCTTTTCAGCGCTTCATCCGTCTGTTTTTTAAGCTCAGGGTCAACATGAAATTCAGGGGCTGTATCCTTGGTCGCTCCGGCTTCTCCCACAGCATCTTGTAGATAGGCGATAAAAGTGGCTTCCAGCGTGTCTAATCCGCGCTTTTTGATCAGATTATCAGGAGTATCACAATCAAGTACCTTCCCTGCATGCATCAAGGAAATACGGTCACAGCGCTCCGCTTCATTCATAAAGTGGGTAGAAATAAAAATAGTGACACCGTCACGCCTTGAAAGGTCAACCATTAAATTCCAGAACATGTCTCGCGCCACAGGGTCTACCCCTGATGTAGGCTCATCAAGGATCAACATTTCGGGGCGATGAATAACGGCAACGGCTAGCGATAAGCGTTGACGAATACCTAACGGTAAATCATCGGGCATCGTATCTCGCACATCATCTAAATCAAAACGCTGGCACATCTCATCAATGCGCTGCTTAATTTGATCTTCCGCGATATGAAATAGCTTAGCGTGCAAAACTAAGTTTTGTTCGACACTCAATTCGCTATAGAGGGAAAATGCTTGTGACATATAACCAACGCGTTTGCGCGTTTCGATATCTTTTGGGTCAATTTCTTGCCCAAATAACCATGCTTGCCCTTCGCTCGCTTGCAATAGCCCAGTCAACATCTTCATCGTTGTGGACTTACCGCATCCGTTAGATCCCAAAAAGCCAAATATTTCACCTTTCGGTATTTTAAAATTAACATGGTCGACCGCCACAAATTGACCAAAACGCATGGTTAGATCTTGCGCTTCAATCGCTATCACATCATCGTCTGAGGTATCACGAGGCGGGATAACCACTTTTTTATGACCGCTACGCTTCTCTTCTGGCAGTAACGCAATAAATGCAGCTTCAAGATCATCGCACTGTGTTTGTGCTTTCAGTTCAGAGGCATGTCCTGTTGCCATGACCTTGCCATCATCCATCGCAACCAGCCAATCAAAACGCTCCGCTTCTTCCATATAAGCAGTGGCCACCAACACACTCATATTGGTTTGTCGTTCGCGAATACGTTCGATCAAATCCCAAAATTGTGCCCGTGACAATGGGTCAACCCCTGTGGTTGGTTCATCAAGGATCAGTAAATCAGGGTCATGAATTAGCGCACAACAAAGCCCCAGTTTCTGTTTCATCCCCCCTGAAAGCTTCCCTGCTGGCCTATCTTTGAATGGAGCCAACCCCGTGCTTTCGAGTAAATCGTCGATTCGATACTGGCGCTCTTCTTTAGATTGCCCAAATAGACGCCCAAAGAAATCAACGTTTTCATAGACTGAAAGCGTGTGGTATAAGTTTTTCCCTAATCCTTGGGGCATATAAGCAATTTTAGGGCAGACTTCTCGGCGATGTTCTTTATCTGCCATATCACCGCCAAGAACGATAACTTTCCCTTGCTGGATCTCTCTTGCACCGGCAATCAATGAAATTAGGCTTGATTTCCCCACACCATCAGGGCCAATTAAACCAACCATTTTCCTTGCTGGAATTGATAAAGTAATGTCATCCAACGCACAATTATCACCGTAATGTTGGCTGACATGGCTTAAATCTACTATCACATCATCCATCAAATTATGGGTCATTGTGGTAATCTCACCTCAAGGTCAGTTGGCCATTGGGCATTAGGATCTAAACGAACATAAGCTTTGCCAGGTAAACCAGTTTTGACATATTCGAGGTTCTTTTCCAGTAGCTCTGGTGAAATTCGCGCGCGAACACGGAACATTAATTTCAAACGTTCGTTTTGCGTTTCAACGGTTTTTGGTGTGAATTGTGCAACACTGGCAACGAAAGTCGCTTTCGCAGGTATCACAATATTAGGGGCAGCATCTAAGACAATATGCACATCACTGCCTAATGCCACTTTTCCAGCATCTTCTGTAGGTAAAAAGAAGGTCATATAAACATCGCTGAGGTCAACCATATTTAATACTCGACCACCGGCCCCTAATACTTCACCAGGTTCAGCAACACGGTATTGAATACGACCGTTACGCGGCGCTTTAAGCACACTATCATCTAAGTCAGCAATAATACGTCTTTCAGTTGCAGTCGCTGCATCAACGCGCGTTTTTGCTTGAACAACGCCCGCTTTTGCAGAATCAATTGCCGCAAGAGAGGCTGCAACCTGAGCTTTAGCCGCTTGCAGCGCGGCTTTTGCGCCTTGTACCTGTGCGGTGTCATCATCAACCTGTTGTTGAGAAACCGCTTTAGTTCTTACTAATGCACGAGAACGGTTAAGTCGTTTCTGTGCCGCATCAAGTTCTGCTTCACGTTGACGAACAACCGCTTGTGCGGCTAACTTTTCACTTTCACGTTGCACTAAACCTGATTCTGCTGTTGATACATTACTAATTGCTTGACGTAATTGAGCTTGTACTTCGTGAAGCTGTTCTTGCAGTGCTCTGGTATCCATTTTGGCAAGAACCTGACCTTCCTTGACAAAATCACCTTCTCTCACCGTAATAGTATCGATCCGCCCTGCCGTTTTGGTTGCAATATCAATTTCGGTTGCTTCTATACGACCATTACTTTGAGCGAAACCTGCGGGTAAACTGCTAGAATTCATACTCCAATAATAAAAACCACCTGCTGCAATAATTAAAATAATAGCGACATAAAAAATGATCTTTCGTTTATTTATTTTCATACCATCCCTTCTCTTTTCTTTATGTGAAAGAAAATAGCTAATTTTTAATTCAATTGTTTAGTATTGCCCATCTTATTTAGTCACACTAAAAAATAATAAAACCAAGAAAATAAAAACTGACTAACGCACATTTTCAACTTAACATCTCAATACAACATTCCTTTTTAGATTAAGTTACTTGCCTGTTCTCTATCCCTTTAATTTAATTCTATTTTATCCCTTTTAACCTTAAGTAAAATAGCACATATATCACAAAATACCATATTCAAAAGTTAAAAAGAGTTTATTGGCACTTATTGCTTAAGATTTATTAAAAAACAAAAAAATAATGCTAACAAAAAAGTTTGTTAGCATTATTTTGTTATAAAATTAACTTATTAGGTATTTAACTTATAAATTCAGCAATTGTTTGTTCATCCATACGGTAACGAACCCATTCATCTTGGGGTTTAGCACCAATACTTTTATAAAAATCAATTGCAGGTTGATTCCAGTCTAAAACACTCCATTCCAAACGCTGGCATTTCCTTTCACTGGCAATCATTGCAATATGCTTTAATAATTTTTTACCCGCACCCGCTCCTCGATAATCAGGGGAAACATATAAATCTTCCAAGTAGATCCCATTATTACCTAACCAAGTCGAGTAACTAGAAAAAAAGACCGCATAACCAGCAGGTTTACCGTCCACATAGCAAATTAAAGCCTCTGTATTTGAATTTTCACCAAATAATGAGTTTTCTATATCGGTGACAGATGCTTTAACTTCATGACGTGCTTTTTCATATTCCGCTAATTCGATGATCATATCTAAAATCAAAGCGGCATCTTTAATTGTGGCTGGTTTTATTTCTACATTCATTTTGGCGTTTCCTATATGTTTACATCTTGATTTTACTCCAAAATTATTACTCACCACAGCCACTAGCAGTTTTATTCATGACACTTTTAATGCCATTAGAATCATTTATAACAATACCTAAACACAATACATCATTGTGATTGATAGAAAGTTGCTAGGTTTGTTATGATAGCGATATTGTTCAACACTAGAAAAAAGGAGGCTTATTATGATGTTGTGTGATCTTATTGACTATTCACACTTCTTTGGTAATCGCCAAAGCTCAGGCTTTCACAGTTATATACTGCGATAACCCTGCCTGAGCGAAGCTCCCAAAAGATACCTTCCTCAGCTTACTGGGTTGTCGTCCTGACTATACCCTGGCATTGTCATGCCTAAAAATTGAGTAAGCTATGAGCACTTTATTATCTGTAAAATCATTAAATTATGATACTTCTACAACCTCTTTATTGAGTGATATTACCTTCACGCTACAAAGTGGCGATCGTATTGGTCTGATTGGACATAACGGAAGTGGCAAAAGTACATTATTGAAGCTTTTGACTGGTCAGTTATCACCTAACAGTGGCAGTATTACTTATGCAAATCAGTGTGTAACCGCTTATATTGAACAGCACCTACCCGAAGAGGTAGCGCATTTGAGTTTAATTGATGCAGTTATGCAGCAACTCCCTGCTCAAGAGCGTCTTTCTGAGCGTTGGCGAGCGGAAGTTTTACTGACTGATTTAGGGTTCACTGAGAAACAATGGGCACAAAAAGCCAATCAAATTAGTGGCGGGCAGCATACCCGATTACTTTTAGGTAGAGCATTAATTCAACAACCCGATCTGATGCTATTGGATGAGCCAAGTAACCATCTTGACCTTCCCACATTGATTTGGTTAGGTAACTTTTTGCAAAACTGGAAAGGCAGCTTCGTTTTAGTTTCTCACGATCAAAATCTGCTTGATAAAGTGACTAACTGCACATGGATATTGCGAGATAAAACGCTACATTTCTTCCGGCTCCCATGCTCATCTGCACGTCATGCACTGAGCCAAAAAGATGTCGCTGATGAAAAACGCCATCAAGCGGAGCAAAAGGAGATTGATCGCATTGCGGTAAGTGCCAAACGTTTAGCTATATGGGGTCAAGTTTATGATAACGAAGACCTTTCTCGTAAAGCAAAACAGATGGAAAAACATATCGATAGACTCAAGGAGGCGCAAACTGAGCTGACTGAAGGCTATCAATGGAAATTAGCGCTAAATGGCAAATCGATCCCCGCAGATAGAGTCCTTGAATTAGATCATGCCAACATTAAGACTCCCGATGAGAAATTGCTTTTCACAACAGGTTTTCATCAAGTCAAAAGTGGTGAGCGTATTGCCATTATTGGTGCCAATGGCTGCGGTAAATCCACTTTATTACGTTTATTGTGGCAACGTTTTAAAGCAGATGAACGATACAGTGAGCAATTAAAGTTTCATCCATCGATTAATGCGGGTTATTACGACCAACAACTTGAGCAACTCAATGATAATGACAGTTTATCTGATGCTTTACGGCCTTTTGCTAATTTAGTCGATGAACAACGCAAAATGGCATTGATTGGTGCAGGTTTTCCTTATACTCGCCACCAACAAAAAGTGGCAACACTCAGTGGCGGCGAACGAGCACGGTTGTTATTTATTGGCTTGAGCTTGGCGCAATATGAGCTAGTGATGCTAGATGAACCCACCAACCACCTTGATCTTGAAGGTAAAGAAGCACTGAGTGAGCAAATATCACAATTTGCAGGCGCTTTGCTGGTGGTTAGCCATGATAAATGGTTAATTGAAACGAGTTGCCAGCGTTTTTGGTATATCAATAATAATCGATTAGAGGAGTATCTTGACGTCGAGGAGGTTTACCAACAAATCGAGCAACAATCGCACCTTCAAAATAACAGCGTAATTAACGAAAAAGTAGCTTCACCCCATATAGACGAAGCCGCTTCTCAATCGACTGTTTATGAAGATGAATTGTTGGAAAAGTTATTGTTACTTGAAGATAAATTACACGCAGATAGGCAACGTAAATTAGCTCATCAAAAACCACTGCTTCAACAACAGTGGATCGATGAAATAGAAAAAATACAGGCGCTACTCAACCTGTAATTAAATCAATCCCCTAATAGCCAAGGTTATTAGGGGATTACATGATAATTATGTAATCCATAAACAGCGTTTTACTATGACCGTTCATTAAGAACAGAAAAATGTTTTGGTAAAATAGGTCTATTTTTTATTTTCATGGCCTTTTTCCACTAAAATAGCGAATTAAAGTGCAAAAAGTTTTACCATGAATAATAAATCAGCAAAATAACCTATTTTATTATTTAGTACGCTGGCGTTTAGCTCGTTTAAAATAAGATGTCGGTACTTTTGGGCAAACAACCTCTTTAAATTTTTTATCTAATGCAGCCTCTGGTTTTACCTCGGCCGATTCCGTACTTTCGTTAGATGGTATATTAGGTGATGTCTTTACGTTATCTTTCATATATGAAGACTCTTTTGCCTGAATAATATCATTGGTTTTAGCCATGTTCGTGCCCTTCTACTGTCAATACCGAGTTGACTTGTTCAATACGTTCAACAGCACTGTTGATAATTTCAACAACTCGCATTGATTGTTCCTTAGTCAATTCCTGCAAAACAATGTTGTGTCGCAGCAATGATTTAAATCTATCAACAGCAAGCTCTATTTCTTTGGCAAATTGGTTGCCAGCCGTAAGCTCTTGTGCATAACTGAGTTTTAGCTGAACTTCCGCTAAAATATCAGCTTTCAATAATAGAAAACATTTTCCTTCAGGTGTCAGCGAATAACACTTACGCCCTTTTCCTTGTTCCTTATACGCGGTGATCAGCCCCAACTCTTCTAGTAATGTTAATGTTGGATAAATCACACCAGGGCTTGGGCAGTAAAAACCCGCCGTTTCCTGCCCTATCTTTTTTATCAATTCATAACCATAGTTTGACCCATCAGCCAAGAGATGCAGAATGTAAACACGCAACTGTTTTGGGTTAAACATACGGCTTAAGCTTTTACCATCACAAAGGCACGGTTCCGCTTGTTGTTCATTATTCATTAATACTCTCAGAACCCCTTTAGGTCTTAAAAACCGATATATCTAATATAATAGTGGATTTTTTGAAGATTACCAGTTTAGATATATCTGTTTTTTTGCATAAAATGCTAATGATAATTATTCTTATTGAGATACTAATAAAATGCCATCGATAAAAAAGCATTAGCAATGATCGACGTGAAATAAAAAAAGCCAATCCGTTGAGTCCGTGATTGGCTTTATTGATTTGAATGAAAAGGTCAATTACCCTACGTTTGGCAGTATTTTGAAGGCAATTGCCAATTGAACACCGATCACCACAATACCGCACAAGAACACGATAAATAGTGCAGGTGTGCCACCGGTAACTTGATATTTACGCTTATTACACAACCTTGATTTAAATGCCATCGCGCTAGGTAACAATAGTGCAAGAATAGATAATGCAATCGCCGCAAAACCTAATGCCATGACAAATCCTTTCGGATAAAACAGCGCAAAGACTAATGGTGGCAAGAAAGTTAATAATCCTGTTTGCAGGCGGCCCTCCATATTATCTTGGCGCTTAAATAAATCCGCTAAGAAATCAAATAGCCCTAAAGCAACACCGAGAAACGAGGTGGCGAGCGCTAAACTCATAAACATCTGAGCAATAAACTGGGTTCTTTCCGACATCACAACATTGCGGATAGCATCCAGTAAGCCATTTAATCCTGAATTTTCTGCAAGAATGCCGACAAAGGTTGTAGGGTTAATGCTACCTAACGTAGCAATCTGCCATAAAATATAGGCAACTAATGGGATAGCACTACCGATAATAAATATTATCCGTAATTTTTTCACATCACCGCCCATATATTTCACAACACTTGGCACACTGCCATGGAAACCAAATGAGGTAAAAAACACAGGAATAGCCGAGAGGATCAAGACTTTCTCTGTTGGTGCAGACAATAAATTTTGCTGCTCAACATGTGGCATCATTAACACTAAGATAATGACTAGAAAAACAATTTTTGCTGCGAATAAAATACGGTTAATAAAATCAACGGATGATGTTCCAAAGCACACGACACCACCACCAATCACCGTAAAAATAACAATCCCCATCCAATCAGCCATCTCAATAGCAAAACTGCTTTTTAAGTTGGAGGTAATAATTTCCCCTGCACCACTAACATAAGCCGCCGTTAGTGCGTACATCAGGAACATCATACTAAAACCGGTAATAAATTTACCGCCTGAGCCTAAGTAGCGCTGAGCAACAGAGCCGATACCCGTTTCTGAGGACTCATGTTGATAGACTTCGACAAGTAATAATGCGGTGTAACACATCAATGCCCAAAGCACGAACAACATTGCTAAACTTATCGTGGAGCCATTACCTGCTGCCGCTATCGGCATTGCAAGCATACCAGCACCAATCGTAGTGCCAGCAACAATAAAAATACTGCCAAGTGTGCGATTTTTCATATTGAGATCCTAGCCAAGAAGTTTATAGCGTTATTTTTTGTTTTGAATGATTTAATTTATTTTCTTCATCTATAAGCTGTTGCAACTTGCCTTCAAAGATATTTTTCAACTCTTGCCAAAAATCGGTGAAATGCTGCTTATCCCGTAAGCAATGTGTCATGATCGCGGCTCTTAATACATATAATGACTGAGTCTTATCCCACTCTTGATCACTAAAGCCAGCCTCACGACAGAAATTTCGTGGATTATCACCGTACTCTTCCGAGGTTAAGGATGTTGAGGAAGTTAAAAAGTCATTCGTATAAGAGCGGCCTGCGGCATATGAGCACAACTCATAAAGGCGCTTATTCAGTTGATTCTGCTTTTCTAATGATTGATTACCAACTTCCTTAAACATGAAGTTGACCATATGGAAATCAGGCGATGGCAGCGCAATAATTTCGAATTTTCTATCTTCGATTTCAAATGCCTCACAGGTATTGATACTTTCAATGATCCAATTCGCTGTGGTTATTCCTGCTGCTATCACTTTTCCGTAACCGAGAATATTTAGCGGAACTAACCGATGGGCCGCCCAGACCGCCGCCGCCGTGGCTCCAGCTTTTGACCCTTCCATGATTGAAGAGCCTAATAATACGTTTTGTTGCTTTTCTGCTTTACGCCCTTTTTCTGCAACTTCTTCAAACACATAAGCGGCATGATAAGAAATGAGATCAACAATACGTTTATCCTTCATGCAGATTGCTCCTGCCGCATAAGGAATAAAGCCCACTTTATGAGGATCAACCGTGATAGAGTCCGCTTCTTGTAATGCCTTGAAGCTTTGATAAACCTCTGGCTTTGGCCAAACAACATCGGAGGGGAAAATACCTTCCTGATGGTAACGTTTAATCAAAACATCATAATCAAGGAATTGATTATTCTCATCACGGAACATGGCACAGGCATAGCCTGCATAAGCGGCATCGATATGAATATAAAACGAGACACCAAAACGCGCTTCGCACTCTCTGCGCAATTCAATCAGTTTTGCGACATTATCAATCGCGCCCGTTTCCGTTGTTCCTACAACAGCCACTACGGCTAAAATAGGCTCACCTTGTTCAATCAATGAAAACACAATTTGTCTCATTTGCTCAGTATCAGTGCGATAACTGGCATCGACGGGGAGCTGTACGATATTTTGTTGTCCTAACCCCAAAATATCCATCGCTTTCATCCAAGAGTAATGTTTAGATTGTGGGACTAATAGCTTACCTAATTTCCCTTGTTCTACCCCTTCACCACGACAAGTCATATCTCTGACTTCTTCAAATAATCCTTGTTTCTTTAAATCATCGATAAGATCTAAAACAGCAGAGGTCGGCATATTCAGCAACGCTTTCTCACTATCCTCTTTTAGTAATTGACGAGCCTGAGGATGCTTAGCTATTGCCAAAGGTAACGTTTTAATATTTCGAGCAACCCACAACCCCTCATAATTAGCGACAGTGCCGCCTGAAGTAATATGCCCCCATGACTGATTAGTGTCATAACCAAACATTGCACACAGGTCTAACCCTGCTTCTAGCTCGAGTACTGTTGTGGTGGGGGAAGACTCTTGGGCACAGTTATTTGGGTTGTACATCATTGCCATAACGTACGCGAGATTCGATATCATTAAGGTATCCGCGTTCATGTGGCCCATATAACGAGGAGAAAACCATGGGATTGATGTTGTTTTTAACTTAGAAGAGAGTTGATTTAAAATACCTTCTGTTCGATATAAAGTATCCCTATATTCCGGTGCATAACGATCGACCGTTGTCACATATTCAGGGTCTTCTGGGTGGTAGCCTGAACGCCAATGCATATGTTCCGTTACCGCATATTCCATCATCTCTCTGAAAAATACTGCATTTTCAGATTTCGGTCCTAGAAATAAAGCATCTACATTCATTTTTGAGTTATTAAAATTTGTCATTATCACTACACCTTTAAATCATGCCCATGCTTTTAATGGCATATTTGATTTAAGTAACTACTATCATTGGAAAGTGATATAACGGATGCATATCTTTAAAAGACAACAATATATTAATGATCTTGTTATCTTTATTATCTTTGGGTTATTTATTGATAGGCAAGCCGTTAATGTGCCAACTTAGCTATAGGTATAATCCATAATTGTTAAAATATTAATAAACTCGTATTTATTTCAATCGGATTTGTGCGCAGGAACAAAATTTCGAAAATTAGTCTGCTGTAAAGAGATATTTACGCTAAAACCACTTGAAAATGTAAACCATTTGTTATAAATGAGCAAGCCAATGAGTCATGAAAAAATTAAATCTTCATGACTCAATAAATCTCAATAGGAAAATAATTATTTGTTAATTAACACTATTTTTCCGTAAAGATCGCCAGATTCCATATGGCGATGAGCATCAGCCACTTGGTCTAACGGATAGGTTTTGTTAACAAAAGGTTTTAATTCACCTTTTTGCAACATCCCCCAAACGTGCTGCTTTAACTCTGCGGCGATGCTGGATTTTTCGGCAACGGTACGTGAACGCATGGTTGACCCTGTGTGAATCAAACGTTTAATCATTAAAGGCATTAAATTGAGGCTCTTAGGGTTACCTTTCATCATTCCTATTTGAATGATCCGCCCGAATTTTGCGGCGACTTGATAATTTTTATCCACATAATCACCACCAACAATATCAACAACCATATCAACCCCTTGAGAACGCGTGTAATCAAGAGTGTGTTGAACAAAATCATCGTTTCGGTAATTAATTATACAGTCCGCCCCTAATGATTTTGCGACTTCTACCTTTTCTGCTGAGCCGACTGTTGTGATCACCGTGGCACCAAATGCTTTTGCTAACATGATAGCAACGGATCCAATACCGGATGTTCCACCATGAATGAGCACTGTTTCACCCTTTTTCAATTTACCAATCTGAAAAACATTCGCCCAAACAGTAAAAAAGTTTTCAGGTATAGCCGCTCCCTCAACAAATGATAAGTGACCTAATGGTAATGCAATATCTTGATGTACCAGACAATATTCGGCGTAACCACCTCCAGCAACTAACGCACAAATATTATCTCCAATCTGCCATTGTTGAACATCGTCTGCTTTTGCAACAATGGTTCCTGCGACTTCAAGCCCTAAAATAGGTGAGGCATCTGGAGGTGGCGGATAAGCCCCCATACGTTGAAGAACATCAGGGCGATTAACACCAGCAGCCTCAACTTTAACCAATAAATAACCCTCTGATAATACGGGCAATGGTTGTTCAATTATTTGCAGTTTTTCTGCTCCACCGTGCTCCGCGATATTTATTACTTTCATCGTATTGGGAATATTTAATGGATTATTTACCATTTGATGCTCCTCTGAAGTTTTCATTTTTAAGTCGAATATTGCATTATTGTTTAAATATTATAACTAATGTTAATTTTTAAATTTATCAAAATATATCTTTTAAATAGATATTTAATAGATAACCCCTTTTATCTATTAAAGAATTTTTTACTTAACTTAATGGTTATTTAAGTTAAATAAGGAATATCATGATGTTATAATGAACTATGTAATTTGATTAACTACTTTGTTTTTATACGCTTTTCTATTTGAGATACTTCTGTTTTATATTTCTACTTATCAGTTGCATTATCTTATGTTAAAATTGACTCATATCAATAATTTTAACTTGTATTGAGCATTTAATATGATCCCAGAAAAAAGAGTTGTTCGTCGCATCCAGTCTGGTGGTTGTGCTATTCATTGTCAGGACTGCAGTATTAGCCAACTGTGCATTCCCTTCACACTGAATGAACATGAACTGGATCAACTTGATAATATCATTGAACGTAAAAAACCGATTCAAAAGGGTCAGGCGCTGTTTAAAGCCGGCGATGAATTACGTTCTTTGTATGCCATTCGCTCAGGAACAATCAAAAGTTACACCATCACTGAAGAAGGTGATGAGCAAATTACAGGCTTCCATCTTGCTGGTGACCTGGTTGGTTTTGATGCAATTATACATACACAGCACCCAAGTTTTGCACAAGCTCTTGAAACATCAATGGTTTGTGAAATCCCATTCGAAACTCTCGATGATTTGTCAGGTAAGATGCCTAATCTACGCCAACAAATCATGCGTTTGATGAGCGGCGAAATAAAAGGCGATCAAGAAATGATCCTTTTATTGTCTAAGAAAAATGCGGAAGAACGTTTAGCTGCATTTATTCTTAACCTATCTCATCGCTTTGCAGAGCGCGGCTTCTCTCCAAGAGAATTCCGCTTAACGATGACTCGTGGTGATATTGGTAACTATTTAGGCCTTACCGTTGAAACGATTAGTCGACTTTTAGGACGTTTCCAAAAAAGCGGCATGTTAAGTGTTAAAGGCAAATATATCACTATTGAAGATATGGAAAAACTGACTGATATTGCAGGTAAAGTCTCCACTGTCTCTTGTTCATAATTCTCGGTGGGTCACTATTTTGTGACCCATCATTATTATTTTTCATCAAATCTTGCCTATTTTTCCTCAATACCTTAGTTTATCTTTAGTAGGGAATGTCCAGCCGTTATGAGGATTTTAATATGGCAAACTATAGAAATCTCCTAGTTGCAATTGACCCAAATCAGGATGATCAACCAGCATTACGACGTGCTGTCTACATAGTGCAACGTAATGGTGGACGGATTAAAGCATTCTTACCTATCTATGATCTCTCTTATGATATGACCACGTTGCTATCACCTGAAGAGCGTGATGCAATGCGTAAGGGTGTCATTAATCAAAAGGCTGCTTGGATTAAACAACAAGCGCATTTCTATCTGGAAGCAGGTATTGAGATAGAAATTAAAGTGATTTGGCATAATAAACCTTACGAAGCCATCATTCAGGAAGTGATTAGTGGTGAACACGACCTGCTTCTGAAAATGGCTCATCAAACAGATAACTTTGAGTCGATTATTTTTACGCCGCTGGACTGGCACCTTTTAAGAAAATGCCCTTCTCCTGTATGGATGGTTAAAGATAAAGTCTGGCCAGATCATGGTTCGGTTGTTGTGGCCGTCAATTTATCAAATGAAGAATCCTATCATGATGACCTCAATATTAAGTTGGTTGAGAAAACGAAGGATTTAGCAACACGTATTGTGAAAGATCAGGAAATTCATTTGGTCAGCGCATACCCTATTGCGCCAATGAATATTGCAATAGAACTACCTGATTTCGACCCAAGCCTTTATAACAATGCACTACGTGGGCAACATCTCATTGCCATGAAGGAATTACGCCAGAAATTTTCGATTGATGAAAAATACACTCACGTCCGTGAAGGGTTACCTGAGAAAATCATCCCTGAAATCTGTGAGGAGTTACATGCCGGCGTCGTTGTCCTAGGTATATTAGGCAGAACTGGGATTTCCGCAGCTTTTCTTGGGAATACAGCAGAACATGTTATCGACAAATTGAAATGTGACCTATTAGCGATTAAGCCTGATGGTTTCGTTTGCCCAATCACGGTTGATGATGATTAATTTTATCGCTCAACCTTAAGTAGATTTATTTTAAAGTGGCAAAAGCGCTGTAGGTAACTCAGCGCTTTTGCGATAAATGAATGCACATTCAGTGCTTCAATGCGCAAAAATTAGTATCCCCACTATTTTTGCCAGCAGTATTACTCATAAAATTTGTATATTGGGTAATATAAAAACTATCTAATTGAAAATATCTCTAATTTACCTTCAGCAGAGATATTAACGGCTACCCCCTCGTCGACTCATTGTAATACGTTATTTAATTCCCAATGCTAACCCATTATCAATGTCCAATCCTGAAACAAATCCATTGGTAATCGTGAGGAAGCCTTATTTACACAGTTGAGAGTCATAATATTGGCCTCCTCGTTATGATTAAAGTGAATAAAATAGCATCATGTGGACGATAAAATGACGGCTATTTTCTATTCTCCGGTTTTAAAATTAAAATGAAACTAATCACAACATAATGAGATAGACTGAATTTTTAATAAGATAGTTTCTTATACAACCCATTTTTACCCATAAAAAAGCCCTGTAGTTGCCTACAGAGCTTTTGAGGTTAGTATATTAAAGTGCTTTTAAAATCGCATCAACGCTGGCTTTTGCATCACCAAATAACATCTGCGTGTTTTCTTTGAAAAACAATGGATTTTGTACACCTGCATAGCCGGTATTCATTGAACGCTTAAATACAATCACATTGTTTGCTTTCCAAACCTCCAACACTGGCATGCCGGCAATTGGACTATTTGGATCCTCTTGTGCCGCAGGGTTAACAGTATCGTTCGCACCAATAACCAATACTGTATCGGTATCAGAGAAATCATCATTAATTTCATCCATTTCCAGTACTATGTCATAAGGTACTTTTGCTTCAGCTAATAAGACGTTCATGTGCCCAGGTAAGCGCCCTGCTACAGGGTGGATACCGAAACGCACATTGATGCCTCTCTCACGCAACTTAGCCGTAATATCGTGAACAGGATATTGTGCTTGAGCAACCGCCAATCCATAACCTGGAGTAATAATGACAGAGGTTGAATTTTTCAATAATTCTGCCACTTCTTCCGCCGTTGTTTCACGGTATTCGCCCATCTCCTCTTCATTACCCGTTGAGGAGCCATCTGTACCAAAGCCTCCAGCAATAACACTGATAAAGGAGCGGTTCATGGCTTTACACATAATATAAGAGAGGATAGCACCCGACGAACCGACCAATGCTCCTGTCACGATGAGCAAGTCATTACTCAACATAAAACCTGCCGCAGCGGCTGCCCAACCTGAATATGAGTTCAGCATTGACACAACAACTGGCATATCTGCACCACCAATCGAAGCAACTAAGTGCCAGCCAAATGCCAAAGCAATAACCGTCATGATCAGCATGGCAAAGACTTGTAAACCAACACTATTTGTTTTAACAAAGATCAGCAATAACACAAATGAGACAACAAGCGCCGCTAAGTTTAGTTTGTGGCGATTAGGTAGCATCATCGGTTTCGATGAGATCTTACCGGACAATTTCCCATAAGCCACCACAGATCCTGTGAAGGTGACCGCACCAATAAATATGCCTAAGAACACTTCCGTCAGATGGATATTTTCCATCACCGCGTCTGCATGACCTTCACTGGCAATAAAACTATTAAAACCAACCAAAACAGCCGCTAGACCAACAAAGCTATGTAAAATAGCGACCAATTCTGGCATTTCGGTCATTTCAACTTTTTTGGCCAGACGAATACCAATCACTGCACCAATGACCATCGCAACAATCATCCAGCCAATATTGGCACTATCTGGGCCAAAGATGGTAGCCAGTAAAGCAATCGCCATACCTGCAATACCATAAGTATTACCACGCTGAGAGCTTTCATGGCGTGATAACCCTGCTAGGCTGAATATAAATAGGATAGCAGCAACAATATAAGCTGCCGTTACAATTCCACTCGACAACATACGTTACCCCTTATCCTTTACGAAACATTTTTAACATACGCTGGGTAACAGTAAACCCACCGAATATATTGATACTTGCAATCAATATGGCAATGAAAGATAAGAAACTAACCCATCCTCCCGAGCCTATTTGCAATACTGCACCGACAACAATAATGCCTGAAATTGCATTGGTGACAGACATCAATGGTGTATGCAACGCATGTGTTACGTTCCACACAACGTAATAACCGACAACGCAAGCGAGAGCAAATACCGTAAAGTGTGATAAGAACTCTTTTGGCGCTGAGTTTGCAAACCAACCGAATAGAATGATCGCTAATGCCATTAAGCCATACTTAACTACAGGCGACATTTTCTTCTTCTCAGGCGCTTTTTCTTTTTCCGCCACTTGAGGCTTCGCCTGCGGCTGAGCAGATACTTGAATGGGGGGAGCAGGCCACGTGATTTCACCTTGTTTAATAACGGTAACACCGCGGATCACAACGTCATCAAAATCAATATTGATTTCGCCATTCTTCTCTTTGCACAGTAACTTCATCAAGTTAACAAGGTTTGTGCCATACAATTGCGATGATTGAGTCGGTAGACGGCTTGGTAAATCGGTATAACCAATAATTTTGACACCATTATCAGTCACAACCAATTTATCCGCTTGGGTTAACTCACAGTTCCCCCCTGTTTGCGCCGCTAAGTCAACAATCACACTACCAGGTTTCATTGACTCAACCATCTCTTTGGTAATTAATTTAGGTGCTGGACGCCCAGGAATGAGTGCGGTAGTGACGATAATGTCGACTTCTTTAGCTTGTGCAGCAAATAAAGCCATTTCCGCCTTAATAAACGCTTCGGACATGACTTTCGCATAGCCATCGCCGCTGCCTGCTTCCTCTTTGAAATCTAACTCAAGGAATTCGGCCCCCATACTTTGCACTTGCTCTTTAACTTCTGGACGCGTATCAAATGCACGTACAACCGCTCCCAAGCTACCAGCAGCACCGATTGCCGCCAGCCCAGCAACCCCAGCACCAATGACCATCACTTTCGCTGGCGGTACCTTACCGGCTGCTGTAATTTGACCAGTAAAAAAACGACCAAATTCATGAGCAGCTTCGACAATTGCACGATAACCTGCGATATTTGCCATTGAACTTAAGGCATCTAATGATTGCGCACGGGAAATCCGCGGCACTGCATCCATAGCGAATACATTGATATTTCTTGCTTTTAAGGCATCCATCAATTCAGCATTTTGCGCTGGCCAGATAAAACTCACCAGCGTTGCACCTTCTTTCAATAATCCAATTTCATCGTCTAGTGGTGCATTGACTTTAAAAACAATATCGGCTGAATAAGCGGTGTCACGATCAACAATCTCAGCCCCCGACTGCTCATAAGCCGCATCCTCAAAACTCGCTAAATGTCCTGCTTCACTTTCGATACAGACACTGAAACCTAACTTAATCAGTTGAGTCACCGTCGAGGGTGTAGCAGCAACACGAGCTTCATTGGCAAGTCGTTCTCTAGGTATACCAATACGCATAATGTTCCCTTTTCAAAGCCAAAGTAATTTTGTATTTGTTAAATTTGCTAAAAATTAACCATCTTAGATAGAAAAGTCCTATTTTTAGCCGAAAACAGTTCTATGGAGTTCTAATAACCTACTGAAAATAACCTTCTTGATCCATAATTGATCTCGATTCTTAAACAGTAAATGGAATTCGCAGTGAAAATCTTAGTTTTAGGTCAATAAAATACTGGATAGCTAAAAAAATCTGGTAATTATGACTAGTCAATGAATATTTATTTCTTATAAAAAATAAAATTATGAGACAACTTGATTGGTTACGTGTAATAATCATAGCCATGTGATACAACTAAAGTTCAGCACTTTTAAAATAAATTGCGCAAGTCGGAAGGATTTTGTATGAAGCTGAAAACTACGGCCATCGCAGCCGCGGTGTTATCATTAACCAGTATTACTGCTGTACAGGCAGCTGTTGAACTGACGCCCAAACAGGCTGAAGAGTTAAAACCTTATGAGCGCATAACAGTGACTGGGCGCTTTAATGCTATTTATGAAGCATCCGATGCCGTCTCACGCCGGGCTGATAAATTAGGCGCTTACGCTTTCTATATCCAGAGCCTTGATGATGTGGGTGATAGCGGTAACATGCGCGTTGTTGCAGATCTTTACCAAAAAGATGCAAAATCTGTGGAAGAAAGCAAACGTCGCGTATTTGGTGGCGTTGAAGAGATGTCAAAAGCAGACGCAACACAGTATGAACCATTTGATGCTGTTACCGTCAGTGGTTTCTACCCTTCTCAGCCTGATCTTTATGAAGCTATTGCGAAGAAAGCAAAAGAAAAAGGCGCAGCATCATTCTATGTTGTTCGTAACATCGCTGTAAATGATGGTGGAAATACCCTAGCTACCGCTTATGTCTATAAAAAAGATGCGCCTAAGCGCCAAGTTCAGCTAGAGGAAGCTGTCGTACCAGCAGATTCAGAAGCGGGTCAAGCATTATTAGCGGAAGGTGGTGAAGCCGCCAAAAAAGTACGTATTCCTGGCGTTGCTTCATCTGAAGAACCAACTACTGCCGTTGGTCGTTTCTTTGAAACATCAAGCAGTGCACCAGGCAAAACCAGCGTAACATTGCCAAGTGGCTATGTTATCGAAGAAGTTAATAAAACCGCTGCTGCACAAATGGTTCCATTTGATTCGATCACTTTCTCGGGTTATTACACCAATACACCAGAAGTGCGTTATCAAATTGCCAAACGTGCTGAAGCTAAAGGTGCCAAATACTTCCATATCACACGTGAGTGGCAGTCAAATGGCGGTAGCGTAACCATCAGCGCTGACCTCTTTAAGTAATAAGTATACTAACTAACCAAGCCAGCTCCATTTTCGAGCTGGCTTTTTTATTTCTGAAAAAAACGTTTGACTGCTGATTTTCCCACTGAATAAAAATCTTATCAAACTGAATAGTTTTCCATTGCATAACCGTCGTTTCATTCGTAGAATCCCCCTCACTTTATCAGTACGACAGATAAACAATCTATAATTTAAAATTGTTCCAGCTTAAATACATTATAAAATTGTAGATTTAACGTTATTTTAACTTTTGATTGTAGAATAACCAGGACATACATTGAAACATACACTCAGTCTTACAGCACTCACCGCATTAGTTCTCAGCTCAATGGTGGGTGCAGGTGTCTTTAGCCTTCCACAAAATATGGCTGAAGTTGCCAGCCCTTTGGCACTTATCATTGGCTGGTCAATTACAGGCATTGGCATTTTATTTTTAGCTTTCTCTCTACTGCTACTTTCTCGTATACGCCCAGATCTTGATGGGGGCATTTTTACTTATGCAAAAGAAGGTTTCGGTGAACTGATTGGTTTTTGTTCCGCATGGGGTTATTGGCTATGTGCGGTTATCGCTAATGTCTCTTACTTAGTTATCGTTTTTGCGGCCATCAGCTTTTTTACTGATACACCCGATAGGATTATTTTTGGCGATGGTAACACTTGGCAAGCCTTAGTTGGTGAATCCATCTTATTATGGATTGTGCACTATTTAGTGTTGCGTGGTGTTCAAACGGCGGCGGGAATTAATAAGCTAGCCACTATGGCAAAATTAATCCCATTAGGGCTATTTATTATCCTAGCATTTGTCGCTTTCAAACTTGATGTGTTCGATGCAGATTTTAGTGGGATTTCCCTCGGAGTGCCTGTTTGGCAGCAAGTTAAAGACACTATGTTGATCACGTTGTGGGTGTTTATTGGTATCGAAGGAGCTGTCGTTGTCTCTGCTCGCGCTAAAAACCGCCGTGATGTTGGCTTAGCCACTGTTTTCGCCGTTAGTTCTGCATTAATCATCTATATCCTAGTGACCCTTCTCTCGTTAGGCCTTATGCCAAGGGCTGAGCTTGCTGAAATAAAAAATCCATCAATGGCCAATTTAATGGTAGGTTTAATTGGTTCAAGTGGTGAGATCATTATCGCAGCGGGGCTTATTATCTCTGTGTGTGGAGCATACCTGAGTTGGACAATTATGGCTGCCGAAGTGCCTTATATCGCAGCGCAATATCAATCATTCCCTAAAATATTCAATAAACTGAATAAGAATGATGCTCCATCCTCCTCCCTGTGGTTAACAAATGGTGCCGTACAGCTTTCTCTAGTCTTAATTTGGCTAAGTGGGAGTAATTACAATACGCTCCTAACAATCGCTTCTGAGATGATTTTGGTTCCTTACTTTTTAGTGGGTGCTTTTCTCATAAAAGTCGCTTTTGAACGCCATAATAAGCTGCTACTGATGGTTGGAATGGTGGCCAGCCTCTATGGTCTTTGGCTGCTTTATGCTTCTGGACTGATCAACCTTATGCTGTCTGTCGTTTTATATGCGCCTGGTATACTTGTTTTTTGGTATGCGCGAACTCAGCAATCCCAACAAGCTCCACTTAATATGGCTGAAAAGATTATCGCTCTGGCTATTATCGCGGGGGCAGTGCCCGCAACCTACTATCTATTTTAGCTTCAACTACAATCACTACACTGAAAAGGCTCTAGTATTCAGTGTAGTGATCTCATCGATACTTCTTCCTTCATTAGTTCTAGCAGTGCTTTTTTAAATCATTTGTAAGTGAATCATATATTATCTAATGATTGCATTCAGGAGGTAACATGCACTTAATATTACGTAATGAACATTCATATACCATAACAAAAAATGAGAGAATTCAATCATCACAAGACATTGGTTTTAGCGCTAAAGTTAAAAAAATCAATAAGCTTCATTTTTCGAATAGTGCCTGTGCCAGAAAAATTAGATGTCGCCAGAAGTTAAATGAGAAAGGCTCAAAGGAGTTACACCCATTCTCTTTAAACGCCGTAAAAACCAATGGCTCGCCCTATTTGCATAGCGTAACAAGTAAAACACTGTAGTGTTTTGCTCATTTCCCATACAGACAGTTTGTGTTTTTACTCTCTCTGCTAAAACTAGCAAAGGGAGTAAATAGAGACTCTGATTTACCATTTCCCCCCTATTCACCCTACCTTGGATTGATTTCCCATTTAATTCTTAGTTAGCCTAGTCACGTTATTTTTTGTATTGGCACTGTTGTTTCATTAGGTACTCTCCAAACAATTAGTATGTTGTAACTAAAGTAGTATGTTTTGATGCTATAATCGTTAAAAATTTAACGGTTATACCCTACTCTTAATTTTTAAGAACAATAAACGGAGTATCATGCTGAAAATCATTTTCATAATGCAAATGTTAAAAACAAAATTTTAGGATGAAAAAGAAAGTCGATATCAAATCATTTGGTTTTGTGCACGCCAATTTACCCCTTTTTAACATAAAAAATAGACTTATTATATTGCGCTCAATCAGCAACATATACTGATAGAAATCACACAGCAAATAATTTACAAGGTCATACAATGAACAGTTTATTAAAATATATATTACTTATTTTATTTTTTAATCATTCTATTTCTTTTTCAGCAGATGGTGAAATAAAGTTCGTTGGCAGTATAATTCCAACGGCGTGCTCTGTTGATACTAATTCTGTACATAAAGTGGTAAATATGGGGAAGGTTTCTGTAGCCGCTTTTACTAATAAAAATAGTGCTGCCGCAGCAACACCATTTAGAATAACATTATCTAATTGCCCTACCGATTATAAGAAAATTCAATTTAAGTTTGATGGTAAAAGTGATAGTGCTAACCCTTCTTTATTAGGATTATCACCAAATGCAACCTCACCTGCTGCAACAGGTATTGCAATAGGCCTTTATGAAGAAAATAGTGTTCGCCGTATACCACTAAATGGGGGAAGCCAGTTTAAAGAAATAACCCCAAGTAAAACGGTAGAAATGAATTTTGTGGCTAAATATATTGCAACCAGTGATCAAATCATTCCCGGCTCAGCAGATGCATTAGCGCATTTCAGCATTATTTATCAATAAAAAAGGAGATGAGAGAGAGGTTTTCTTCTCTCTCATTAATTATCATGAAAATAACAGTCACCTTTTTATTATTGCTTCCTTTTCTCTCTTATGCCGGAATTATTATTAATGGCACGCGGTTTGTTTATCCTGAAAACGATAGGGAAATATCATTATCTATTGAGAACCCTGAGGAGCAAACGACTTACCTTATTCAATCATGGGTTGAAAAAGATAATCAACGGTCTAATGATTTTATTATTACACCACCACTATTTAAGCTAAAACCTGCCTCATTAAATAAATTAAGAGTGATAAAAGTGGCGCCATTAAACCAAACTGATCAAGAAACTCTCTACTGGTTACATATCAAGTCTCTTCCTGCCATTCATGAAAATACAGAAAATAATTTACATATTGTTGTGAAATCCAGTTTCAAGCTATTTTATCGGCCTGAATCTTTAAATAGCAGTGCCGAATCTGCATTTAAAGAGGTCACCTTTAGCTATAATAACCAAAAAGTAACGGCAACAAATCCTACTGGGCACTATATTACGCTGCGAGAACTATACCTTAATGGTAAAGAGATTGCAGAGCCTGGCATGATAGCCCCCTTTGGGCAATTATCTTGGAAAATAGTATTGCCTCAATTGAATTCTGTTTCTTGGAGCGCATTAAATGATTATGGCGGTAAAACACAATTAATTTCTCAACAACTCTTTAATGATGATGAAAAAAAATAATATCACTTTATTAATGCTGTTTTTAATCACGACTCCACTTTTGGCATATGCTGAATATTTTAATCTTGAGGCACTTGATAACATTGAAAATATTAATGACATTGAAAATATTATATTAAATCTAGATAATCAACCCGAAGGGATTTATGCCGTTGATGTTATTGTCAACAATGTTAGACTATTTACTGAAAATGTAAGTTTTCAATATATAGATCAACAGTTAGTACCAATATTCAGTCGAAATCAATTATTAAAAATTGGCCTGCATGAAAAAACATTAAATACAATGACGTTTGATAAAAATGACAACCTAGCTAGCCACCTTTCAACAATTATCGAGGGTTATTTTCATCACTTTGACCTTAATCACTTAACGTTGGATATCAATATCCCTCATCATTACTTAAATAGTGACACTAATGAGAATAACCTCCAATCACAATGGGATGATGGCGTAACGTCAGCTTATATTGATTATAACCTATCCGGAAGTTATAACTCGAATAAGTACATTAATGACAATAATAACTTTAACCTGTCATTGCAAAATGGTATTAACTATCTAGGATGGCGCCTAAGAAATAATTTAGTCTATTCAAACTCACACCAACAATGGGAGAGTTATAATACAACTTTATCCTACCCGATTAGGTCATTAAAAAGTCAATTTATCTTAGGCGAGTATTACCTTGCCTCCTCATTTTTTATCCCATACTCTTTTAAAGGGATCTCACTCTCTAATGATGAATTAATGTTTCCGGATTATGATGCATATTATTCACCCATATTACAAGGCATTAATCATAGTCCGGCTCAGGTGACTGTAAGGCAAAATAATATTATCATTTATAATGATTATTTACCTGCAGGGCCATTTACACTAAATCAATTAAAACCATTAGCCCATAAAGGCGTCTTAGAAATGACGATCACTGAGTCTAGTGGTCGAGTTCGTCAATACCAATACCCTTTTTCTTCTTCGCCACTGATGATCAAAAAAGGCCAATTTCGCTATGCCTTAAACAGTGGAATGGTCTCTAACCGCTCACGCTCTGCACCACCTTATTTTTTTCATAGCGAAATAAAATATGGTATTAACAATAATATCACTGCGTATACTGGTTCTATTTTCTCATCACCTTTTAAATCACTGATATTAGGCAGTTCATTTTCAGCCAATGAAATTGGCGATTTGACTATTGATTGGACACAATCCTACAGTCAGAAAAATAAATCAAATAGTTATCAGTTTGAATATTCAAAGTTAATCACGCCCACCGCAACTGAGTTTACATTTAATGTTCAATGGACCGATAACCCTAAGTTACGGCAGTTCACTGATGTATTGGATAAAATAAACTTATCTAACACCGCCTACCCTCAACAGATCATTAAGCTACATTTATCACAAGGGTTAGGTTATTTTGGAAATATATCATTATCAGCATCGCAACAGAGGTTTAGAGAGCAAAGAGGATATCAGTGGGCCTATAATCTCAATTATTCAGGCAATATAAACGAATACCATTTTAGCCTTAACTGCCAGTCAAATTATTCTATCATTGAGCAAAAACCAGAGTATATCTTTTCTGCTTCCATAATTATTCCGGTGAACGCTTGGTTGCCTAATACGCATTTTAGTTACCAATCACAATATGCGCCAAATAACTATCAAAGCCAGCAAGCAACATTAACGGGAGCCATCCTAGAAGATAATTTTATTTCTTATACTCTACAGCATAACTCTCTAAATAACCGCTGTTGTATGAGGCCGAAAAATGAATCAGACACACGATTTTATACTCAGTATCATCATAATAAATTTATTTTAAATGCGGGTTATGGCTACAAACAAGAGCACCAATTGCACTATGGGTTTCGAAGTTCAGTGGTGGCTCATCCGTATGGCATCACGCTAACACCGAGTCGTGGGGAAACTTCCGCTTTATTGGTTGTACCTGATACGCAAGACGTCCGTTTGGATGCTCAACTCAATACCAATACCGATAGCAAAGGCCATGCGATTATCAATCAGCTACAACCTTATCGGCGTAATAACTTTGTTATTGATACACAGACCTTACCTGTAGATACTGAAATTGAAACGAGTTTTCAATCTATTTTACCAACGAAAGGGGCATTGGTACTGGTTCACTTCCCCGTCAAACGGGGCAAACGCTCTTTCTTTACTATTCGGCTTGCGGATGGGAAATTGGCCCCTTTTGGTGCGCTTGCCAGCCTCGTAACAGAAAAAGGAGAACTAACAAGCAATGATATTAATGTAGGAATTATTAACGATATGGGCCAAGTCTATTTAAGTGGGCTTGAGCCATCAGGCACAATAAAATTGAAATGGGGAGCAAAACAATCGCAGCAATGTGAATTTCAATACCAACTATTAGAAACAGATCTGAATCAAGGGTTTTACCATGTTCCGGTGATTTGTCAGCGCAAGGAAGCTTTATGATGACTTTAATTTCTCGTTTATGGCCTTGCTGTATATTCGTTACACATAACGCTTATGCTTCTCAATGCCAATATGTGCCAAATTTCACGCCACATCATACTGTGTTATCCCTCGGTACGGTAACTGTACCTCATCGATTAGCGGTAGGGTCGGTGATCCAAGAGGTGACCTTAAACGGTCTTAGTGACAATCCAATCATGGTAGATTGTCGCTCACCCGTTCAAGCAAAATGGGAAAATAGCCAGTTCCCATTACTATCAAATGGTTATAACTCAATTTATCAAACAAATATTGACGGTATTGGCCTTCGCTTTATCTCACAGGGAGCGGCATTTAGCCGAGATAAGTTACCTTTTGTTAATGACTCACCCAATGCTTGCCACATTACCTCTCATCGTTATAGCTATTGTGGTAATGCATTAAATGGGATCCGAGTACAATTGGTGAAAACAAAAAACATCACAGGTTCAGGGATACTTAGCTCTCATCGTCTGATTGAAGCATCAATTGGTCATTTACCTGTTCAAAGTTATCGTTTCCTAAATACAAAGATTGTTACGCCTAGCTGTGAACTGCTCGAAAAACATAAACGAGTAAAAATGAAGAAAGTCAAACAGAGCCAGTTTAGGGGGATTGGTAGCCATTCCGCCCCCGTCTCTTTTTATCTTACGCTAAATTGTAGTGGAGAAACCCCTGTGGGCATTATCCTTAGTGGGCGAGCCAGTCACAGTGCAGATCATTCTGTGATTGCACTAGATAAAAGACCTGATAGCGCCCAAGGGATTGGTTTACAACTGCGTTTTCAAGGTGAGCCAATCCCTCTAAATAAAGTCTTTAATTTGGGAACTAGCTTTGACCGCTCCCCCTATGCCATTTATTTCGAAGCTCAATATGTGCAAATCCACCCCTCTGTTAGTGCGGGGAAAGCCAATGCAACTGCGACATTACAAATTGTTTATCCATAACCGATAACGATAAAAAAACCCCATCTTTAGCATCATGATGGGGTTTTGAAGGTTATCATCTAACTCTGTATTTTATCAAAGTGACTGACTTAAATTTTCCATTGATTGAATAATCCGTTTATCCGAAATCGGATACGGCGTACCAAGCTGCTGTGCAAATAGGCTTATACGCAACTCTTCGATCATCCAACGGATCTCTTGTACTTCCGGTAATTGTTGTTGTACTGGTGTCAGTTTCACCTTCCATTGCTGCCACATTTGTGTCACATGCTCCACTTTACTCATTTGGGCGCGGTCTCTATTAGGATCAATCGCCAGTTTTTCTAATCGGCGCTCAATACCATTCAAATAACGGAGCACGTCAGGAAGCCGTTTCCAACCATGTTCAGTGACAAAGCCTTTAAAGACTAAGTTAGACATCTGCCCTTTTATATCCGAAAGTGCCATTGCCATCGCAAAGTCAACGCGTCCTTTTAAGCGTTTATTGATTGCAAATACCGCAGTGAGTATTTGCTCAACTTGTTTCGCGATTTGTACAACTGCATCATTGAGTTCAGCCCGCACAAACTCTTGTAACTTGCCAAACCCATCTTCCGTCCACACAGGGCCACCATAAGTCGCAATGAGTTGATCAACACCACAGGCGATACAATCATCGATTAACTCTAAAACTTTTCCATACGGATTAAAATATAATCCCAGTTTAGATTTGTTCGGGAGTTTTTCATGTAAGTATTTAATTGGCGATGGAATATTCAGTAACAGTAACCTACGTACACCACCCCACATCGCTTGTTGTTGTTCAAATTCGGTTTCGAAAACGCGGATCCCAACACTGTTTCTTTCATCCACTAAGGCCGGATAAGCCTTAACAGAATACCCTCCTCGTTTCTGTTCGTAACGTTGAGGTAACTCACCAAAGCTCCAGATATGTAAGCCGCTTTGTTCAATGCCATCATCAACCACTTCGGAAAGGGTTTCTTGTACCTTTTCTTTGAGCCGATTTTTCAATTCATCCAGATCTTGACCTTCAGCGATGGTTTTATTTTTTTCACCCACTACGCGGAATGTCATTTTCAAATGGCTAGGTAGTTGGTCTAATTGCCAAGCATCACGCTCAACAGTCACCCCTGTCATGCGACGTAATTCACGCTCAAGCTTATCAAGTAGGCTACCATCTGGTGTCGGTACTCTTTCAAGAAATGCCGCGGCATAATTAGGTGCAGGCACAAAATTCCGACGTACAGGCTTAGGTAATGATTTAATCAACGCAATAATCAGTTCTTGACGTAACCCCGGGACTTGCCACTCAAAACCAACATTGTGTACTTGGTTTAAAATGGCTAATGGGATATGCACTGTCACCCCATCTGCCTCCGTTCCTGGTTCAAATTGATAACTTAAGCGGAATTTCAGCTCACCTTGATGCCAAAAATTTGGATAATCTAGCAATGATACGTGCGCCGCATCCTCTTTGATCAACATATTTTTTTCAAAGTTCAGGAGATCGGGCTGCTGTTTTGAAGCAACCTTCCACCACTTATCAAAATGGCGAGTAGAGATCACATCATTAGGGATACGCTGGTCATAAAACGCAAACAAGGTTTCATCATCAACCAAAATATCACGACGACGAGACTTGTGTTCTAAATCTTCAACTTCCGCCAATAGCTTACGATTTTCCCTGAAAAATGCGTGACGAGTAACCCAATCCCCTTCGACCAGTGCATGACGAATGAAAAGCTCGCGACACAATAAGGGGGCGATTTTCCCGTAATTCACTTGGCGCGCGGCGACGATCGGTAATCCATACAAAGTGACCTTTTCAGAGGCCATCACAGCACCTTGCGATTTAGACCAATGAGGTTCGCTGTAATGGTGCTTAACAAGGTGCTCCGCTAACGGCTCTATCCATTCAGGCTCAATAGTTGCAGCCACCCGCCCCCATAATTTTGACGTTTCTACTAACTCGGCGACCATTGCCCATTTTGGGGGCTTTTTAAATAAACCTGAGCCGGGGAAAATAGTGAATCTTGCATTCCTAGCGCCTGTAAATTCTGGTTTTTCCACATCTTTTTGACCGATATGAGATAGCAGCCCAGCAAGTAATGATGTATGAATACACCGGTAATCTGCCGCTGCACTATTAATTGGAAAACCTTGCTCTTTAACAACTTGCCTCAATTGAGTATAGAGATCTTGCCACTCTCGAATGCGTAAATAGTTCAAAAAATCTTGGCGGCACATTTTTCTAAATTGCGCATTTGATAAAGCGGTTTGCTGCTCTTTTAAGTAATCCCACAGATTAAGGAATGCTAAGAAATCAGATTGTTTATCGTGGAAGCGGCGATGCTTTTCATCTGCCGCTTGTTGTTTATCTAATGGGCGCTCCCTTGGGTCTTGAATCGATAATGCCGCCACAATCACCATGGTTTCCCTGACTGCTCCTAGCTTTCTCGCTTCTATCACCATTCGAGCGAGACGTGGGTCAACCGGTAGTTGCGCCAATTGACGACCAATATCCGTCAATATATAACCGCGTTCACTCTGTTGATGCGCCTGAATAGCCCCAAGCTCTTCTAATAACTTCACGCCATCTTGAATATTACGTTTATCCGGAGCTTCGACAAATGGAAATGCGCTAATATCTCCTAAGCCAATTGAGGTCATTTGTAAAATAACAGACGCCAAATTGGTTCTTAGTATTTCAGGATCGGTAAACTCTGGGCGACTTAAAAAGTCCTCTTCAGAATATAAACGAATACAAATACCATCAGAAACACGACCACAGCGACCTTTACGCTGATTTGCTGAAGCTTGGGAGATCGGTTCAACAGGTAAGCGCTGCACCTTGGTTCTAACACTGTAACGGCTTATTCGCGCATAACCAGTATCAATGACATATTTGATGCCAGGCACGGTCAAAGACGTTTCAGCAACGTTAGTGGCTAAAATAATTCGCCGCCCACCATGTGGGTGGAATATGCGATTTTGTTCACTATTCGATAGCCTAGCAAATAGCGGTAAAATTTCGGTATGGCGCAATTGTAATTTTGACAAGGCATCAGCGGTATCGCGGATTTCTCGTTCACCGCTCATAAAGATCAAAATATCCCCTGAGCTTTCCTGCCCAAGCTCATTTACAGCATCAATGATGCCATCGATTTGATCGCGGTCGCTGTCATTATCATCCCCCATAATCGGGCGATAACGCACTTCAACGGGATAAGTTCTCCCCGACACTTCAATAATGGGTGCCTGATTAAAATGGCGAGAGAAACGTTCAGGATCGATAGTTGCTGACGTAATAATGACTTTTAGATCAGGACGTTTAGGTAATAATTGGCGCAGGTAACCTAAGATAAAATCGATATTTAGGCTACGTTCGTGAGCCTCATCGATAATGATCGTATCATATTGCAGCAGTAACCTATCATTTTGCAGTTCTGCTAACAAAATGCCATCTGTCATTAATTTGACTTGTGTATTATCACTCACTTGATCACTAAAGCGAACTTTATAACCAACAATAGTTCCGACTTCGCTTTCAAGCTCTTGAGCTAGACGGGTTGCTACCGCACGAGCGGCTAGTCGCCTTGGTTGTGTATGACCGATTAGCCCTTTAACGCCTCGCCCTAATTCCAGACATATTTTGGGGATCTGAGTCGTTTTACCGGACCCTGTTTCACCCGCGATGATCACCACTTGATGCTGTTTTATCGCATCATAAATAGCTTGTTTTTTCTGACTAACAGGAAGATTTTCTGGATAGACGATTTTAGGTGGATTAAGCAGCTTGTTCGAAATTTTTTGTTTCGCTGTTTCAACATCCGCTTTTATCGCATTCAGTACCGCAACTCGTGATTTTTCATCACGAATTTTAACTATTCCTTGAAGACGCTTTTTCAGTAACCGTTGGTCACGTAATGAAGTTTGTCCAATATCAGCTTCTAAGGCTGTCAGCATGGATTCCACTTTTTAAATCCTTATTATTTAAACTATTTTATGCCATTTTGTTGAATATAGGCTGTCATTACCATCATGATAAAAACGCCATCAATATCACAGAATAAATGGCAACATCAATTTTTTTGATATAACTCTTCTAAAATTCTTTCTTTCATTGATGATTAAAATCTGTATTATTAATTACGATATAAATCAATGAGTTTTAAGGTAAAACGATGAAAAAAGTATTGTTGTTGAAATCAAGTATTCTGGCAGACTATTCACACAGTAACAAAATGGCAGATTACTTTATTGAACAATGGCAAGAAAAAAACCCGAGCGATAGCATAACCATCCGTGATCTTGTCAGCAACCCAATTCCAGCGATTGATGCGGAAATTTTAGCAGCTTTCGCACCAGGCGACAGTAAAACTGAACAGCAGAAAGCGCATTTAGCATTATCTAACCAATTGATCGATGAAATCAAACAACATGATGTGATTGTCATTACTGCGCCAATGTACAATTTGAATATCCCTTCCCATCTTAAAAATTACTTTGATTTTATTGCAAGAGCGGGAGAGACCTTTAAATATACTGAACAAGGCTCAGTCGGTTTATTAGAAAATAAACGTGCATTTGTGTTAACCAGCCGAGGTGGCATCTATAAAGATACGGCTTCTGACATTATTGTTCCATTTTTAAAACTGTTCTTAAACTTTATCGGTATCACCGATATCGAATTTATTTTTGCTGAGGGTACTGCATTAGGTACTGAATCGGCTGAAAAAGCACAGCAAGATGCTCGTCAATGCATCGATACGGTTATCGCTTAACCGCAATTGACCTTACAATGATGTGCGTGTGAACAAATCATGCGCATATTATTTTTTCTTCAGCCATTGACCATTAATACCGCGTACATACTCCCCACTCGCGGCTCTTTCAACGAGTTTCTGCCCCGCTATTTTGCCCACATCCCTAGTTTTTAGATTGTTTTTCTTCGCAATTTCACTGTATTTGATTTCACGCTCACGGTTAATTTCAGTGACAAGCTCATCAACTTCCGCATTACCGTGGGTAACTACCGCTAAATAACCCGATAATGTTTCACCAACTAACCCTTGATTTTTTGCCTCATCAACGGTTAGTGCAGCAGCCGAAAAAACAAATAAACCGGATATCATCAACGCTTGGAAAATGGTCTTCATTGTGCTTCCACCTTACCAAAAAGATCACTATTTTCTTTAAGTAAGTCTTCAACTTGCTTATCAGCTTTAATGAGTATTTCGTGCTCAATTTTAACATTCATGTTGATATTAATGGGTTTATCAGGTGTCGCTACCTCAACCCGCAAACAACCTGTCAGCATCATTGCCATCAATGTAAATACACTCGTCGCGATTATTTTCACTGTTAATCCTTATTCCTTTAGATATTTTTTTCCAGCCACTCTTCTAAGTTACTGCCAAAACGTAGGCTACGCCATAATTGGAAGATATTCTCTTCATGTGTGTAATTTAAGTGGACTTCTCTTTTTTTAGATTCTTGAGGATTAAAACCTTGGATAATGGTTTTCATTGTCAACAAGCCTAAATTGGTGATATTCACATCGGTACGGCTGCGAGAAATTTCCAAGTATTGCAACCAACCTATCGCTGCTCCTGCAGACATATTATCAGCCTTAATTGACTCAACAAACTGAGTATCAAGACGCAAGGCCAACGGGCCACTATTTTCTAACCAACCATTTTTAACGATCCACTCTGGATTATTAAGGTAAAAAGGTAATTCCCCATCAACGCGACCAGAGGCCGCAAACTGAGTTACTTTGAGTATGGTAAATAATCGGCTTAATTCAATTTGATGTAGTCTGATTGTGGCTGGCTGTTTTTGTGGCCAACGGAGTAAATCAAGCTCTACCTTCCCCCCTAATAAATTAAAACCAACTTGGCTCAATTTTAATGGCATTGCATCTGTTGGCGGGTAAGTACCTGATAAATCGGCTCGAATATCGGTTAGTTCAAACAAATTATTTAATTGCTTGATACGTAATTGTACAGCCGATTTTTCACCTAACGTCCATGTGCTATTTTGTAATTTCCAAGGTAAAACGAAATCTAAGCCACTCACTTCACCATCTTTAAGCCACATTCCCGTATTTTCTACACGCCAGTGCCCTCCCGCGATAAAACCGGTTTCTGGATCAATCGAAAAAGCGGCTTGTGAAAAAAGTTTTCCTTCACGCAAGGTGATCCCTAAATCATTTGGGATCAATGTTTGGAATGCACTCACTGATTGTTCTGGCCAACGCGCTTGCCCCCGAAAACGTTCGCCATCCCATCGACTAAAAATAACAATTGGCCCTACGTCTTTAGTACTTAAATCAGCTTTTAACTGAAAATCAGCCGGTGATTTACCTTTTAGAGCCGCATTAACAGTCGTTTTAGGCAAATAGCTTGCGGCTCCAAATTGCATTCGGTGACTGGTAAGTTGGAGTTCACCTTGGAAGTTCTCTTTAGCCGGATCACGTTGCCAAAATAAAGGTTTTGTTAAAATAAGGCGTGTTGCCGTCATCGAAAGCAAACCATATTTTATTTGGTCAAACCCAGTGTTTAACGTATTTAGGGTAATTAACGAATCTTGCCAACTACCTTGCCCTTTGATATCCCAATGCGCCGCTAAAGCCGGTAATTGTGCATTTCCCCAATAATTCCAAAACCACTTACCTTTATCAAATATAAACTTATTCGCCTGACCATCTAAATGAATGGCGAAATCCCCCCAATACTGCTCTTTCACTTTTAAAATAGCTTGGAGGCGCCCGGTGATCCCTTCCGCACTCAATGAAGTACCCGCTAAAGGTAAGCGTGCTTCTTGTAATAGTAGCGTCGGTGAAACACGCCCATAAGCTCGTAAGAGTGAGCCGGGAAGAAATGAAATTGCGGGCGAAATTAATTGACCCGATATTTTTGACGGCAAGTTGATATCTAAAACCATATCATCATATTTCAATTGCCCATTTAGCTGAAAATGAATATCTGCATCGAGTAAATTAATTTTATTAGCTGGTAAATTTAATACTAAATTCGCTTTACCTTTTTGAGCCTCGGTCATCATATTAGTACGCCCACTAATCACCATGTCACTCAGGCCCGACTGCCAATTCTCTATTTGTAACGAAATACCGCCATGTAATGGAACCTCACTCTCTTCCCACTGCCAACGCCCATCCTCAATACGGATCATGTTGGCTGACACTTGCCAAGGCAAATGAAAAATTTCTTGACCACTTTGCTTATCAAATAAAGACAATGTGCCTTGATCATCCAGCCACCGCAATTTCGCATACAGGGATTTGCTTGGCTGAGTTAATAAAAATTCAGCAAAGAGTATGCCTGATGTCGGAAGTGATTCTGTCGTTAGTGGTAAGCTTAACTCGCCATCGAGTTCAAGGCGCTGCTCTTGTTCTGGTAATTGAACGGAAAAATGTTCAATATTGAGTTGATGGTTAGCAGTGATATTAGTTGAAAAAGATAATTTATCACCACGATAATCTAAAGCTAATGGCGTCCCTTCATTTCGATACAGCCAAATACTGCCTTGATACTCTTCCCAAGGCGATACCTTGGCATTTTCAATGACCAATGAAAATGAAGGTAAGTTATCAATCAATTCAATCACCGATAGTGGTGTACTTTCGCTATCTTTTTCATCTGAAGACAACTGACTTAAACATTGATTATCTTCAGTTAACTCATTAATTGCTAAATGTAATGGAAAAAGCGAAAAACGGCTCTTTTTAGCATCAAACCACAAGCAGTCGCCTGCCTTCAATTGTATGCTATCAACAATTAATTGGTCATGACGATATACAGGCTGGCTAAATGACAGCGTCACGTTTTCGGGTAAATAAGATTTTGCAACAATAGGAAGCCAACGGGTTACTGTGACCCATAAAATAGATAAGAGCACAACGCATCCTACAACGCTTAAGAGTAATATTTTAAGTGCCCTTTTCATCAAACAGCTTCCTTGTTTTATCTATATCGATTGTGAATATTGGTGCTAATCAAGATCGTTATATCTTTAAACGACTACAATCACCAATTAAAGCGCAATAAAGGCGCGCTTTCAGTATTTTTTTGATGATTTACTGTAATAATTATCTTATTCTGACCTTAATGCTTGGTAGCCACTTTTTTAGCTACCCCTTATTTTGGGTTCCTAACGAATAGTACACGGAGTTTCTTAGATGAAAATCGTTTCTTACAGTACTAAACAGTATGATCGTAAACATATGGATCAAGTCAATCAAGGATCCGAGTTTGATTTTAATATCGAATACTTTGATTTTCCATTAACAGTACAAACAGCAAAAAATGCTGTCGGCGCTGATGCCGTATGTATCTTTGTTAATGATGATGCTAGCCGTGAAGTATTAGAAGAGCTTGCGGCGCTTAATATCCGCATTTTAGCATTACGTTGCGCAGGTTTTAATAATGTTGATTTAGTCGCAGCACAAGAGCTTGGGATCCAAGTTGTGCGTGTGCCCGCCTATTCACCTGAAGCAGTTGCCGAACATGCCGTGGGGATGATGTTATGCCTTAATCGTCGTATCCACCGAGCCTATCAACGTACCCGAGATGCTAATTTTTCTTTAGAAGGGTTAACGGGCTTTAATATGCATAACCGCACTGTCGGTATTATCGGCACGGGTAAAATTGGCCAAGCCGCGCTGAGGATCTTAAAAGGGTTTGGTATGCGTTTACTCGCCCATGACCCTTACCCAAATCAAGTGGTCCTCGATTTAGGTGCAGAATATGTGGATTTAGATACTTTATACAAAAATTCTGACATTATCTCTTTACACTGCCCTCTCACGCCCGAAAATCACCATTTATTAGATGAAAACGCATTTAATAAAATGAAAAATGGCGTAATGATCATCAATACAAGCCGTGGCGCTCTCATCGATTCTGTTGCAGCCATTAGTGCACTTAAAGCACAGAAAATTGGCTCTCTTGGTATGGATGTTTATGAAAATGAACGCGAATTGTTCTTTGAAGACAAATCGAATGACGTTATCCAAGATGATATTTTCCGTCGCCTTTCATCATGCCATAATGTGCTATTTACGGGTCACCAGGCTTTCTTAACGGAAGAAGCATTAACCAGTATCAGCGAAACAACTTTAGGGAACATCCGCCAACTTAATAATGGCGAAGATTGTCCTAACATTGTCAAAGCCTAATAGAGGCAAAATGATAATGAAACGGATAATCCCTTTAACACTATTGGGTTTTTTATTAGCAGCCTGCCAAACCCAAAATGTGAGTGCTGATAACAGCGATAATGTGACTGAGCAACAGTTAATCCATCATAATTTTGTACTAACAGAGGTTGATGGGCACCCCATCGTTGGTAAAGTCGGCGTTCCTAGTTTGTCCTTTGGCGAAAAAATGTTTGTCTCTGCCACTATGTGCAATGATTTTCATGGAATGGGTCGGATCAATAATGCAACGCTTGTTGTTAAGCATCTATCCAAAACAGAATTAGAGTGCGTTGATGAAGACTTATCAAAATGGGATCCATTAATTAAACGTATGCTAACCGAAGGTGCTGATATATCCTATAATGATAAAAAGCTTACTTTGTCACAAGGTAGGTATAAACTGGTTTATGTTTTGAAAGATTACGTTAATTAATTTTTCTTTATTTTCAAGTGACGACTAATTAAAAATCCCATTATTTGTCATGAATAATGGGATTTTTGCTTGATAATAACACGGTTTCAAAATAGCTAACTTTACCTTGCTTGTGAAAACAGCAGGGTTACCCCCGTTATTTGAGCGATATTTTTCATATAATTCAGTATAGTGGTGCTAAACGGTAAGTCATTCACTATTGATAAACTGCGCAATAAAGGGAAGATAATAATATCATCCATAATATTGTTGCTATTACGCGTTTCTAACCATGCATCTAAAGCATCCATATGTGGTTCAAGCTCCACAATTAATGTATGCGTTTCTTTTAATAACGTATTCAGATCACCAAAAGCACTCTCTTCCCTTTCAATATAAGCGGCTCTCGCCTCTGGGGTCCTTAGCTCAGGAAAATCGGCTTGTGTAAAACGTGGAACAACCAATTTATATACTGTAGTTGAAACGGTGTTATACCATTTATCAATCTCTGGAGAAACAGCATGTTGAGCGATTGCTGGCTCTACTAGCTGATCGACATAATGAACTATATCTAGACTCTCTGGTAAATAGTCACCATCATCTTTTTGCAAAATAGGCAACATTTTGCGGCCAATCATTTTGGTTGGCGTCGCTTTATCATCTTCCATCAAAAATATCTGCTCTACAGCGATTTTTTTAAATCCGAATATCATTCTTGCTCTAACACAAAACGGACAATGATCATAAAGATAGAGTTTCATTATAAGATCCTCTTCATTTAAGTGGTGACAATCATATTGATTATTATGTTAGTATAGCGAAAGGCATGGATGTAACAAAATTGTAAAATTCATTAACTTTAAGTAACCCACCACTAAATCTGTTCTAACCGATGAGTTATGCAAGATATTTATCAGCGAACCTCTTCATTTCGCCCTTTTGTGAACATTCAATTTTGTTACAATTTGCAGTAATTCAGGCCAATATCACCGACTTCTACCACTGTATTATACCATATATACAGCATAAAAAACTGGTCTAATCAGATCAATTAGTCTATAACTTCAAAAAACACCTGAACAATGGCGTTAGTTGTTAGTATGCGCTACCAGAAATGTATGTTTACACATTACATCATTTTTAATATTTAAGTTCAGTTATACTAAAACTATAAACACATATTTACCAATAGAGTTTTATCAATTAATTATGGCGAAACTGCTTTCTGTTAGCTTTTTTACATTAATAGTTATTTTTACTATGTCATTAGGGATCTATGATGAGCTTATCTATATCTTGCATTTTTTTGTTATTAAAATGTAATTTATATTACTCTCCTTCTGATTAGAATGAAGAAATAAGTAATTGATTATAAATAGATTTAATAATTACAATCCTTTCTAGCACTCCCCTCTCAAGACCGTAATTACAGTTAATTGATTAATTTCATTATATACTTATTGAATTTTTTCATTCTACTTTATTATTATTTTAATAATGTATTATAAGCATACGTATATTTACCACGTGAATTTTTATTCAATAATCCTCCGTAAAACAGCAATAAACATTAAATTTCCTTAATATTAATTAATGTTAATATTTTTATATACCAATGAAACCCTCAATAAAAATACTTACCGTGAAAATTAATAGCTTTTTAGATACATATCACTAACATCTAAGGTTATATATTAGAGAACGACATATCCATAATCGAGTATCGATAAAAGAAAAAATGAATAAGGTTTATTTAAATATAATCAAGCCTTAAAATAATCAAATACAAAAACTAAAAAACAAAAAGTAAAACAATTAATTTATATCAAATGTTTATATAGTAATATTTCTGTTATAATTATTATTCTCATTTTAATTAACACATGAGAACACTTACTAATATAAATTGTAAGGTCTTTTCAATATATGGCTTAGCTAAATTAAATAACCGATATATTGAAATTAATTGTTTTTTTAAGATTTTATATATTGTATAATTTTATAATGCATTAGCATTATACTCTACAATCCCTTTATCAATCGAGGGTGTCACATGGACATTCATTATTTTATTGGAATTAAGATAAAAACACGGCGAAAAGAATTAGGCCTTTCGGGGGCTGATTTAGCCAAAAAATTAAATATCAGCCAACAGCAAGTCTCTCGCTATGAGAATGGAATCAATAAAATACCTCTAAATCACTTAGTTAGCATAGCGATTGCGTTGAAATGCCCTATAGACTGGTTCTTTCAAGGATGTATTACTGAAGAGGATTACTCTATGCAAGATGAAACAATTAATATTAAGAGTCAAGAGCTAAAATATACAGCAGAGAGTGTTATTATTCACTCTAAAAACTCGCTCTAATATTTCAATCTATATTATTACATTTATGATACATCTGTAATTAGACAATTATATTTCAAACCTAATCACCTAAACAAAAAAAATAACATAGCGATTAAATCGCTATGTTATTTTTATTTAACCTACATGTTTTTATATGTTAATTATACTGGATTTCATATGTCGCATAACTTGCCATCAACCCAGTTGTCACATCACTCGCCTTCTCTGCTGTGTAACCAATATAATATTGGAAAATTGCATCCTTATTATCCGATATTTTCGGCGTGACTTTAAGTTGCTGAGGATCTGCTGGAATAATTTTATTATCAGCATCTAGAATCGTGTTATTATTGATGGATAATGCAAAGTTAATATTTTTTGCACCATCAACTAACATATTTTTCAGAAGCCCCGCAGTTTCAAAGTTTGTTTTCGGCACCAAGTAACCATCCGCCCAAGTTACACTGATTTTATTGAGATCGGCATCAACAACTTCACCATTATGCTCAACAGATTGACATTGTGATAACTTGATAGTAAACATTTTTGATTTTAAATAGGCACCACCTTCACTATTATGAATTTCCATAAGTGAAATTGGAGCAAGATAGATATTCGCATCACTTCCTTGGTCATTCACGGAAACTACACACGAAACATCAACAACTTTACCCGCAAAAGATACCTTGCCTTCATCATAGTTAGTTTCAAAAGTTGGTAATGCATTTGCATAACCTACCGCTGAAAAAAGCATCAGTATTATCCAGTTTTTCATTGGGCTCCCCTATTAATCATAGGTTATGTTGAATTGCATCACAGCCTGCACATCACCAGCAGTCACTTTGTCTCCATACTGGTAATAGCGAGCAATATAGTTCGTATTAATATATTTATCGAGTGCAGTTGTTAACTCCCCAACCTTATAACTCTTACCCCAAGTTAATTTTACTCCCTTGTCGGTAAGAACTTGCACACCAATACCTTGTGCCGGGGACGATTTTGCAGTGTTATCCAGAACCCCATCTTGAGGGTTGGTATTCGGTGCATTTCTTCCATAGAAACTCATGTTTACAGAAACCGAATCGGGAGAAATACTCACTCCACCATTACACATTAAATTAATAGGGAACTTTTTCTCACCCGCAGTAGTTCCTCGACCTTTAAAATCGGTGCGCTTAACCGTATCTAGATGAACATCTTGGTTTTTACCTGTCATAATTTTACAAGATGGCGATACAATGGTAATGGCATCAGCCGATAAATAAGTAATAATCGCTGGTTCAACTGAATTAGGTTTGTAACCATAACGAGTATACTCACCTTGGGTAATTCGCCCTGAGCCTGTATTTTCTGCTGTCTTAATGATTTGTAACTTAAATGTTGAGCCAGCTAAATACACATTGATCTTTTGTCTATTACTCCCACTAACTTTAAACGTATCTGGGTAGGTCATTGCTACAGCCCCCATACGTTGGAAACGCAATCCTATCCCTGGGATATTCGTGTTATAGACTTTATTTGGCCCCTCAGTCAGCCCCTTTGCTGTTATAATGGCATCTAAAACAGTGCCACCATAACACTGTGCCCAATAACTGCCAGTTTCCTTCATCGGCCATGTTTTTTCTTGTATCACACTACCTACAGGAAGATCTGGGGAGACAACCACTCGGCCAAATTGCATGTCGATATTCTCGGCTGGAACCCAACTATTTCGGGTGCATGTAGCATACGCGGGGATACTCGATAGCACTGCTGCCAGTGCTATTCCATTACGTAAAATTGTGTTTATCGACATACACTATCCTTACTGGTTCCTGCTTCCAGAGAAAATACACATTGCCCATTATCCCATTTCACAATAGCTTCTTTGGCATCTTCGTTACTAATAAATACCGTGCCACCTTGTCCGACAACACCAATTGACTCACCTTCAGCGTTAGTCACTTCCGCGCCAAATGGCATTGGCTTTTTATCGAGACGCACAACGTTAAAAGTCCGATTACGTTCAACTTTAGTGCCAAATTTCACCTTAACAATACTGCCTTCATAAGGAACGACTTGGCTTGATGTGTTTTCGAACACGATATCTTCAGCACTGCCTTTAGGGTCAATTTCAATATTATTAATACGATAAGGTCGTACATATGGTGCTAGTGCATAACCACCTCGATTGACGCGTACACCTGGAGCACTGATAATTGAAGCGCCTTCTGCACCTTCGGCTTCAATCAACGCCATTGTCGTTGCAGTATTTGGTGTGAGTACAACGCCCCCTGAATGCACAACAACAGAGCCATTCGCACCAACGCCAAATTGGCGATAACCTTGCCCTTGACTATAATTAGCATTGGTATTGACATAAGGAGTACGATAACCCGTATTTACTGCAACACTGTGTTCACCACCTCTAGCCGTTGAGGTATTTAGCCCATAAGTCCAGTTATTCTCATCATCTAGTGCCCCATTAACACCGAGCTGAGTTGAGCCAAATTTCTCATTATTAAATACGGTGTTTGAGGTTAATGTGGTACTTCTGCTGTCACCAAAATAGAGTGGAATATTTAGGTTTAGGCTAATACGGTCGTCTTTCTTTCCATGTGAGTTATTATTATCCGAGTAGACTCGCATAAAATTAATGGAATAAGAGAGGCGCTGATATTGGTTGTTATAACTAAACTGATACTGTTTCTCAGTGCCAGAACGTTCCCAATAACTTGATATACGACCTGTAAAATACAGCCCACCAAATCCATCCGGTAAGTTTTGGTTTACTGTATAGCTAAAACCATTTTTTTCACGCCAACGGTTATTTGAAAGACCACGTTTATCATAATCGATCGCATACAGCGCATCGTTAACATTAAAATAGTCTTTCGTTGAATAACGATACGCAGCCAATGAAATATTGGTATCAGTTTGCGATATCAGTCGGTTAAAAGTGATACGATAACTTTGGCCATTATCGGTTCGATGTTTTAACGCAGTTCGAGATTGCGTCACGTCCAGTGCTAACGCACCAATCCCCGTATTAATACCAGTACCAACTAAATAAGCTTGGTAGTCATCAAATGCCGTAACACCACCATAAAGTGAAAACGTATTATTTAAGCCGTGTTGGATCGTACCTTGCATAATATAAGGGCGATGATGCAAACCATCGGTATCAGACTTACCAGCAGCGACTTGATAACGTGTAAAGCCCGGACGTAACAGTTGTGCTAACGATGAATATGGCACACTGAAAGTACTTTCACTGCCATCTGCTTCCTTAACGGTGACGTTTAGGTCATTACCGTAACCGGATGGATAGACATCATTTAAAATAAACGGCCCTGGTGGTACTGAGGTTTGATAAATGATCGAGCCATTTTGGCGTACAGTGACTAATGCGTTACTTTGGGCAACACCACGAATTTCAGGTGCATATGATGTCATTCCATCAGGATACATGCTGTCATCTGTCGCAATTTTTGCACCACGCAAGCTAATACTGTCAAACAGATCGCCATCAGTATAAAACTGACCTGCGGTCATTTTTGACTTCATACTTGCAATAGGTCGTTGTAAATAAGTTTGGTTGCTGTTCCAACTGGTGCTTCCTGAACGTTGCCAACTTAAGTTACCGATATGTTTTAACAACCAGCCATCGAATGATAACCCTGCATTTAATCCTAAATACGCACTGGCATCATTTTGCCCCTGAGCTCCGCTCGTATGATTATCATAATAGTTAGCCATATAGGCTACATTAAGTGCTGGTATTCCTTTTTCCCAGAATTGTGGCGCAACATACCCGCGTGATAAACGTTGTTCATAAATTTGGGGTACTGAAATATCTAGACGTAAATTAGATGAGTGAAATTTATCATTCACTTCACTCAAATTATTCCACTCTTTAAGAGGTAAGCAGGTGGATTCTTGTGAATTTAGTTGTGGGTTTAATTTTTCTGCATCAACACCAAAATTGCTCAACATAGCTGGCGTATAGCACACACCTAAATTCCCATCTTTTTGTTGAACAATATTTAAATCATAGCGTCCTTTCCAATTATCATTGGTATACACATCAACAGAATATTTACCTTCACTAATTGGAGCAGTATTGAAGCGTTCTAAATCAACATTATCTTTGCTGCCTACTATGAATCCACTGTTAAACTCGTAGGTTGTGCCTTCCGCCCCCCACGCGTAAAATGTTGGCATCATACATACAGTGACAAAGCAGGTCACAGAGAGTGTATTACTATATTTATTTATTAACTCTCGCTGTTTCATTTTTCTGTCCTATTTAACAGTTGTTTTAACTGCTATGTCCGCCCCATAATCATTGATATTGTTCAAAACAATGTTTTCACCTGCTTTAATTGCTTTTTTCAATACCACTGAGCTCTGGCTTTTTGGTGCCACCATAACCGCTTTATCAGTTAACCCATTTTTTCCATCTGTAGAAATTTTTGTAATGGTAATAAAAAATGGTGTTGGGTTATTTATAGTCAGATTATTTCCATTAGCACTCACAATTAGTTTTTCAGGTGCTAATTCACGGCTACCTAAACCTACAGGACGATAAATAAATTTAAAACGAGAACGAATTGCCAGTTGTAAAAAGTTTTGATCTTCTTTTCCTGCAGTTCGGACTGTCGGTGGAATATCTAAAATATTCAGCCACCATAAACTTTCCTTATCTTGTGGTAGTCCATTTTTATCCATTAATTTAATACGGAGAGTTTGACCACCCTTAGCATCAATACGAGATATTGGAGGCGTAATTTGAAATGGTGTTTTTATTGTATCTGGTGTTTCAGATGCATCACCGGTATCTAACCATGCTTGTGCGACAGCTGGTCTATCCGCGGTATTATTTAACTGCACTGTAATTTCTTTTTCATTTCCAGGATAAATAAATCGTGTGCCGTTAACAATAATGTTGTTCGCTAATGAAGATGCACTGAAAACGAAGCAGAAGAATAAAACAATTGCTTTCATTTGAACCTCTAAATAAAAGCGGCAGTTAACCTACCGCTTAGATAAATATTACTTTTAAATTAATTTAATATTATTCGTAAGTAATTTCGTAAGTTGCATAGCTTTCTACGATACCGCTGCTAACAGTATCTGGCGTAGAAGTTGCGTAACCTACGTAATAAGTGAAACGTGAACCGTCAGCAATATCAACTGTTTTTGCTTTAGGTTGAGTAGCACTAGTTGGGTTGATTTTGGTTTTTAAATCAGGATCAGCATTAGTTGCTAATACTAATTGAATATTTTCAGCACCCGTTGAATCAGTGTTAGCTAAATAACCTTCGTTTGCACCAGAAGCACCTACTAATACGTTACCACCAGTCCAGTTAACATTTAATGTAGTGTCATCAGCTGTACCTTGACAATTAGTCACGTCAATAACAAATGATTTTGGTTTCAGGTAAGTATTTGCACCTGCATCTTTAACTTCTTTTACTGAAACAGGAGCCAAATAAACTTTAGCGTCACTACCTTGGCCGTCAACAGAAATAGTACAAGAAACATCTGTCACTTTACCGTAAAAATTAACTTGGCCACCACCAGCGTTTTCAGTTGCAGCGTAAGCAGAAGATGCACCAATAATTGCAGTAGCAATTGCAGTCAGTAATACTTTTTTCATTGTCATTTCCTAATATGAGGGTTTTTATTATTACACTAAACAGAACTTATTAAGCACCTAGTCTTTTAATAAATAATTAGCGTAGGGTGTTGACCATATGTTTAATATGGTTACACATTTATTTCCGTGTATTTAAGCTACTGCTAATAATTTAATTAAAAATATAGTTCTATCTTAATCAGTCCATTTTTAGAATTAATAATCATAACGTGGTCTATATGATTTCGGAGAGAGGATACATAAAAACTTAAATTACATTAAATCGTTTTTATCATGAGATACAATAAAATTTAATAGTCTTAGCCTATCAAACAACTGCTATTGATCGAAAAACCTTATTGAATATACACGATGTATTACTCGTTTTACGCTAATTTATCAAATTGATTGTTTGTTTTTTATTTTTATGTTTTTAACAAATTCTAAAAAATGATCTTATAGTGATATTTTATAAAAGAGATAAATGCAAAAACTATTCTAAATAAGATTATCCTTATTGTGACTACTTATTCTAAATTTATATACTCAAAATAAATATTAGTCTAAATATGATATTTGGGTTTTAAATAATATAAATTAATTTTATGTTTATTCATTGATGGAATTAATTCTCATTTGAGAATATATTTATGATATAACGGTAATGCATCATAATTGGATGATTTACTCATGTAAGGAGTAAAACAATATGATTATATGGATAAAGGTGTATTTTTAGATTAAAAGCAAAACTTAAGCGATAAATCAGAAAGTAATAGGCTTTATTTTGATCTAGTAAGTAGAATAATTACTTGTGATTTGACTATATTTCAAAAGTTCTTTTTATTTCGCTATTTTATTCCTTGCCTAGCACCCAAAATGCGCTAATGAAGAAATAACAAAGGTTACTTATTGTTAGTAAATGTTATCAATTAATTTGATGTATGCACATTTTTTCTTCATATTTTTTGATCTATTCAAATTTTTTTAAATGTGTAACCATTTGATAACTAATGTTAAAAAATAATTTACCCTCCCCTCTATTGAGACTTAACTCAGATATCAAAACCATCCTTAAGAATAGTCCTAAAACTCACCTAAAGAGTATAAATAGCTTTTTATTTCACCAGCGCTGAACAAAAAAGATGCTCAGTTAAGGTTAGTTAGATCACTTTGCGCAATAATCTATCTAAAGATAACAAGATTAATGGAGCGAATAAGCCTGTTTAATGCAACTTATTTAGACCATAACATAAAGCACACATCGTATATTGAATATCTGTTATCGTAAGAAGTGAGAGTTAGATCTCTTTCAACTACACACACCGATCAAACTTTAATCGACATTGTTGTTAAGTTACTACTTTCATATTGTTAGCGACCAATCAATTAAAACTACCGTTAACCTCTTTAACAGCACCTTACAAAATTGCTGACTTAAACTGCTACATTCCATTAAGTGAATGCAATTAACCTACTATTAGCCATAAAGTTAATTGCATTCAACGCCTTTATTGACTGAGATATACCATGCAAGCCCATTTTGTAGAGAATAAAATCATCACTCCGCTAGGCGGGTTTACCTTCAATATTCTTATTGTCTGGGTTATCGGGGGCTGCAAATGCGAGCTCTTTTAACCAGTCTGAGAGAATGGGCTTAGTTTTCTTAGCGTCAAGCTCTGCTCTTTCTTGCTTAGTGAGTCTAATAACCACAACTTCTGTTTTCATTTGATGCATTTTGGTCTCCTCCCTTTAGAGGCTTTACCATGCCATACTCAAGAAAAAGATAGGTCTTAATTACTTAATTTTACAAAAATAGAAGATAGCAATACAAACGACTACCAGAGTGGCATATTGATGTTGCTATACGCTGGTTATGTCATTTTCCGAGTGATAGGTTGGCGGGGCAATCAATGATGCTCAAATAGAGATGATGGAAAATTATAATAATTCTCAGTAAGTTATTCGTTGAGTTATCAACTTATACACTGTATGAATATGATTAATTTATAAGGTGAGATCGTCTAATGCCAATTTCTTTGCCCCAAACCCGAAGTGCCTTTTTACTTTCTCTATGGGTTATCGCTCCATGGTTTATTGCTATCCTCTATAAGCAACCCATGTTAGGGACTTTGATCTCTTTTGGTGCATATTTATTAGTTGTATCATTTCCTAAACTCCCCACGAAAAAACCTATTTATGTTTTACTGCAAGGAGCCTGCATTTTATCTGCTCTTGCGGTAATCGGTGTTAATGTCACCCTTGGTAGCCTTTTATTCTTTATTTGCTCTGGACTTGGCGCTTTTTTTCAAGGCTATGCCGAATTGCGGTCAACCTATCTACGTTTACCAATCGCCCTTGGCGTTTTAGCTTATTTCCTATCAATTGGTCAGGTCCCCGCTCAGGGTAGCTTATTTTATGGCATCGCATTTACACTCGGTACATTTTGGGGCGTCATTATTGCTTATATTCTGTTGCCCCGTCATGACCTTCCCGCACCAACAACTCAAATTGATATGCGCACTCCCGCAGTACAGCGCTTCTCTGTGGCAATAGTTCTCGTTGCGCTCATCGGGAGTGCTCTTGCAACCCTGCTCCCTAGCTCTCATCCCTGTTGGTTACCTGCTGCTGGTTTAAGAGTGATGAAATCTGAACGGACAGCAACTTGGCAAAGGCTAAAACAACGTGGTGCAGGCACTCTGCTCGGTGCTGCTGTAGGGGGGCTTTTACTTGGTTTATCAAATAACCCACTCTTACACGTTTCCTTAGTGGGCCTATTGTTATTCGCCATGTTAATGATCGGTGCGAAACGTTATGGCTATTGGACATTTTGTTTAACCGCTATCGCATTAACATTTAACTTAACGGCCACTGCTGGGCCTATTGTATTAGCGATTGACCGAGTGTTACTGACGGTTTGCGCTTTGGTCATTGCCATCATGATGTTATTGCTACTGCCCAAATCGACAAAATAAGTTCTTACGCGGTGATATATTGGGTACAGTTTTGACATCTATCAGGAGACACTATGATCCCATCATATGAATTACTCGATGGATTCCAAATCCCTCAAATTGGTTTTGGAACATATTCATTAAAAGGTTTACATGGGGTTCGGGTTATTGAAAGTGCGCTATCACATGGCTATCGTTTATTAGATACTGCATTTAATTATGAGAATGAAGGTATTGTCGGCAAAGCCATTAAAAATAGCTCAGTTCCTAGAGATCAAATAACCGTCACATCGAAATTACCTGGCCGACACCAACAATACAATAATGCCATGCACACTATCCAAGAATCAGTGGCTCGATTAGGTTTAGATTATGTTGACCTTTATTTGATCCACTGGCCAAATCCGAAAAGAGGAACATTTGTTGAGGCTTGGCAAGCATTAATCGATTCACAACGTTCAGGTTTAATCAGAAGTATTGGGGTGTGTAATTTTCTCCCCGAACATCTAGAAACATTAGAAAAAGAGACGGGCATACTTCCCGTGGTCAATCAAATTGAGCTGCATCCTAATTTTAATCAAGCCAAACAGCGTCAGTATGACCAATCTAAAGGGATCATTACGCAATCATGGAGCCCATTAGGTCGTGCTGGTGATGTGTTATCTAATCCAACCTTACTCAATTTAGCGAGTCGCTATAATAAATCGGTATCGCAAATTATCATACGTTGGCATTTACAGTTAGGTGCATTACCAATACCGAAATCGGCGCATTCGTCACGCCAAATTGAAAATATTGATGTTTATGATTTCGAATTATCGCCGGAAGATATGCAAGCAATAAATAACTTATCTTCTGCTAATGGTCGATTACGCAATCAAGATCCTGCTGTTTATGAAGAATTTTAATACGTCACTGTTTTAAAATACGACAGCCCTATAAAATAGGGCTGTCGCGTTATTCAAACATATTGGCTAAATCAAGCTTATCTGATTAAGATGATGTTCTATCTACTGGCCGATTCATGATATGGTCTTCCCAATCCACCACATCTTTTTCTCTAACCGCGATATGGCGAACAGAGATCCGCTCACTGTGCATTGCCGCTTTTGACCCCGTTTTAAGAGGATGCCATGCAGGTAAGGTTTTACCTTCTAGCAATAAACGATAAGCACAAGTGTGTGGCAACCATTCAAACGTTTCTAAATTGTAGCGATTGAGCTTGATGCAATCTGCCTCATAACTGAAACGATCTTCATAATGCTTACACTGGCAGGTCTTAATATTTAATTGATTACAAGCCACGTTAGTAAAATAAATTTCATCCGTGTCTTCATCCATCAGCTTATGTAGACAACACTGACCACAACCGTCACACAGTGATTCCCATTCATCGTCAGTCATTTCATCTAACGTTTTTACCTGCCAGAAAGGCTGAGACATAATACTTATCAATCCTATATCATTAGATCACTCGAGTCGTTAACGAGTGGTCATTAATTGAGAGCTTTAACATATCACCCGATGTCAACGGCCCGACACCCTCTGGTGTTCCCGTTAAAATAATATCCCCCGCACGCAAAGTAAAAAAGCGAGACATATAGCTAATCAGAGGTAATATTGGCGTGATCATATCACGAGTAGAGCCTGACTGGCGAATTTCCCCATTGATCTCCAGTGAAAGCTGGGCACTTTGCGGATCACCAAAGTTATTAACCGGAATAAAGCCTGAAATAGGACATGAGCCATCAAACGCTTTACTTTTTTCCCATGGCTGCCCTGCTTTTTTAAATTTTGCCTGCAAATCACGCAATGTTAAATCTAATGCCACAGCAAAACCCGCGATTGAGCGAGAAACTCTATCTTCATCAGCATTTTTTAAGGGCATACCAATCAAAACCGCTAATTCTATCTCATGGTGTACAGAGCCAAGATCTTTTGGAATAACAATCGGTTGGTTAGCGTCACATAATGCCGTTTCAGGTTTGATAAAAATCACAGGCTCTTCGGGGTGTGCTGAGCCCATTTCTTTTATATGTTTCGCATAGTTACTGCCAACACAAACCACTTTGTTTGCAGGGAAATCCAGTAAGGCACCTTGCCAGTCACGATGTTGGTACATAGTTGTAACTCCTATTATCGTTATTGTATTTTTTGAGCAACGCCATCAGCCATGAGGCAAACGCTCAAAGCAAAGTAATATGAACGATTCCAATGCATGATCGTGCGGAAGTTTTCAGTTACTAAGTATGCACGCCCTAACGGATCATCAGGGATAACAACCCACGTTTTTAAATTGGGTGATAACTGCGCAGATGCAGGGAGTTTAACGCCAAGTTGCTCCCACTGTGCAACCGTTTTGCCCTGCTCTGCTTTCACGCCTTCAAGTTGCTTATCAAAGTCGGTAGGTAGGCTCACTTGATAGCCCCAAGGTAGTGCAGACTGCCAGCCTTCCGTAGACAGGTAATTGGCAATTGAGGCAAACACATCCGCCTTATTGTTCCAAATATCCATTTTGCCATCGCCATCACCATCCGCCGCATAAGATAAATAAGACGTCGGCATAAATTGGCTTTGGCCCATGGCGCCTGCCCAAGAGCCTTTTAACTGCTGCTCTTCCGGTATATAGCCTTTATCCATAATTTCCAGTGCAGCCAGCAACTGTTTACTGAATAATGCTTCACGGCGGCCTTCAAATGAAAGCGTAGCTAATGCTGAGATAACATCTTCTTTACCTTGGGAGCGACCAAAGCCACTTTCTAGCCCCCACAACGCAACAATATATTGGGGCGGTACGCCATAACGATGGCTAATCGCATTTAAGAGTGACTCATTTTCCCAATATTTTTCCGCGCCTGCATTAATGCGTGATGCAGGTAGCACATTCTTGAGATAACTTTCTAAAGTCACCGTTGCTCTTTTTTCCGGTTGCCCTTTATCGGCCTTAACAACGCGTTCAATAAAATGAATATGGGCGAAACCACGTTCAATAGTGGCAGGTTGAATACCTTGAGCTAATGCATGCTCTTTTAACAACTCCACATAAGCAGGGAATTGCGATGGTTCACGCTCTTCGAGTGGAAAAGCTTTATTTAGCGCGATCACCTCTTTTGCAATCATGGCATCTTGCTCAGCCTGTGGTGTAACCAAAATAGGTTGTTTTGCTGAGCAGCTAGCTAAAAATAGGCCGCTAATTAAAGTAAATAATAACGTTGGTTTTATCACATCACCTCCCCAAGTAAATTAACATCTAAGTATTATCCTAATTTTATTCGCTGTAAGACTCTCGATATTCAGCGAGTAGGTTTTCAACTGGAGGTGGAAATTGCAGATAATACCCAACTTCAATTAAATCAGCTTTGACTTTCTCAATGTCTGCATTTGCCAGCTTGTCGCGGTTTGCAAGGGAAAGGGTCATCGCAAATTGAGGAGTACCAAATTGTTTCATGAGTTCTTCAGGTACACGAGAAAAATCATCCTTCTTCTCAATATAAAGATATGTTTGTTCACGGTTAGGACTACGATATATTGCACAAATCATTATATTTAACTCTTTTTCTTAGTTCATTGGCTTGCTTGAAGAATGTAGTAACTATAACATGCTATTGTTTTACAGAATATCGTCACCCGAAGTTTGTTTCGGATATTTTAATTTGCTGAGCCCGGATAGATGTCACAGTCGCCAATAGAACTCAAAGGCAGTAGTTTTACTCTTTCTGTTCTTCACTTACACAGTGAAGAACCCAAACTCATCAAAAAAGCGCTACAAGATAAGGTTAGTCAAGCTCCTGACTTCCTTAAAAATGCGCCAGTGGTTATCAACATTGCTGATTTAACCACAAATGCTGATTTATACAGTATTCACAAAGCAATTATATCGGTTGGCTTAAGGGTTGTCGGAATAAGCGGATGTACCGATCCTTTGCTACGTAAGAAAGTCAATGATGCAGGCTTACCGGTTCTCAATGAGGGGAAAAGCCAAAAAGCCGTTGATACTCAACCTAAGGCTGTTCATACACCGGTTGAGGTAGCCACTCCCGCCGAACCTGAGTTTAATTACCGGAAAACACGAATTATTAATGCCCCTGTTCGTTCAGGCCAACGAATTTATGCACCAAATAGTGATCTCATCGTAACAAGTAATGTGAGTGCAGGTGCAGAATTGTTGGCAGATGGTAATATTCATATATATGGCATAATGAGAGGCCGAGCACTTGCAGGTGCTTCTGGCGATACGGAAAGCCAAATTTTTTGTGTCCACTTGCAAGCAGAGTTAGTGTCTATTGCAGGTGAATATTGGCTGAGTGATCAGATCCCGTCTGAATTTCTCGGCAAAGCAGCGAAACTTTGTCTCGTTGACAACAGATTAAATATTGAAAACTTAATTTAGACCTTATTTACAAGGAATTATTCATGGCACGCATAATTGTTGTTACATCAGGTAAAGGTGGCGTCGGTAAAACCACTTCAAGCGCGGCCATAGCTACAGGCCTAGCTCAAAGAGGGAAAAAAACGGTTGTGATCGATTTTGATATCGGTCTACGTAACCTCGACCTGATCATGGGATGTGAACGCCGAGTAGTGTATGACTTCGTTAACGTCATTCAAGGTGATGCCACATTAAATCAGGCACTGATTAAAGATAAACGCACCGAGAATCTTTATATTCTGCCAGCATCACAAACTCGTGACAAAGACGCACTGACACGTGAAGGCGTTGAAAAAATACTCGACGAATTAAGTAATGACTTGTCTTTTGATTTTATCGTATGTGACTCCCCAGCCGGTATTGAAAGTGGTGCATTAATGGCACTTTACTTTGCAGATGAAGCGATCATCACCACGAACCCTGAGGTTTCTTCTGTTCGTGACTCTGACCGCATCTTGGGTATTCTCGCCTCTAAATCACGCCGCGCCGAAAAAGGGCTCGATCCTATCAAAGAGCACTTGTTATTAACCCGCTATAACCCGGGTCGTGTGACGCGTGGTGATATGTTAAGCATGGAAGATGTGCTGGAAATACTTTGTATTCCATTAATTGGTGTGATCCCTGAAGACCAATCTGTTCTACGTTCATCAAACCAAGGTGAACCGGTCATCTTAGACGCAGAATCTGATGCAGGTCAGGCATACAGTGACTGTGTTGACCGTATTTTAGGTGAAGAGCGCCCTATCCGATTCATTGAAGAAGAGAAAAAAGGTTTCTTGAAACGCCTATTTGGGGGGTAAATAATGGCTTTATTGGATTTCTTTCTGTCGAGAAAAAAGTCGACAGCAAATATCGCAAAAGAGCGATTGCAAATCATCGTTGCAGAACGTCGCCGCGGTGATAGTGAACCTCCTTATCTTGCTGATATGAAAAGAGATATTTTGCAGGTTATTTGTAAATACGTGCAAGTTGACCCTGAGATGCTTTCTGTACAATTCGAACAAAAAGGTGATGATATCTCAGTACTTGAACTCAACGTTACGTTACCGGAAGGTGATGAAATCAAGGCTCCTGAAAAATAATCATAGCAAATAGCCGTTGTTTTTAAGTTGTAAATAGCGGCTTGCTTTTTTATTTGTTCAACCAATTGAATTTAAATAATCATCAATGGAATGAATATTTGTTCTATGTGGTTTGGGTGTCTATTGCCAAAAGAAATACAAAATCCCCCAACTCTCCGATACGCCTCTGCCGATAGTTAACTTTCTGTCGAAACCGTAGCAGTGCAGTAAATAAATCGATTGATTAATGAGTGGGTGAGCTATTCAACGCTTAAGTGCCGTCACTATTCACTAGGCAAAAGGTTAACATTTCACTCCTAGCAAACCTAGGAGTGAAAATAGGCCATTAACGCGCTTGTTGAAGGAGCTTTGTAATTGGCTCAGCAAGCATTCTTCCTCGCCAACCATCAAGTAATTCAGGCTGATTAGGGATAGATTTGATCCCCCAATGTACCGAGAGCAACTGGTTTATTTGTCGCCTTGAAGCAAGCAATTCCGCATTGAATTTCTCATGCTCTGCAATTTCTTTAACAACACTCTTTATCTCTTTAAATAACGTTTTATATTGAGGTTGCTCATTCAAATTCGCCACTGTGGGGGGATATTCACTCTCATCCATTTGTTTGGCTTTTTCAACAATACTGAGTAACCGCCTTCCATGACAGCGGATCTCTTGCCCCGTCAGCCCTAATGCGTCTAATTCACCTAATGAACCGGGTAAATAACGCGCCACTTTCCAAAGATGCTCCTCTTTAACCACAAAGTTAATCGCCATATCACGCGCTTTTGCTTGATTTAGCCGCCATTCCGCCAGCATTTGCAAGCAAGCCAATTGCTCATTCTTTAACTGACAAACATTGGTGATATTACGGTAAGCTAATGCAGGATCAGTCACATTTTGTCTGCGTTCAACCGTTCTTTGGCACTCTTCTAGCGCAGCAGAAAGGTAGCCTGACTCTTCCACTTTCTGCATCAGGATCTTGGCTAACGGCAGCAAATAAAGTACGTCTGCCGTCGCATATTGGCACTGTTTTTCACTTAAGGGGCGCGCTAGCCAGTCGGTTCGAGATTCACTCTTATCAAGCTCTATGCCTAAGTATTCAGAAACTAAAGAAGCGAAACCACAGGAGATTGGATAACCCAAAAAGGCTGCAATAACCTGTGTGTCGACCATCGGTTCAGGCACACACTCAAAATCATGCAAAAACACTTCAAGATCTTCACTACCGGCATGTAAAAACTTAGTGAGGCTCTTATTTGTCAGTAAGGCTTTAAACGGTGAAAAGTCGCTAATAGATAACGGGTCAATCAGTGAAACTTGTTTTCCATCATAAAGCTGTAGCAAACCTAATTGTGGATAGTAAGTTCGAGTACGGACAAATTCGGTATCCAATGCCAACCAATCGGCTTCACTCGCCTGCTGGCATACCTGTGCAAGTTCGCTATCAGTTGTAACTAAACGATAATTCAAAACAAATTTCTCTTTTTATATTCTCATCACAGTAACGCCGGTAAAAACCGGCGTTACTCATAGGGGTGCAAACCGATATGACAACGTTACGCTGTTGATTTATCTTTTTGCTGTTTCTCTTCATCACGTAGTTCCCTACGCAATATTTTACCAACGTTCGATTTTGGTAGCTCGGTTCGGAACTCAAATAACTTAGGTACTTTATAGGCGGTTAATGAGCGGCGACAAAATGTTTTCAGATCATCTGACGTTAGATTAGGATTACTACTAACAACAAAGACTTTAACTGCCTCCCCTGTACTCGTACTCGGCACACCAATCGCGGCACACTCTACGACATCAGGATGAGATGAAATCACATCTTCCACTTCGTTTGGATAGACATTGAAGCCCGAAACGATGATCATGTCTTTTTTACGATCGACAATGCGGATATAACCTTCACTGTCTATTTCAGCAATATCCCCCGTCGCTAACCAGCCATCATGTAAAATTTCCGCGGTTGAATCAGGGCGGTTCCAATACCCTTTCATCACCTGTGGACCTTTCACCCACATTTCCCCTGGTTCCCCAAGTGCAACCTCATTTCCATCATCATCAACCAGCTTGATTTCTGTTGATGGAACCGGTAACCCGATACTACCACTATAAGCCGTCAGATTATACGGGTTTCCAGTGACAAGTGGCGAACATTCCGTCAATCCATACCCTTCTAATAAATGCTTCCCAGTCAGTTTTTGCCATTTTTCAGCAACCACTTTTTGAACAGGCATCCCGCCACCAACCGTCAACCTGAGTTTGGAGAAATCCAGTTGTTGGAACTCTGCGTTATGTAGCCATGCATTGAATAAGGTATTAACACCCGTAATCGAGGTGATCGGATAACGCGCTAACTCTTTAACGGTACCTGCCACATCACGAGGGTTAGTAATCAATAAGTTCACCCCCCCGACATTAATAAACAGGAAGCAATTTACCATAAGAGCAAAGACGTGATAGAGCGGTAGTGCCGTAACAACAAATTCTGAACCTATTTTTAATACCGGACCATAAGCCGCTCGAGCTTGCTCGATATTCGCTAACATATTACGGTGCGTTAGCATTGCCCCTTTCGCTACCCCTGTCGTCCCTCCGGTATACTGAAGGAACGCAAGGTCATCGCCATTGATCTTTGGCTTGATATATTGCATACGATAACCGTAATGCATCGCACGTCGGAAAGAGATAGCATCTGGTAAATGGTATTTAGGCACCAACCGTTTAACATACTTGACGACAAAATCCACTAATGTCGCTTTCGGACGAGAGAGTTGATCCCCCATCCGAGTTAAAATAACGTGCTTAACCTTGGTATTAAACACCACTTTTTCAAGGGTATGAGCAAAGTTAGACACAATGACAATGGCCGTTGCACCACTATCATTTAACTGGTGCTCTAGCTCCCTTGGGGTATAAAGTGGGTTAACATTGACGACAACCATCCCCGCGCGCAAAACGCCAAATAGAGCTATCGGGTATTGCAGCAAGTTAGGCATCATCAACGCGACGCGGTCGCCTTTTTTTAACCCTAACCCATTTTGTAGGTAAGCGGCAAAAGCACGACTTCTCTCTTCTAACTTGCGATAAGTCATCACCGCACCCATGTTGATGAATGCAGGTTGGTCAGCATATTGCGAAACCGAATTTTCAAGTAACTCTGCTAAAGAAGCAAAGCGATCAGGATCGATCTCTTCCGGCACATCGCTTGGGTAATTTTTCAGCCAGATTTTTTCCAAAGTATGACTCCTGAATTTTAGTATAGTAATATAACTCAAACACTCTTTTAACAAATTATTAACTCAGCGTACCAGTTTGAAAAATACCCTGTGCTAAGGTTGAGAGGTCTATCACTAAATAAATTTCATTCCTTCGAAACAAAAATAGGCGGACTATTCCGCCTATTTCGTTTTAGTATGTTATTCCAGAACGATATCTGGTGTAGATATCATAATAATACACTTTTTTGAATCATTTTTGAAAAAATTAACATATTTCCCACGTATAAACCTAATAAATAAACTGACTAAGCTCATTGCCGAATAAATAGCCTTTCACTTCTCATTTTATTCGGTTAAATAGGTTTGTACTGGAGCAACGCCCCCCGGATAGCCATAACCATAGCCATATCCGTAACCCCAAGGATGGTTATAGTAATAAGGGTTTCCGTAATACCCATAACCCCATGGGCCTGCTGGCGGCAAAATTACACTTTGCGCTAAATTCCAACGTTGGTAACCCGTTACGTCTAGCGTGACATACTTATAGGGGATATCACCAATTTTACCAGGCTGCTCTCCGGTAATTTTACCCACCACTGTGATGTAACGACCATTATAGTCAGCAGGATCAAGGAACCCATTAACAAAGGCATAAATACGACCAGTTGATGCCGTATTTAATTCTGGTGCTGCATCATATTTATTCAGTGGGATCACGGCAATTTCTAATCGCGTTTTATTAGGCTGATTAAAAACAGAGATTACTTTCCCACCAAAACGCCCTTCCTGCCCAATATACATTTCAGGCGCATTTTGTACTGACGATAAGTTAACCGCTGGATTAGGTGACGAGCCTTGAATTGAGGCTGGGATCGACACACACCCCGTTAACGTTAATATGCCGACAAATAAAACCGCTTTAAATGTCGAACGGCTGTTAATTTTTATACCCATATACCACCTCCATTTAGCTTTAATTATAAATTCAGACGGCAAGGATTAACATTAATATCAACTAACATAACACGATATGTTCAATACTTTGAGAGATAAATACACGAATAATTCAATTATAGACTGATAAAATAAGGCTTGATGAGTCTCGATGCTAATTTCAATCATCGAATTAAAAAAAACATCCATTTAAGACAGTAAATATTGGTAGGAAAAAAGCGTAAAACAGAACTTGGCTATGCCTAACTTAACAATAAAATAAGCATAGCCAATCTAAAAAATATACCTATTCACGACCCGGCAGTTTTTTCCACGTCACTTCGTTACGTAAATATGTTGGTTCAACGTTTTCGACGGCTTGTACCTGACCCGAACGCCATAAACGTTCAGCAATCGGTAACATATCTTGTGCCGCTGGCAATGTGATCCCACTTTCAATCAACGAAAGCGCACTGTCTTTTAATTGCGGATAAGCTTGCCAACCTGTTCCTGCTAGGCTCCATTGCCCTGCCAACTGAGCGATTGAATCTCTAAATAGCTCCGGCGCCATAACAGCTTCGGTATCCTCACCGAGCCATATACCCTCTGCCGTACGCTGATATTGAGCGCAATATACCTCTGTCATGCGCGCATCAATCGCCGTCAAAATCTGCTCATGTCCTTGCGTTCGATATGCCCCTTCTGCCAGTGTCATCAATGATGAAACACCGATCATCGGTAAATTGGCGCCGAGTGCTAACCCTTGGGCGATACCGACCCCGATGCGAACGCCCGTAAAACTCCCCGGTCCACGACCAAACGCTAACGCATCCAATTGGTTTAAAGTGACCCCCGCTTGGGATAATACCTCGTCCACCATTGGCAACACTTTTTGTGTATGCTCTCGAGGCGAAACGGCAAAACGCGAAATAATTTCTCCATCGCATAACAATGCGACTGAACATGCTTCTGTTGCTGTATCAACAGCAAGAATACGGCTCGACATGCCACAACTCCGGCAAATGATTAGATTTGATGCCACTGTACCTGTACAGTGACCTGAAAATGACGTTTATAGTAGCATAAACTCAAAATGAAATAGCAGAAAAAACCGCTTATGACCTTGGTTTAATTGCTATTATTATGTTCTATTCGTTTTTTCTCAAGAAACTCAATTGCTTTAGATAAACTGCGAGTTCTTGGTGACGGCGGTAAACTATTCAAAAAAACCTTACCATATGGACGTGTTACTAAACGGTTATCGCAAATCACAATAACGCCGTAATCACTGGTATCACGGATCAAACGCCCAACACCTTGCTTTAAGGTGATCACCGCATCAGGAATTTGAACATCCGCAAATGGGTCACCGCCTCTTAATTGGCAATCCTCAATACGCGCCCGTAATAATGGGTCATCAGGGGCTGTAAACGGTAATTTGTCGATAATCACACATGTCAGTTCATCCCCTCTGACATCTACCCCTTCCCAAAAGCTACTCGTTGCAACAAGCACTGCATTTCCCGCCGCAATAAATTGAGCAAGTAACTTATTTTTACTGCTTTCGCCTTGCATAAGCACAGGTAACACGAGTGTTGTTCTCAGCTCTTCGGCTAATTCACGCATCATCATATGTGATGTACACAAGAAAAAGCAGCGCCCTTGGTTTTTTATAATCAGTGGTCGCAACATATTCGCAAGTTTTTGTGCCACCCCTTTTTGGTTTGTTTCCGGTAAAAAACGTGGCACACAGAGTAAAGTTTGGCTTTGATAATCAAAAGGGCTCGCCAATAGCAAGGTTTTCGCTGACGTTAAACCCAATCTATCGGTAAAGTAATTGAGTTGTTCATTAACGGATAACGTTGCCGATGTGAATACCCAACTTGCTGGCGTACTGGAGATCATTTCACTGAATTTTTCCGCAACCGTCAGTGGTGTTATCGCTAATAAAAAATGCCGGCCATAGCTTTCAAACCAATAGCTATAACCTGGAATTGTGACATCTTTTAGCCGATTCAAACGATTACGGTAGAGAGTCACCCGTTCAAAAACGGAATCTAATGTTTGCGAACGCCCTAATGATGTCTTGATCACTTCATAACATAACTCGAGAGAATCATCGAGTAATGTCAACGCGCGCTGCACCACAGGGCTTTTCAATAGATCACGCAAATTACCACGAAAGCTGCTCTCACCTAAATTTAAGCGAAAATCCAATGTGCTTTGGGTTAGCCTATCTGCACTTTTTTGTAGCTGAACCAGATCTTTTAGCTCTGTGCGATAGGCCATAACCATATCACGTGCGAGATCAAGAAGCTGGCGGCTACTGAGTTGTTGACCGAAATATTGGCTAGCAATATCGGGGATTTGATGCGCTTCATCAAAAATCATCACATCAGCTTGTGGCATTAACTCCCCAAACCCCGTATCTTTAACAACACGATCAGCCATAAAGAGATGATGGTTAACAACGATAATGTCAGCATCTAATGCTTTGCGGCGCGCTTTTAATACAAAGCATTCTTGATAACGAGGGCAATCACTGCCGAGACAGTTGTCATTAGTGCTGGTGACTAATGGCCAAACGGCATGATCTTCCGCGATATCGTGACAAGTGCTGATATCCCCAGACTCCGATTCAATGGACCAGTTGCGTAAGCGGACAACGGCAGACAATATTTCTGGCTCAAGGCTACCCCCGCCTAATGACTGCTGATCTAAACGCTCTAAGCAAAGATAATTTGAGCGGCCTTTTAATAACGCTGTCCGCCCATTAAATTTCATCGCGTCTATAATCGTGGGTAAGTCACGGTGATAAAGCTGATCTTGTAACGCTTTCGATCCAGTCGAAACAATCACTTTTTTACCCGAACGTAAGGCGGGCACCAAATAAGCGTATGTTTTGCCTGTTCCTGTTCCCGCTTCAGCCACTAGCACATGCTGTTTTTCAATTGCCTCCGTGACAGCATGTGACATTTTGACTTGGGCTGCTCGTGGTTGAAAACCTGGGATTGTTCTCGCCAAAAAGCCATTAGAAGAAAAATCGTCGTGCACCGCAAACCTATTTATTGTTCTCTTTGAAGGCGTCTACTTTATCATGTCTTGATGTTGCCTGCTGAGCTAAATCATCCAATCGTCATAGAAAGGATTTTTCATCAATAAAGCAAGCTGTTATCCTTAAAAAGACTCACTAATGAAATGAACTAAGGAATAATGATGACGATTGAAAGAATTGACCCTGACAAACGTTGGTCTGAAGCGGTTATTCACAACAATGTTGTCTACTACACCAGTGTACCGGATAACTTAGATGCTGATATTATTGCTCAAACAGCGAATACCCTTTCAGCGATTGATATTCTTTTACAACGCGTGGGTTCTGACAAAAGTAAAATCCTTGATGCAACGATTTTCCTTGCTGACAAAGCCGATTTTGCGGGAATGAATCAAGCATGGGATGCTTGGGTTGTTGAAGGCAGCGCACCGGTTCGTTGTACTGTACAAGCGGCGCTGATGAAACCGGAATATAAAGTCGAAATCAAAATTGTTGCCGCTATTGAATAACGACACCTAGCAAACGATTTATCATAAAAAAATAGAGCGCCAATCATCAATTGGCGCTCTATTTTTTAAGACATTTTAATAAGCACCATCCCCAACAATAACAGGACGATACCTCCCCAACCTTTATAATTTAGCCGCTGATTGAAAAGGATCCACCCCGCGGCTACCGTCGCAATAATACCAAAAGCGCCCCACAACGCATAAGCAATCGACAATTCGATACCTTTGACTGCTTGAGCCAACGAGCTAAATGCGCCTAATACTGCCACTAAAGATAAAATGCCTAACCAGTAACGTTTAAAGCCGTTCGACATTTTTAAGAGGATGTTTGCAAGAATTTCCAGTACCACAGCAAGAACTAAAAATGCGCCGTGCCACCATTCAAATTGGACGTCCATAATCAGGCCTCCGTTTTAGCACGTTCTTGTGCCAAACCACCTGATTTAACCGCAGAGACCGCACGCCCCGCCGCTTCTTTCACTTTTTGAGCAGACTGAGTGACGGTCGATTTTTTAGTACCTGATTTAATTAACCCAATTCCTGCGATTAACAATACTAAGCCACCAATTTTCATAGGGGAAAGCGACTCGCCAAACCACAACACACTAAACGTCGTGATAAATAGAATACCGATCCCTTCCCATAAGGCGTATGCAACCCCAAGGGCAACTTTTTTCACAGCAACAGCCAGCAAAATGTAAGAAGATGCAATCATGACATACATTACTGCCATCCCAGTAAAATCACCACTCACGCTGGCGTGTTTCATCGATAATGTACCGATCACTTCGGTAATGATAGCTAATGCTAAAAATATCCAATATATCATTATATAATCTCTCTATGGATAATCGCACGACTGCTTATTATTCATACAGAAATAGCAAACTTTTCGGCTAAGAAAAATTTTGTGCAATTATAAAAAACAAATAAATATCAAAGTGATGCTGATTTTATTCAGCAAAATGAATAATAGAGAGAGACGCTATAATGCACCGCACCAGTGGTGTTCACTGGAAAGGATCGCTGAAAGGAAAAGCCGATGGGTAGTTCTTCTTTGGGACTTACTGATTTTAATGCTATTCACGCTAAGCATGATATCTCATTCATTTCATCGGATGGACATCCATCCAAGTTACTCCGAACCCTCATATAATTGTTGATTACAGGTTATTTTTATCATGCCAAAAATATTAAGTCAATGAATATAAAAAGCTTTTTTAAATGAATATTTATTGCATAATTATGCAGGAAATAATCAACTAACCTTGACCTATTCTCAAGTTAAACGAATAATCAACCACAAACTTCTCACTAGATAACCATACTTTTTATTGAAAAAAATAAATTTTTCATTGTTTTCTTTTATTACGTAGTCCTATCCATTGTTTATGATTGACTTCAACGGCAAACAGGCATCTTATATTAGCTAACTGCTTAATTTTGGCCGAAAGAGAGATAAATGGACACCTTTAACCTCACCTCTAACAGTTTTCAAAACGATGCAAATGCCACGCCGCTGCCTTATGATGTCATCTCCATCCAGTCGCAAGTTATTTACGGCAGTGTCGGTAACAGTATTGCGGTTCCGGCACTGATGAAGCAAGGGCTAAGGGTCGCTGCTGTACCGACAGTGATTTTAAGCAATACCCCCCATTATGTGACATGTCACGGCGGCGAATTACCGGGTGAATGGTTTCGAGGCTATCTGTCTGGATTAGTTGAGCGCGATTGCCTTGGCAGTGTACGTGCGATCCTAACGGGATATTTAGGCTCTAGAGATAAAGCCCATGATCTTGCACAATGGTTATCAAGTGTACGTCAGTCATACCCTTCTATACCTGTCATTGTCGATCCTGTTATGGGGGATGAAGATAGCGGTTTTTATATTCCCCCAGAAATTGCCGATGTGTATCGCGATGAAGTATTGCCGCTTGCAACGGGTATCATCCCCAATAAATTTGAACTCGCGACACTAAGTGGTCAACAGATAAAGACCCTTGATGATGCAACTCAAGCTGCTCGTTCATTACTAAAAGGCCATACGCAATGGGTGATCATTACCAGTGCATTCCAACCCGATGATGAAAGTATTGAGGTCGTGTGTGTCACCAAACAGGATGTCGCGGTTATTCGCCATAAACGTTACCCTGTCACGCCAAAAGGTACCGGCGATCTATTTGGTGCAGAGTTAACAGCTCAATTACTCGCGGGGCTGTCTGTTCCCGATGCGGCTAAAATGGCTTGTTTACGGATAGAGCAAGGTATTATTCATATGGCGGCGACAGGAAGAAGTGAGTTAGTGCTGTAAGATGCTCTCGCACCATGGATAAAAATAAGGCCAGCTTCCTTCTAGAGCAAGCTGGCCTACGAGATAAATCAACTATAGCTTATTCAAATTCGTTCCAAGAACGCCCATCACGAGTGATCATCGCAACCGATGCGATAGGCCCCCAAGTACCCGCTTGGTATGGTTTAGGGGCTTCATTATCCATAGCCCACGCATCCATAATGGAATCAACAAACTTCCAAGCCTCTTCAACCTCATCACGGCGTACGAACAGCGCTTGAATACCGCGCATTGCTTCAAGCAATAAGCGCTCATAAGCATCCGCAAGGTGTGTTTGATTAAAGGTTTCTGAGAAACTCAAGTCCAGCTTAGTGGTTTGCAAGCGATGTTTGTGATCAAGGCCCGGTGCCTTATTCATGATCTCAATATCAATCCCTTCATCCGGTTGCAGACGAATAGTGAGCTTGTTTTGCGGTAATTCCTGATAGCTTTCAGAGAAAATATTCAGTGCTGGCTTTTTAAAATAAACAACAACTTCAGAGCACTTAGCAGGTAAACGCTTACCTGTGCGTAAATAAAAAGGTACTCCTGCCCAGCGCCAATCATCGATGTCAACGCGTAGCGCAACAAAGGTTTCTGTCATACTTTGTTTATTAGCGCCTTCTTCTTCAAGATAACCGGGAACCTTATTACCTTGAACAAAGCCCGCAGTATACTGCCCGCGAACCGCTTTTTCTCTGACATTAGTGTGGTCAATTCGACGTAATGAACGTAACACTTTCACTTTTTCATCACGGATCCGGTCAGTGGTGAGATCAGCAGGTGGCGACATCGCGATCATGGTGAGAATTTGTAATAGGTGGTTTTGCACCATATCGCGCATTTGACCTGCCTGATCAAAATACCCCCAGCGCCCTTCTATACCCACTTCTTCTGCAACGGTGATCTGCACATGGTCAATGGTGCGATTATCCCAGTTGTTGATAAATAATGAGTTAGCAAAACGTAGAGCCAGCAGGTTAAGTACCGTTTCTTTACCGAGGTAATGGTCGATACGATAGACCTGACTTTCATCAAAATATTTCGCTACTTCATTGTTGATTTCTTGAGAAGACGCTAAATCTGTACCTAACGGTTTTTCCATCACAACACGGTTAGGCTGTTTATTTAAACCTGCATGTCCAAGTCCATGGCAAACTGCCCCAAAAGTGCTCGGCGGCATAGCAAAATAGTGGATAGCGGGATGGCAGTCTTGCTTCAACATTTGTGCCAAGCTATCGAAATTTTCGGTTTGATTAACATCCAAATTGCAGAAATCTAAACGCGCACTGAGCCTCTCCCAAAGTACTGGGTCGAGATCTTCTTTTAAAAATTCGCTGAACGCCTTTTCAACAAACTCAACATAATCGCTCTGGCTCCACTGCGCACGCCCTACACCGATGATACGGGTGTCTGGGTGAATGTAGCCTGCTTTCTCCAACTGATAAAGGGATGGAAGCAACTTACGACGAGCGAGGTCTCCTTTGGTGCCGAAAATAATCAAGTCACAGGCTTGAGCAGCATTATTTACCGCCATATTGGTTCTCCTCAATTTGCGGAATTTATTGTAATTTTGTTACAAAATTAGCCAGATGTTCCGCTAATGTACCCTTTTGAGGGTATTCAGTAAATATTGATGATACAGATCACAGTTTTTATGCTGAAAAAAGCAGCAAACCTAAACCATGTCATGTTAACTGAATGGTGACAGCATTTGTAATAAAATGACAAAACAGCTAACGAACTTACTGATATGAAAATTAGATACAGCTCATAGTTTTGTAAAAAATTACATCACAAACGCCTCTCATTCAGATAGGTTAGCCATTACCCATAGTATATTCCTTTTATATACACACTGCCTTCAAAACGATATTAATAAAATACAGCGTATCTTTATGGCAGAAAAATTTCTCCTTTTGATGAAATAGGCACTTTCGTTATATGAATATTTTAGAACAAATGAAGAACAGCCTCGATTTTTTAAGTAAATCAGAAAAGAAAGTTGCCGAAGTGATTTTAGGTATGCCACAGCGAGCTATTCATCTTAGCATTGCGAGCCTTGCTCAACTTGCTGATGTGAGTGAACCCACCGTTAACCGGTTTTGCCGTAAAATGGATACCAAAGGGTTTCCTGACTTTAAACTTCGATTGGCGCAAAACCTCGCTAACGGCACCCCTTACGTGAACCGAAATGTTGAAGAAAATGATACGGTTAACACCTATACCCATAAAATTTTCGAATCAGCAATGGCGGGTTTAGATAATGTCAAACATACTTTAGACATTGCGGCCGTTAATCGTGCGGTTGACCTTCTCACTCAAGCAAGAAAAATCAGCTTTTTTGGCTTTGGCGCATCGGCGGCTGTAGCACATGATGCGATGAATAAATTTTTCCGTTTTAATATTCCCGTCATTTATTTCGATGATATTGTCATGCAACGAATGAGTTGTATAAATAGTACTGAGGGGGATGTTATCGTTTTAATCTCGCATACAGGAAGAACGAAAGCCTTAGTTGATATGGCTCGCCTAGCCCGTGATAACGATGCCACTGTGATTGCCATCACCTCAGAAAACTCTCCATTGTCTCAAGTCGCTACCCTTTCAATTATTATTGATGTACCAGAGGATACCGACGTCTATATGCCAATGGTCTCAAGACTTGCTCAACTCACAGTGATCGATGTCCTCACAACGGGTTTTACCTTAAGAAGAGGTGAAAAATTTAGAGATAACTTGAAACGGGTCAAAGAAGCATTACGTGATTCGCGGTTTGATAGTGTGTAAACGTTAAAAAGTATTCTTTTCTTACTGTGGGCTTTAATAGTTTTACAGACCTGATAGCATAAACGAATTAGCAGTATATAATAGCTGTGCTCGTGTCAGCATGACGACTTGTCGTAAAAAGGTCTCGAAAATACGCTAAATGATTCAAGTTGTATGTCGACATAATATGATAGGGGCTTACGCCACGAGCACTACATACCGCTTGAAGTATGAAAAGATTTCACTCAATAAATCAACACCATTACAGGTCAACGGAGTAATACATGACTAGACGGCTTAGAAGAACTAAAATTGTTACTACCCTAGGTCCAGCTACCGATCGTGATAATAACCTTGAAAAGATTATTAACGCCGGCGCCAACGTTGTACGCCTAAACTTCTCTCACGGAACTCCAGAAGACCATATTCTTCGTGCTAACAAAGTGCGTGAAATCGCTGCTCGTTTAGGTCGCCATGTTGCGATCCTTGGCGATTTACAAGGCCCTAAAATACGTGTTTCTACGTTTAAAGATGGCAAAGTATTCTTAAATGTTGGTGATAAATTTATCCTTGATGCCACTCTCGGCAAAGGTGAAGGTGACCAACAAAAAGTGGGGATTGATTATAAAGGTTTACCTGCTGATGTTGTACCTGGTGACATTTTATTGCTTGATGATGGTCGTGTACAACTGAAAGTCCGTGAAGTCCAAGGCTTACAAGTTTTCACTGAAGTAACCGTTGGCGGTCAACTCTCCAATAATAAAGGCATCAACAAACTTGGTGGTGGTTTATCGGCTGAAGCACTAACCGATAAAGACAAAGAAGATATCATCACCGCCGCTAAAATCGGTGTCGATTACCTTGCCGTTTCCTTCCCTCGTTCAGGCGAAGATTTAAATTATGCGCGCCGTTTGGCTCGTGATGCAGGCTGTGAATGCCAAATCGTCGCGAAAGTAGAGCGCGCTGAAGCTGTGGCAACCGATGAAATTATGGATGAAGTTATCCTTGCATCGGATGTTGTCATGGTTGCTCGCGGTGATTTAGGCGTTGAAATCGGTGACCCAGAATTAGTTGCGGTACAAAAGAAACTGATCCGCCGTTCACGTCAGCTCAACCGAGTAGTGATCACCGCAACTCAAATGATGGAGTCAATGATCACAAATCCAATGCCGACTCGTGCTGAAGTGATGGATGTCGCTAACGCCGTTCTAGATGGTACAGACGCCGTTATGCTATCAGCAGAAACCGCTGCGGGGCAATACCCAGCTGAAACCGTTGCTGCCATGGCACAAGTCTGTTTAGGGGCTGAAAAAATGCCTGGACTGAATGTCTCCAAGCACCGCTTAGATGCCGAGTTTGATTCACCTGAAGAAGCTATCGCGATGTCAACGATGTACGCTGCTAACCACCTGAAAGGGGTCAAAGCCATTATCGCGATGACTGAATCAGGCCGTACTGCTCGTATGATGTCACGTATCAGTTCTGGCTTACCTATTTTCGCTATGTCGCGCCATGAAAAAACACTCAATCAGTCTTCACTGTACCGTGGTGTTACACCTGTTTTCTGTAGCACTCACACCGATGGTATTGCGGCTGCGAATGAAGCTATCACACGCCTACGTGATAATGGTTATTTAATGACTGGAGATCTCGTTCTCGTTACTCAAGGTGACTTGATGGGCACAATTGGTAGTACGAATACTTGCCGTATTTTGGAAGTCGAATAAATCAATATCGGTGTAAAGGGAGCATTTGCTCCCTTTTTCAATCGATATAGATAATGCTGTGTATGCTTATTTAGAGTGAGTCATTTTCCAATTATTAAATACAGCAGCAATCACCGAAGCTATTTTGTCATAGTTTTCCCAAGAATTTTCAACATGGTATACTGATGGCAATGCTTGTGCTAAAACACGATGATAGTCATCAAAATAGCTCCCATTCTCTGTTGAATAATAAAATTCAGTAAATGCCAATCCATTCGGTCCAATGCTACCAAGTTCTCCTACGTTCGTCTTTGGCATCACTAAAATAAAAATAAGCACAACATTGTAATAAATATTGTGCTCATCATAATTTATATTGAATAGTTACCGTTTAATCTGTCCGATTTTTCTGGGAATCAATGATATTGCAAATTAAACTGTAACGTTCCATTAGCTTGGCCAGCTTGTGTATCATTCGAAGTTTGAATATACGCTGCTTGTAATGGAATACTATAATTTTCCGACGATACATTTTTTTCTTCGATCGTCATCATTTGATTTATTTTAATGGGGTCATTTTTATACTTAACTTGTATACCATACCCTTTCGCAGTATTGACGTCTGTTGGATTATTTAATGCGATTGTTCCGGGTGTCATACTATTATTGACAGGTGTTCCAGTAAAGGTGATTTTTATGGGTGACACGGGGTCACAACTAAGGTTGATTTGAAAATCTTTCACGCTATTTGGGCTAACACTCCCTACCCCTGAAAAACTCGATTTATCAATCTTATTAAAAGGCACAAGAATATTTTTATTCAGCACTTCACAACCAGTCGAAATAATATTAACCGGCCCTATACTAACCTTAGGCTCCATATTACCGTAGCTATCCGATGTTTGAAATCCATTATTATAAATAATTAACATCGCCGCTCGGCTAGCAGGTAGTACTTGCGTTTTTACGTTATCTTTGAGCTTATAAAAAACAAGTTTTAAAGAAACGGTATACACACCTGAACTCTGGGTAGTGCTACAGATCATCCTATTCGCATTATTTCCATCAATGGTATTAATTCCATCAACATAAGCACTACCTGTGCAAGGTGTTGACACTGTCCCATGTAGCGCATAGCCCACACCAGAATTATTAATTTCTTTAATGTATCTGTTATTATAATATTGTTTACTGCCATACGTTTCAGGTAAATAAATTCCCACTTGAACTTCGTCTGTTATGTTACTCCAACTCCAAGCGGTATAGCTTCCTAAATCAATAGTTCCGACTTCTGATCCAATTGGTGCTGTTCTTGAAACATAAATAGGTTCATTCACTGTATGAGATAATTCATTAAATAATGCTCTAAATTCGGCTAAAGCGGATTGTGAAAATAGAAGCGTCGAAATACCCCCAATTAAAAATAATTTATTCATGTCTGCTCCTATTGGCAAATTCGCTCAATAAATTGAATTTTGTCGTTACTTAAATCAAGCTGAAGTGGCAGTTCACACTGCTGATCCGCATGACTTCCCCATTTGACAACAATACGACTCTGTTCAGGTACACCACTTAAATAGACTTCACCATCATTAGCGACAATACCTGTTGTAACCTCTTCTTTATCAACTAAAACAGACACTTGTGCTCCAAATGGAATGAGTTGATCATGGTGAGTTAATTTAAGCATGACTCTCGCACCACGTTTACCTTTAAAGTCGGCTAATACGATAGCACCACGAGTTGGTACAACTGTTGTCGTGCTTAACCCAACATCGTTATTTCCTGTTAATGTTGAAGGGTCAACGCTGATCTTATTCCTTTCATAACGTGTAGCACTCGGTACAACAGCATATCCCCAAGAGTTAGTATAAAGCGACTGCGCATTATTGACTTTCAGGTCATTAATATCATTGGCTTTGACTAAAACCGCAGAGTCATAAATCGCTCGAGCTGGGGTGATACCACCAGAGTGTAATAGTAACGCGCCAGTTGCCCCGATATTAGCGGACTGATAACGTGGGTCATAACTATAGCCCCCGTTATACTCTCCTGATGAAACAATATAATTACCACTCACCGAACCGCTATTTTCATGTCGGCTATGGTTATAGTTTTGCGTGATATCAAATTGCAAATTGTTATCTTCTAAACGTGTACCACTCACACTGACCGAACTAATCGAATCACCATTCTGGCTAGTATTGTAACGATAATTGACCCAGTTATTTTTTTGTCCAAGCGTAAATGGAACACTAAAATTGATAGATAACATTTCGTTTTTACTGTTAGTATGTTCCTGCTTAGTATAAGAGTAAGAAATACCATAGTTTATTTGTCGATAATTAGAGTTAAAGCCTACGGTTAAATTTTTATCGACGCCGCTTCTATCCCAATAATATTGTTGATAACCATTAATGGATAAATAACCAATATCTTTTAATGACTGAGAAATAGAAGCTTGGAACTGCTGTTTCTTTCTTCCGCTCTCATAAGGGTCATTATTTGATGCAGAAAAATCGTAATATTCTTTTGTCGAATAGCGATAAGATGCAAGAGAAAATGACGTACCTGTTCCTGGCATATATTTCGAATATTGCACTCGATAGGACTGACCTTGCGCATTCGTTTTATCAAGTAGTTCTGTTTTAGATTGAGTCACATCGGCTGAAATTGCCCCAATACTCCCCAAGTTGATCCCTGTCCCTGCGGTATAAGCTTGGTAGTCCTTTGATAAAATAAAACCACCATAAACCGACAAGTTATAAGGCAAACCATAAATAGCAGAGGCTTGCGCAAAATTAGGTTTCCGAAGCGCGTTATCAACATTGTATTTACCAATATCAATGCTGTATTTTAATGATCCCGCTCGCTGCATCATAGGAACGGCAGAAAAAGGTTGAATAAACGAACGGATCGTTCCATTTGCTTCTTCTATTTGTACATCCAAATCACCACTATATGACGTAGGATAAAGGTCATTTATTTCAAACTCGCCGGGTGGTACTGTCGTTTGATAAATCACGCTACCATTTTGGCGGATCGTCACAACAGCATTCGTTTGAGCAATGCCTTTAACTACCGGCGCAAACCCACGTTGACTTTGCGGTAACATACTTTCATCGGAGGCTAGCTTTACGCCTCGATAAGGGTTACTTTCCATAACACCGTTATCCGATGCTGTTTCACCAATCGTTAAGTGACTTTTTAATGGACGAATATCCCTTTCCACATAAGTTTGTAGATTATTCCAATCCGTTTTCCCTGAAGTCCGGCTATAAGTACTGTGGTTTCTCAATCGCCACACATCAAAATTAATACCGCTGCGTAAGCCAATAAATGTGTTATTGGTATTGGTATCGTCACGATCTTTATACCAATTTTGGCTGTGTCGGATATTATAATTTACGAAGGCGGCATTAATACCATCATCCCACTCTTTAGGATCAACGTAACCGCGGCTATAATTATCTAACCCTATTTGAGGGATACTGATATTAAGGCGGCCATTCCCAAAGTCATATTTATAGAACGCACCGGGTATAGTCGCGGCGATATCAGTGATTGCTTGATCATCTTTTGCATCGCTAAAAGCTTGGCTCGCGGTATTTTTAACCCCCCAGCTTAATAGCATCTTCTTTGCTATTTCAGGAACAAGCTTTTTATTTTGCTTATCAAAGATAAAGCGTAAATTTTGTTCATCAACAAATTTGTTATTAATATAAATAGCGACATGATAAGTTCCGGGTAGCTGCCCTCCCGAATATGACAGGTAATCTAAATTATTTACATCCGCAACGTGGCTTTCAATCCCTGTATTGATTGCATTAATGTCAAAAACATCATCTGCTTTAGTATTGTTAGAATATAATATAATACTGACTGCAATAAAAACTTTTGAGTGGTATAAACTTTTATTTTTAAAACATGAGGCAGACATTTTTTATACTCTTATTTAGATGTTTTATCAATAATCGCGCCATAGTCATTAATAAATTTAACAACAACTTTTTGATTATTATTTATGCTGTGTTTAACAATGTATTCTTTTGTATGAGGGTAAACGAGATCACCGCCTTGGATGTTTTTCCCGTCTACCAATATATCCCTAACTGATAAATGATAGGGAGTATCGTTATTAATAATAATACCGTCAGGTTTTTTGATAATTTCAACTTTATTAAAGTCAAATGGAACAATATCTTTTGATCTTAAAAATAGTTTAAACTGAGAGTTGATAACAATCTGTAATTGATTTTCAATTTTAACGTCTTTAGGTGGTATTGATTTTACATTAAGCAAATATAATTTTTCTTGGTTTGAACCAATAGGTTCACCTACATAAGAAATACGTGCAGCAGCATTACTATCTGGCTCGATGCGAAATAATGGTGGCGTTGCAATAAATGGTGTTTTTCCTTCACCTTCAAATGGACTTACCCAAGTTTGAATAAGGAATGGCTTTTCTTTATCACTATTAAAAATAGGGATATCAATTTCACGTTTATTTTCTTGATAGATAAAACGAGTTCCTCCCACACTGACACCCGCCGCAGAAGCAAAATGAGAAATAGAAAATAAAAGAAAAACTGCTGAAAAAATTATTTTTTTCATAATTCGGCCATTTTATTTATTAAAAATGAGAGGGTAACAGCGTTACCCTCTATACACACTATATTCAAATTGCCTCATGATTGACGTGCACCATCCCCTCCAAGAGGCATTAAATAACGATGCTTCTCAGAATATGTAGGTCTGTCTTTTAGATGCAACTCAAATTATTTAGGGTATATATTTATTATTGATATTGAATGCTATAAACAGCCGTACCATCTGCCTTACCAGCAGTTGCAGCACCTGTTGCTTTATAGCGAGCTACGTAATTCAATTCTACTGAATCACCTGCTGCATTTTTAAATTCAACTAATTTTGAATCTTCAAATAGTTTAATTTGTGTTGTCGCATCCTTTTCAAATAAAGCAATACCTACTTTGGTTGCGTGACCCCCAGCTTGTGCTATTTGTAAAATATCGCGGTCATCGTTATCACGAGAGCCACCAAATCTTACTGCCACTTTAGCATTTTCAGGGCAATCGATGAGTTTAATAGTAAAATCTTTTAAACCAGCAATTTGCCCTGCTGCTGCTAAACTTTTCACTGACACTTTACCAAGGTCAACCGTTAAGTTTTGAGAGCTACTATCTACTGCACAAGCTGAATCAGTTATTTCACCAGTAAAGTCAATTGTTCCTGAAGCAAAAACAGCTGGAGCGGTTGTTACAGCTAAAGCCACCCCTAAAGCAGTTAGGGATTTTTTTAGAATACTCATATCGATTCCTATAATTAGATATTCTGATGTTAATTGCCACAGCACTAATAAATATTTACTCAGTGCATGAGTGCAAGCGAAATATAGCATCACAATTTAATTTAGTTAATATCTTGTTACATTGAATTTTTTGTTATTATATCGAAACACTTAATGTTTATTTTTGATTACTCATTTAATGATTAACGTTTATTTAATCTCAGTTAACTCTAAATGGTTTATAAATTCACCTAAAACATCTTGCACCAATGAATTTTTATTCACATACATATAAAAATCATAGTAAATATTTTTATTGGCAATTTTTAGCTGTTTTAGTGAATGATTATTCAACTGGTTTTTTATTAGATTTTTAGGCAACCATGTATAGCCCGTTCCATTTTCGACAAGTTTAATAACTGTTTCTAGTGATGCAGCGCTGATAGTTTGTGCACTTTTAACGGTATCTTCCAATGAAGGATCAAGAACAACTTTTGTATATTTAGATAGATAATCCAATAAGTTAGATTCTTCAATACTCTGTAATATATGGTCAGGTGAAGTCACAATAACAGATTCAACCGTTTCTAAAAAAATAGGATTTAAAGTCTCAACATGCTGATCTGTAATCAAAATATCATAATCCTTTAAAGCAAACACATCTGATTTAGATATGTTTTGTTTGATTATATCAATGTCATAATCTTTATGCCTTTTAATAAAATTAGCCACTTTATCTAAAAGATTATCTGTGTGATAAAGCGTGTCTATCACGAGTTTAATCTTTATATTGCATTTACTATTCAGTAATTTAGCTTTTGTTTCCAATAATATCGCTTTATTCGTTAACTCCCGAGATAACGCTAATAACATTTCACCTTTCGGTGTTAAAACAGCGCGTCTTTTTTCTAATGAAAAGATTTCAATTTCTAGTGTTTGTTCAAGTTTGCTGATTGTATAACTAATAGCGGATTGAGTCCGATGTAATACTTCAGCGGCTTGTGCAAATCCCCCGCAATCTACAACAGCTTGCAAGGTAATCCATTGGTCCAATGTCGTTCTCGTTTTTTCCATAGCGTCTCCAAATAGAGTTTTGGACTCAATTTTTATTATTTAATAAAAATATAGCAACATATTTCATCACCGTTAATAGGTATATGCACTTACAGATCATTTTGTCATCATTAGTTAAATATTATTTAAGTCTGTATGTTTTTTAGTACAAATTTCATCTTAGTTAAAAAGAATCTCTTTTTTGGGCTTTATTAATTTAAACTTACTCTTATTTCTTCCATCATTTAATCATCAGTAAAAATAAAATATACAATAAATTTATTGCCATTTATTTTATATTTAAAACATAAAAACTATTCGTTAATATAGCGTTTTGTCTTAGCGTTAAATCATTAAAAAAATCCCAGCGTAATTTAAATTAATTAATTATTTTATTAATAAATATTTGGTATGATGTTTAACTTTAAATTAAATTATGATTTAACATTTAATGTTCTCGTCAAATGCTTGCAAATTTATGGCTCGTTAAACACCTATTGAGAGTAAAGAAAATCAGGATATTAATCTAATAATTTTTTGTTATTGATTAGCAAATGTGGGGTTCTAGGGGGGAATGGCAGACAATATGACCTTTTTAATTAATACTTATTTCATCAAAATTTTATCAAACTAGTGCTCTATTAGATTAATCTTATTACTGTTCCAATAAGTTAACAGTTAACTATAGTGAGCTTATGAAAAAGAGAAAAAACTTATATCTCCATTATCATTCATCAATACACACGACTCTTTAGTTACAAAGAAAAATAACGCAAATGTATGAGCATCTCAATACAACCTTCCACCTCTGATTGCCTATTTTTACTCTGACAAATACGCGCTATCAACTAAACTCACATTATCTGCATTACAACAATTTATATCATCTCATAAAAATAACCTTTTACGTGTATTTCATTTACCATATAATTGATATTAACTATTGATAAGGATTTTTGACCTTTCCGCTCGATAAAAGGCTTCGTTTTATGCAGTTAAGCAGTTATAACCTTACAAAAAATAAGTTATAAATGAACCCCCAAAATATATAATTCACTTATTTATCATGGTGTTATAAAATATTTGATATAAGGCAAATCGATAAAATAGCGATCATAAATAAAGTATAAAAGAGAAAAATAAATATCTTTTTTTCTATTCACTTCTCAATTAACTAAATTATTATCATAATTAGCCAATCAATAAAAGATTGGTAATTCTTAGGTAAGGCATTCCCCAAATATAAAAAAAGCACCTCTAACATAACAATTCAGTCGAGGTGCTATTCATAGAAAATATAATTATTTAAGTGAATTGAGCGTAAAACTATCGATATAGATCATCACGTTGATAAGGTTCAATTTCATCCCCCTTCCGTGTTTTCAATAACTTAAGTATCCAAGTATATTGTTCAGGATTTGGACCGACGAGATATTCCAGCTCTTCATTCATCCTTCTTGCAATATATTCATCATCCTGCCCATCAATATCATCCATAGGCTCACGGATATAAATATGCAGTTGATGAGTACGATGATCATACACCGGAAACAGAGGCACAATTTTCGCTTTACATACCTTCATTAGGCGGCCCACAGCAGGCAATGTTGCTTTATAAGTCGCAAAAAAATCGACAAATTCACTATGCTCTTCGCCGTGATCTTGATCGGGAAGATAAAACCCCCAATATCCCTGCCGTACAGAAGCAATGAAAGGTTTAATTCCTGCTTCTCGAGAGTGTAAGCGACCACCAAAGTGGTAACGTGCTTTATTCCATAAATAATCTGCTACTGGGTTTTTTTGGTGGTGAAACATCGCCGCCATTTTATAGCCTTTTGCAGCAAGTAACATGGCTGGAGCATCTACAGCCCACCCATGTGGCACCATAAAAATAACATTACTGCCTTGTTGCTTTAAGTTATCAATAATCTCTTGGTTATGCCAATGTGTTCTTGCTAACGTTTTATCAGCGCCACGAATACATAACTCTGCAAGCATCACAAACGATTGAGGTGCAGTTTCAAACATTCTATCCACTAATTGATCCCTTTCCTGCTCGGTAAGCTCAGGGAAGCAATATAATAGATTTATCTTTGCGCGGCGCCTTGCGCTTTTTGCCAATTTTCCTACCCATTTCCCCACTTTTGCCAGCATGGGGTCACGAATTTTAACAGGAATATAGGCTAAAGCGGCAAAAACGCCAGCCCCAGCCCAAACTCCCCAGTATTTAGGATGTAAATAGGATTTATGAAAGGTTGGCACATAGCCTAATTTACTGTCGGTATCTTTATCTTTATTCATAATGTACCTAAAAGAACTGTTCGCGCTCTTTTATAGCTTAAAATGATAATAAGTGAAAGCGTTACAAAGAAAGCTGGCAGATACACTGTACCTGCCAGTAATGAAGAGTTAATTGAGTTTTAACTGTGGTTTAGTTTCTTTAACCATGGCTAAGTACTCTTTACGTTCTTTACCAGTTAAACCACCTGAACTCGGTAATTTCGCTGTCAATGGGTTAACCGCTTGTTGGTTGACCCACATTTCAAAATGCAGATGTGGTCCTGTTGAGCGCCCTGTATTACCAGAAAGTGCAATACGATCACCCCGTTTAACTTTTTGCCCTGGCTTCACCAGTAATTGGCGTAAATGCATGTAGCGCGTGGTGTACTGACGCCCATGACGAATCGCGATAAAGTTCCCCGCGGCTCCGCTATATTTCGACACAATCACTTCACCATCACCTACTGCAAGCACTGGGGTACCCACTGGCATTGCAAAATCCACCCCTTTATGCGGTGCTACACGCCCTGTTACTGGGTTAACTCGACGTGGGTTAAACTGTGATGATACTCGGAACTGCTTGGCTGTTGGGAAACGCAGGAAACCTCTTTCTAAACCATTACCTTCGCTATCGTAATATTTACCATCTTCAGCACGGAAAGCATAATAGTCCTTCCCACCACTACGTAGACGAACACCGATCAACTGGCTTTGTTCACTACGTCCATTAAGCATTTCACGGCTCATTAACACGGTGAACTTATCGCCTTTTTTCAGTTTACGGAAATCAATTTGCCATTGAAGTGCTTTTATCACTTCACGGCCTTCACTGCGTGTTAAACCTGCTTGGCTGGCACTTTGCGCAAAACTGCCGTTTACCACCCCCGCCAGGACGCTATTTGTCCATTCACCTGAACGGATCTCTTTCTTTTCTTCAAATTTATTTGTGCTACCAACACGGGTGTACACACGGGTCTCACGACGAGAAACTTCCCATGTTAAAGTGTCGAGCTCCCCCTGATCGGTCAGGCTCCAGTTTAGCGTTTGACCAATTTTTAGATTACGCAACGCTTTATGTTGATTAGCTAACGTCGCCACATCACCTGATTCAATACCGAATTGAGTCAGTATGCTAGTGAGGTTGTCGCCGCTTGCAACAACATATTCATGGGGGATTGGCGCACCATCCGTTTCACCGTCAGTGCTATCAGCGACGCCTTCATCAGGAAGTTGGTCGCTACTATCTTGAATAATATCATCAGTTGCATCAGTCAAAGGTACAAATGCAAGAGGAATAACGGTATCGACTGAACCTTCAGTATCTGTGTTAGTTGATGGTAAATGCGCTGGCCGCCAAATCGCGACGGCCAATGTTGCTACTGTTAATGTTCCTAACATTATTTTGTGAGACTTGGACAGGCTACCGTAAACCTGCGCAAGCCCTTTAGCCATTTGCTGCACTAAACAATTCCTTCTTGTTTAATTCAGGCAGCTCGCGTATTGCTTAGACAGTTGCGTTAAAAACTGCATATAGCTATCTGGTCCTATTTCCAGCCCGCTACCTAGCGGGTCGAGAGTTCCCATTTTGACTCCCGTATTTTTTGCTACGCTCTCTATGACGGCTGGCCTGAATTGGGGTTCAGCAAAAACACATTGTGCTTTATGCTCAACCAATTGAGTTCGTATTTTATGTAATTTCTGTGCACCAGGCTGAATTTCCGGGTTTATCGTAAAATGCCCCAAAGGAGCCAACCGATAGTGTTTTTCAAAGTAGCCGTAGGCATCGTGAAAAACAAAATAGCCCTTGTTTTTGGCTGGTTCTAAAATATTAACAATTTTCTTATCGTTTTGCGTCATTTTTTCATTGAATTTACGAAGGTTTACGTCCAGCTTATCTTTTTGGTCAGGATAAAGCACTACTAAACGATCGTGAATGTCTAACGCAGCCTGTTTTGCAATCTCGGGCGACAGCCAAATATGCATATTATACTCACCGTGGTGGTGATGTTCGTGATCCTCATCATGATTAGCTTCATCACCCTGTTCATGGTCATGCGCCTCTTCCTCATCCCCTTTCATCAGCAAGGGAATAATATTTGCTTGTTCTGCCAGCGCCAGACGTTTATCCTGTGGTAACGTCTTGAGTGGCTTCTCTAAAAACATCTCCATATCGGGGCCTACCCAAACAAAAAGATCTGCCTGTTTAATTTTCCTCAAATCAGAAGGTTTAAGCGCATAATCATGGGGTGATGCACCATCTGGCAGCAAGACCTGAGTATCAGTCACACCATCAGCGATACCCGCGGCAATAAAGGCAAGTGGGCGAATAGAGGTCACAACATCCGCCTTTGCCGCAGTGACCAACGTTGTGCTAAGGACAGATGCCGCAACGGCGCCTAAAATAAATTGTCGGGCATTGAATTGAGATTTATGTATCATAGACGTCTTTTTCCGTGATTTTAATTTTGAAATGTTATAATATAACACAACATGAATTCTGCAAGATGTTTTTCACATGCAACCATTACTGAATTTAAATAAAATTTCCGTTTCTTTTGGCGAGAAACAGGTGCTCAAAGACGTCAGCTTTACCTTAAATAAAGGCGATATTGTCACTTTGTTAGGCCCTAATGGCGCGGGCAAATCGACAATTGTTCGGGTCGTGCTAGGACTGTTAGCGCCGACTACAGGTATCATTGAGCGAGCCGCTTCACTGTCTATTGGCTATGTTCCACAAAAATTACATTTAGACGCCACCTTACCATTAACCGTAAAGCGTTTTTTAATGCTAAAACCTGCTGTTCGTTCAGACCAACTGTTACCTGCTCTTGAACGTGTTAAAGCCGCCCATTTATTGACACAGCCAATGCAGAAACTGTCTGGTGGCGAAACACAGCGTGTGTTATTAGCACGTGCTTTATTGAATAAGCCCGACCTTTTGGTTCTGGATGAACCCGCTCAAGGGGTTGATGTGAATGGGCAAGTCGCACTTTATGACTTAATTAACCAATTACGCACAGAGCTTGGTTGTGCCGTACTTATGGTGTCTCACGACTTGCATTTAGTCATGGCGAAAACGGATAAAGTATTATGTATTAATGGGCATATTTGCTGTTCAGGTACACCCGATGTTGTATCGAACCACCCTGAGTTTGTTGCGATGTTTGGCTATCGTGGCGCATCACAACTCGGCGTTTATCGCCACCATCATAACCATCAACATGATTTAGAAGGTAACGTTGTGGCTCCTCATATTCATAATAAGGAGTGCCGTCATGATTGAGTTACTGTTACCCGGTTGGATTGCGGGGATGTTATTGGCGATTGCTGCCGGCCCGTTAGGATCCTTTGTGGTATGGCGTCGCATGTCTTATTTTGGGGATACCCTTGCACACGCTTCTTTATTAGGTGTGGCATTTGGCCTATTGCTGAATATCAACCCATTCTATGCCGTAATTACTGTCACTTTGCTGCTGTCTTTGATTTTAGTGTGGTTAGAACGACGCCCTCAGCTGGCTGTTGACACCTTATTAGGCATTATGGCTCACAGCGCCTTATCCCTCGGCCTCGTCGTTGTCAGCTTAATGGCCAATGTGCGTGTTGACCTAATGGCATACTTATTCGGGGATCTCCTTTCGGTTAATTACGAGGATATTATCACTATCTTTATTGGTGTGATTGTAGTCTGCGGCTTACTTTGCTGGCGCTGGCGGGCGCTGCTTTCCATGACGGTTAACCAAGAGCTCGCTTTTGTTGATGGTGTCAATATTCAACGCCTACGTCTGCTACTGATGTTAGTCACTGCATTGACCATTGGGATCGCAATGAAATTTGTCGGTGCGCTAATTATTACATCTTTATTAATTATCCCTGCCGCCACAGCACGCCGTTTCGCTAAAACACCAGAGCAAATGGCACTGATCGCGATTTTAATTGGTATGTTATCGGTGACAGGAGGTCTCACATTCTCCGCGTTTTACGATACGCCAGCCGGCCCTTCAGTGGTCTTAACCGCTGCAATCTTGTTTGCCTTTAGCTTATTAGTCAAAACGAAAAATTAATACCGACTGAGGCTTTTCTCTTACCGCTCAATAGGTGATACCCCATTGAGCGGTTTTATTTTATATCAACTTCACACTTTTGCTATTTTCAGTCTTAACCATCTCGTTAATTAAAATAAAAAATAAATACTTAATACTCTAATAATATTAAGTATCAAGGTATCGAAATGAATAAAACATTACTTGGGATGGTTATAATTGGGGTATCTGCAACACCAGTGATGGCCGCAGAATTTACCTGCCAACTGGAGAATAAAAAGTATGTTAGCGTGATAGTCGACCCGGGGAAAACACCACAATATCGATACGGAACTTTGGCTAAGCCAGAGATAACCTTACCGCTTAATGAAAAAGGAGCGAGAAATATTTTTGTTGGGCAAGGACATTTTATTGCTGGTGAATCTCTATATATTCGTTTTCAAAATGGCCCATACAGCTATTTGTTGTATCAAGGCGAGGGGCGCGGCTGGGCATTTAAGGGATTAGCTGTTTATAAAAATAACAAGTTAATCAATAAGAAAGAGTGCCAAAATTGGAATTCATTTGATTTATACGACATTTTAAATTATCAGATTCGTACAGATCCAGCATTAGAATTATATGATTCCCCTTACTCATTTGATCCTAATTCAAATGAGTAAATGATCGTGTAGCATCATATTCCCCCTTTATTTTTCCTATCCGTAAAGGGGGAAATTTCTGACATTAAGCACTTAAACTTCTTTCGGAGTTAAACCAAAGTGTAGATAAGCGTGAGCTGTTGCCATCCGGCCACGAGGGGTGCGCTGGATAAAACCTTGTTGGATCAAAAATGGCTCTAAAACATCTTCGATGGTTTCTCGCTCTTCACCAATAGCCGCTGCAAGGTTATCAACCCCCACAGGTCCACCCATAAATTTATCAATAATGGCGACTAACAGTTTCCGGTCAAGGTAATCAAAACCCGCGGCATCGACGTTCAACATATCGAGTGCTTGGCTAGCAATTAGCTCATTGATGCTGCCATCACCTTTGACTTGTGCGAAATCACGTACACGGCGTAATAAACGGTTAGTAATACGCGGTGTACCTCGCGAGCGCATGGCGACTTGTCTAGCCCCTTCTTCACTAATTTCTACACCCATAAACTGAGCGCTACGTTTCACAATGTATTGCAAATCATCGACATTATAGAATTCAAGGCGCTGCACAATACCAAAACGATCACGTAATGGTGAAGTTAAAGAGCCAGCCCGTGTTGTTGCCCCAATTAAAGTAAAAGGCGGTAAATCAATTTTGATCGAGCGCGCTGCTGGCCCTTCCCCTATCATAATATCAAGTTGATAATCTTCCATTGCGGGATACAAGATCTCCTCAACAACGGGAGATAAGCGGTGGATTTCATCAATAAATAACACATCATGCGGCTCTAAGTTGGTGAGCATCGCCGCTAAATCCCCTGCTTTCTCGAGTACTGGGCCGGAGGTCGTCCGTAAATTTACCCCCATTTCATTCGCGACTATCCCTGCAAGCGTGGTTTTACCTAAACCTGGGGGGCCAAAAATTAATAGATGATCAAGAGCATCACCTCGTAACTTAGCCGCCTGAATAAAGATTTCCATCTGCTCTTTAACTTGTGGCTGCCCGATATACTCATTGAGTAATTTAGGGCGGATCGCGCGATCAATCGCTTCTTCCTCATCATGGATCACTTCAGCAGAAATTAGGCGATCAGCTTCAATCATCGTTATTTTCTCTCAATCAAAGTGCTGCACGTAATGCATCACGGATCAATGACTCACAATCACTGTCTGGCTTAGCCACTTTGCTGACCATACGACTGGCTTCTTGTGGTTTATAACCTAAAGCGACCAGTGCGGTTGCCGCCTCCGCTTCAATATCAGCGCGGCTTGATACTTTGACATTGACATCCGGCAGCTTAATATCACTGTGTTGGTTAAACAGATCACCATTGAGGCCTTTAAAGCGGTCTTTCATTTCAACGACCAAACGTTCAGCCGTTTTTTTACCAATTCCCGGTAGTTTAACCAATGATGAAATCGCTTCTTGTTCGATAGCAGAAACAAACTGTTGAGCCGACATCCCTGATAATATCGCTAAAGCCAGTTTAGGCCCAACACCATTCACTTTAATCAGCTCTTTGAATAGTGCACGCTCTTGTTTGTCATTAAAACCATACAATAACTGCGCATCTTCACGCACCACAAAATGGGTAAATACAATGGCTTCTTGACCGATTTCGGGTAATTCATAAAAGCAGGTCATTGGCATATGGACTTCATAGCCAACACCTTGCAATTCTAACAAAACAATGGGGGGTTGTTTTTCTAATACAATACCGCGTAAACGACCTATCACCTTGAAGCCCTCAGTTTATTTTATTGATAGCGCTGTTTATACCATAAAAAAGGCTGGACGTATATCCAGTCACTATCTTAATCGCCCACGCGTTAACACTAAGCGAGGATCGCCAACACGAAGCAAATTCTGATTAAAATGACAATGCGTTATGGCAATCGCTAAGGCATCCGCTGCATCTGATTGAGGATTAGCAGAAAGTTTAAGTATCGATTTAACCATATGCTGTACTTGGCTTTTTTCCGCGGCCCCTGTACCGACAACGGTTTGCTTCACTTGCCGCGCAGCATATTCAAACACAGGAATATTTTGATTAACACCTGCTACAATCGCTACACCACGAGCTTGGCCCAATTTCAAGGCTGAGTCGGCGTTTTTTGCCATAAACACTTGTTCAATTGCTAATACATCGGGTTGGTATTGAGTGATAATTTCCGAGACTCCCGCATAAATACGTTGCAGGCGGCTTGGTAAATCATCAACCTGAGTACGAATACAACCACTTCCTAAATAAAAAAGTTGCCTGCCTTGTTGGCGGATAACACCATAGCCCGTTACACGTGAACCGGGGTCTATACCTAAAATAATCGCCATATCAAAGCCTATTAATATCCATTATTACTTTTAATATCATCTTATCTGTATCTTTCCGCGGCGACAATACTCATGCCGTTCCTTAATAATCGTATTGATAAACGACTATGACTAGCGAGTCTCTCTAAGCTGAGATAAAAAAGCACAGAAATAGCCTATTTTCCAATATCATTAGGCCCAAAAAACAGACAGGAAAGACAAAATGCACAAAAGCGCTAGATGGCAAACCAGTAAGCCACGCAGAGTAGATAAAGGAGCAGCTATTATTAGAGATGCGTTAGAGAAAACAGGCTGAATTCAGCCCGCTTTCTCTACGCGAGTGATAGCTGATTACAGTTGTGCTGCTACTTCGTCAGAGATATCACCGTTATGATAAACTTCCTGCACGTCGTCAGAATCTTCCAACATATCGATTAGGCGCAGTAATTTAGGTGCTGTTTCAACATCCAGCTCTGCTTTAGTTGATGGGATCATCGAAACTTCGGCCGCTTCGCTAGTAAAGCCAGCTGCATCCAGAGCATCTTTCACTTCACCAAAAGTTTCTGGTGTGGTGTAAACGTCGATAGCGCCATCGTCATAAGTTTCAACATCTTCAGCGCCCGCTTCTAATGCAGCTTCCATCAAGGCATCTTCATCAACGCCCGGTGCATAAGTGATAACGCCACGCTTAGTAAATAAGTAGGAAACTGAACCATCTGTTCCGAGGTTACCGCCTGTTTTGGTGAAAGCATGACGCACTTCAGAAACGGTACGATTACGGTTATCACTCAAACATTCAACCATCACCGCTGTGCCGCCTGGGCCATAGCCTTCATAAATGATAGTTTCCATATTATCGTTTTCATCATTCCCAACACCACGTGCAATTGCGCGGTTTAAAGTATCACGGGTCATGTTGTTCGATAATGCTTTATCCACAGCAGCACGCAAACGCGGGTTAGTAGCAGGATCACCGCCCCCTAAACGCGCCGCTGTCACCAGCTCACGGATAATTTTAGTAAAAATCTTACCGCGCTTAGCATCTTGTGCCGCTTTACGGTGTTTGGTGTTGGCCCATTTACTATGACCTGCCATGAAATATCTCCAAAAACGTCAATAAAATAATTAAATAGCAAATTCTAAAATAGCTTGACGGTTACTCCAAGATTTCGTTAATTCCGCCGCTTTCTGCGGTGGAACCCAACAAAACTCAGTATGCTCCGTCAAAAGTGGTACTTGTTCAACACGCAGTACCATTTTAAACCAGTGCTCTTTGCAATGTGTTACACCGGGAGCATAACGATGCCTGAAATGCGCAAAAATTTCAAAAGTGACTTCACGCGCCAAGTCATACAGTTGCCCCTCTTGGGGGAGGAAGCCCGTTTCTTCACGGACTTCCCGCATTGCGGTTTCAAACGCACCTTCATGATCTTCTAAGCTACCCGTTACGGATTGCCAAAAATCGGGATCATCTTTGCGCCGTAGCATAAGCACATTACCGCTGCTTTCAGCGGTAATGATCACTAACACCGACTCTGGGCGTTTAAAACTATTCATGTCGAATAAATTAGTCTTCAGCGTTTTTTGCATCAACTGAAATAGCTAATTCTGTTAGTGCATCTGGATTCGCTTGGCTTGGTGCACTAGTTAGTAAACACGCCGCAGCCGTTGTTTTAGGGAATGCAATAACATCACGAATATTATCAGTTCCCGTTAATAGCATGACTAAACGGTCGAGACCAAACGCCAAACCGGCATGTGGCGGTGTACCGTATTTTAATGCATCTAGCAAGAAGCCAAATTTCTCACGTTGTTCGTGTTCATTAATACCTAGAATATTAAACACGGTTTGTTGCATTTCGCTACGATGGATACGCACAGAGCCACCACCGACTTCATAGCCATTGATGACCATATCATAGGCATTAGCAACAGCTTCTTCTGGGTTTTTGGCCAGATCTTCCGGTGAATAGTCACGTGGTGAAGTGAATGGGTGGTGCATTGCACTTAGGCCACCTTCGCCATCCTCTTCAAACATTGGGAAATCAATCACCCAAAGTGGCTTCCAGCTATTTAAGTCTGCTAGTTCAAAATCACGACCTACTTTCAGTCGCAATGCCCCCATTGAATCGGTCACAACATTTTTTGCTCCTGCACCAAACAGCAGAATGTCACCGTCAGCGGCCTCTGTTCTTTCAAGAAGTTGGTTAATAACGTCTTCATTTAAGAACTTAGCGACAGGGCTTTGAATACCTTCTAAACCTTTTGCACGTTCGTTTACTTTCATCCATGCTAGCCCTTTGGCACCATAGATGCTAACAAATTGACCATACTCATCAATCTGTTTACGAGTCATGACAGCACCGTTAGGCACTTTCAATGCCACAACACGGCCTTTTGGATCGTTCGCTGGCCCTGAAAAAACGGCAAACTCGACATTTTTAACGATATCAGCTACATCCACTAATTCCATTGGGTTACGTAGGTCAGGTTTATCTGAACCGTAGCGACGCATTGCCTCTGCGAAGGTCATTATTGGGAAGTCACCGAGATCAACACCTTTAACGTCCAACCATAATTGGCGGATCATGCGTTCCATGATTTCACGTACTTGTTCTGCCGTCATAAATGACGTTTCGACGTCGATCTGGGTAAATTCAGGCTGACGGTCTGCACGCAAGTCTTCATCACGGAAACATTTAACGATTTGATAATAGCGGTCAAAGCCAGACATCATCAGCAATTGTTTAAACAATTGTGGTGACTGTGGCAACGCATAAAATTTACCTTTATGCACACGGCTTGGCACTAAGTAGTCACGAGCACCTTCTGGCGTTGCCTTGGTCAGCATTGGCGTTTCGACATCGATAAAGCCTTCTTTGTCCATAAAGTTACGGACGAAGCTGGTAATTTTTGCGCGAGTGCGTAAGCGCTCTGACATTTCAGGGCGACGTAGGTCAAGATAGCGGTATTTTAAGCGGCGCTCTTCCGTATTAGATTGGTTGCTATCTAACGGCAGTGGCTCTGATTTATTAAAAACGTTGAGATCTTCAGCAAAGATTTCAATTTCCCCCGTCGCCATATCTTTATTTTTTTGGTTATCTGGGCGAGCGCGGACAGTTCCTGTAATTTGTATACAGAATTCATTACGCAATTCCGAAGCTTTTTCAAAGAGGTCTTTGCGCTCAGGGTCGAAAAATACTTGCACGACACCTTCTCGGTCACGCATATCGATAAAAATCAAACCACCCAAATCACGACGGCGGTTTACCCATCCACAAAGAGTGACCTTTTGGCCTTCATGAGCAATGTTTAACTGCCCACAATAGTTAGTACGCATACAATATCCTTTTTTACTCAGCTTGTTGTGCATTTTACTTGCTGCGGAAATTTGGCATTTTGCTGAACATTCAGAATGTCAAAAAGGCAGACATTATACAGGAAATTCTGTTGCACAAACAGTTACGTATTAGCGGACACAGCTAATATTTTTGTTTTTAATCATCTTTTAATCGATTAAAAGTTAATCGAAACACGTAACGATGACTGTACATGGCTATAAACAGAATTTATGACTGTTGGTGATTTTAAGTGACTCCGCGAGTTATGTACATATTGCAAGGCGGGTTTATTTAATTGCGTTATTCTGTTTCATGACCGCAACATAGACAATGGTGTTTGCGTTATCCATTATCCTTACGCGCTCGAAACAAAATGATGCTTAATTTTCAAACAAAATAGATAATAGGGTTATTCTAGCTCATCACTGCACGACGATGAATGTGATAACAAACAAAAACCTATTTAACTGCATACGAGCAAAATAATTGTTCAATTTGAATTGATTTAAGAATAATTACCTGCTGTTATTTATTATAATCATACTTATTTGAACTGCATATAAGGCCATCCGATGAAAAAAAGTCTCTTCGTTTCTTCTCTATTTCTACTGCTTGTAGGCTGCCAAACCGTGAAACCTGCTGATAACACAAAAACTTTTTATATTGATTCAACATTGGCTGATTGCGTTGGTGTTGCCCCCATGAAATGTATGAAAGTCAAACAAGCCCCAAATGCCGAGTGGGAATTTTTTTATGGCAATATCCAAGGGTTTGAATATGAACCAGGCTACCAATACACTTTGAAAGTCAAACAATTTGACGTTGCTAATCCGCCTGCTGATGCCCCAAATGTCAGATATGAGTTAGTTGAAATTATTAATAAAGCCAAATAATTCATATAAAATTTTATATTACCCATTAGTGGACCATGATTCTGTCTACTAATGGGGAACCATACAAAACCCATTGTTTTCATTATATTTGAGTAATATTATTAACATCACATCATAGTGGCCCCAACACTTAAAACAAAGAGTTAAAGGCAATGGACAATAAAATTATCGATAAGTTAGGCTTAATTACACTTGTTGACCGCAAAGTAGCAATGGTTCGTTCTCATAATAAGACACTCTTCTATATTCCGGGCGGAAAGCGCGAACCTAACGAAAGTGATGAACAAGCCTTATGTCGAGAAATTGAAGAAGAGTTAACCTTAACCTTACATAAAGATTCTCTTCAATTTTATGATGAATTTATTGGCGCTGCTGATGGTAAACAAGATGGAACTCAGGTACGTATTCGTTGCTATTTTGCGCATTATAATGGTACCCCTCGCCCTGCCGCAGAAATTGCGGAGCTTGCTTGGTTTGATAGCCATGACCTAGCAAAATGTTCAGCCACTGCTGCGATCATTATGGCGAAATTACAACAAGATGGCCTAATTAATTAAGTTAATCACCAACAGATTACGTTGTTGTGGAGCCTTAATTTAAGGGTAAACTAATTAGACATTATACTATTAGTAAATTTTACTAATATCTATTAATATAGTGAATAGTTTTAATCAATCAGTGAATCAATTTGGTTAAGCAATGGAGTGAATAAATGGTCAGCTCTCTGTATGCTGTACTGGGCGCTTTGTTACTACTTAAACTATCGTTGAATGTTGTGAAGCTCAGAAATCAATATCGAGTATCTTATGGTGATGGGGGTTTCTATGAGCTACAAACAGCGATTCGCGCTCATGGTAACGCTATAGAGTACATCCCCATTGCTTTGATATTATTGCTTTTTATGGAGATGAACGGCGCGCAGGTTTGGATGATCCACTTATGTGGCTTAGTTTTAATCGCAGGGCGTATACTCCACTCTTATGGCCTGAAAAATCATGATATCTCTTATCGTCGCTCAGGCATGGCGGCAACCTATATTGCCATGACATTGATGGTTATCGCCAATATCTATTACCTACCTTGGATCCAAATTTTTTCCTTCAATCTTTAATTTTTATTATCAACGCGGCACTTTATTTAAGTGTCGTAAAACTTTTATTGCTGTTTTGACTGATTGATTTTCAGGTTACGCGCCTTTTCTGCTACAATCCGCAACTACTTTTGTTTTACATACACAGATCTTATGTCAAGTCAGGAATCCAACAATAAAGACAGCCTCTTTAGCGCTCCGATTGCCAACTTAGGTGATTGGCAATTCGATGAAAAAGTTGCCGAAGTCTTTCCCGATATGATCCAGCGCTCGGTGCCGGGTTATTCAAACATTATCACGATGATTGGGATGCTAGCTGGGCGCTTTGTCACCGAAAACAGCCGTGTCTATGATCTTGGTTGCTCATTGGGAGCAGCAACGCTGTCAATTCGCCGCAATATTACCGCGCAACATTGCCAAATCATTGCTGTCGATAATTCACCTGCAATGGTTGAACGTTGCCGTCGTCATATTGACGCTTACAAAGCCGCAACGCCCGTCGAGGTTATCGAAGGTGATATTCGCGATATCCCTATTGAAAATGCATCGATGGTGGTACTCAATTTTACGTTGCAGTTCCTTAATCCTAATGACCGCCAACAGCTATTAACTAAAATTTATCAAGGCCTCAAACCCGGCGGTATCCTTGTACTGTCAGAAAAATTCAATTTTGAAGACAAAGAGATTGGTGAATTGTTATTCAATATGCATCATGATTTTAAACGTGCAAATGGTTATAGCGAATTAGAAATCAGCCAGAAACGCAGCATGTTAGAAAATGTTATGCTGACCGACTCTGTTGAAACACATAAGTTACGGTTAAAACAAGCCGGCTTTACGCATTGTGAAGTATGGTTCCAATGCTTTAACTTTGGCTCCTTATTAGCACTTAAAGAGGCACAGTTATGATTGATTTCGGGCGCTTTTATCAGCAAATTGCAACAGGCCCTTTAAGTCATTGGCTTGAAACATTACCCGCTCAACTTAGCGAGTGGAAAAACTCGCAATTACACGGTGGATTCAAATCATGGGAAAAAATGTTAGAAAATTTACCCATCATGACCCCCACCCAACTCGATTTAAAAAATAGCGTAACTGCGATACGTGACCCTGAATTATCCGCAGGGGAAACTCGCCGTCTTAATAGTATTCTTGAGCAATTAAAACCCTGGCGTAAAGGCCCTTTCTCTCTATACGGTATCAATATCGATACGGAATGGCGCTCTGATTGGAAATGGGATCGGGTTTTACCTCACATCTCCCCTTTAAAGGATAAAATGATCCTTGATGTGGGTTGTGGTAGTGGTTACCACATGTGGCGCATGTTAGGCGAAGGCGCCTCATTTGTCGTCGGGATTGATCCTACACAACTGTTTCTTTGCCAATTTGAAGCGGTTAGGAAATTACTGGGCGATGACCAACGCGCTCATTTATTACCATTAGGCATCGAACAGCTCCCCGCACTTAATGCCTTTGATAGCGTATTTTCAATGGGAGTGCTCTATCATCGTCGTTCTCCTCTTGACCACTTATGGCAGCTAAAAAATCAATTAGTCAGTGAAGGCGAACTAATTTTAGAAAGCTTAGTTGTTGAAGGGGATGAGTTCCAATGCTTAGTACCCGGTGACCGTTATGCACAAATGCGTAACGTTTACTTTATTCCATCGGCTAAAATGCTTAAAGTTTGGTTAGAAAAATGTGGTTTTGTCGATGTGCGGATCGTTGACCAAGCCGTCACCACAGTTGAAGAGCAGCGCCGTACTGAGTGGATGAAAACGGATTCATTAGCAGAATTTCTAGACCCTAATGACTCAACAAAAACCATCGAAGGTTACCCTGCTCCATTACGCGCTATCCTCGTTGCACGTAAACCCTAAAATCATCGAATAAGGGTGACTTGTTTCACTCTTATTCTTTTCTCAATTTATTCTCCGTATTTTTAAATCTGTAGTTGCCCAAATAGTAATAATACATTTATCAAACCCTGCAAACATTTTATCTCTCAATATTTATTGATATAATATACTTATACAAAAATTTAAATAGCGGTTAGCCTTTATTAATGACAGACTCATTTGGATACGATCATGAAACTGCACCATTTTTTTATTTTTCCTCTCTCTTTTCTCTTATTCGCTTGCTCCCCCCCAGAAAATAAAATTCATACTGCAATAAAAAAAGAGATTGCCACACATTATCCTGATCCTGACTCAATACAATATAAAGATATTGTTGTTCATAGGAATGCCGATGAAGCCATCGTTTGTGGTGAGTTTAATGCAAAGAATAATCAAAATGAATTTATGGGGTTTAGGCCATTTATTAGTGAAGTCTATATCGGTGACGATATCGCAATTAACTCTGTTCGTGTTGGCAATCGCATTCGTAAAGACAGCTTTCCTGCCTTAGTTTGTGAGCACGGCGGTTATGAGGGTGGTATTAAAGCGCAGAACCTTCAAAATAAAGCGTTTATAGATAATATGAATGGGTTAGCTCAAATCGAAAACTATATTAACGATTCATCAGTCGGTAATCGAGTGAGAGCTCATCTCATTAATAGAGCAAAAGAGATTTACGACAATGAATTAAGCCCTGAAACACTCAAGGTCGTTGACTCAACAGAAGGACGTTTGGTTACTGTTGTTGCCTATAAAAAAGGTGATGATGTCTATTTTGCTTCCATACTGAATCAAAAGATCTATGAGTTAGAGCCTATAAAAAATTCCGTCGTAAAATATATCCATGGGGCTGAAAAAGATAAGAACCTCGTTGTATTAGGAAATTATACGACTGAAGATAACGGTGAAAAACCCTCAAAGCTGCTACCATTGGCAATTGAGATCCTAGAAAATGGTGTTTCTTATGCAAACGCTGTTTTTCCAGCCAAATCCTAGTTCAAGGTAATTTTATTGGGCACGTTATTATCTTATTTTCTATAACGGCCCAATCAATTTACGTGTATTTATGGATAAAGAAGATTATCTTATACGCGGTTTCTTATGCCTTATTACCTCGAGAAAAACAGCATATAACTGTTCTCTTTAAAGCGCGAAACTATTCCCCTTTTTAATATCTTATCGATATTGCCTTATCATTTAATTCTTATTTAGCATGATCTCTAAAATGACTTTGAATACTGTTTTATGGGTAAAAGGCTATATTGAACGATTTATTACTTACTATCTCTTTTCTGTATTGATTACATGACCCAAAATAAAAAGAGAGATAAAACTCTCCCTTTTTATTAATTATTATTGAATAATTTCGTTTTTATGCTGAAATCTTTTCAGTGATCGAAATAAAATCTTTCATCGCTTCAACGGTTGGCCCATCAACGCAGTAATGAGTAAATTCATCATTTTCACTGTTTGATGCCATCGTCACCCCTGCTTTACGATAACTCATACTTGACGGAACTGATTTCCCCGCCGAACTGTGTAATTCTACCAGCCCTATTTCCATAAACTTACTTAAATTAGCCAGCCTAACCCCTGCACCAGCCATAATCACTGGGCCGTTAATTTCAATACTTTTTTCGTTTAACTCTTTAAGTAACGGTAACCCCAACTCTGCATTCTGCTGCTGCCCCGATGTAAGAATACGAGCAACCCCTAAACTTTTTAGTTGTTCAAAGGCTAATAAGGGATTCACGCACATATCGAATGCACGGTGAAACGTGATATTCATTCCCGTTGCTATTTCCATCAATACCGCCATGCGGTCGATATCGATACGCCCTTCGGTATCGAGGATTCCGATAACTGCCCCTGGGAAGCCCATCTCTTTCACCATCCGCAGATCTTCACAGATTACTTCAAATTCATTCGTGTTATAGCAAAAATCGCCTCCGCGCGGACGAATAATAGGATGAACGGGGATATGAAGTTTTTCGCTTGCTAATTTTAGATAGCCATAACTTGGTGTCAGGCCGCCATCTGCTGCACCGGAGCATAATTCAATACGATCAGCGCCGTATTCTTGTGCAACTTGTGCACATTCGATACCGAAACAGCAAATTTCCAATTTTGCCATGACCACCTCCAAAACGTAGGATTAAAGCGTTGCTTTAACATCTAATTAATAACTTAAAGGAACTTGTTAATCGTTAACATTCGATTAATGATGCCACTAATTTTTGAACGTTACCGGATTAACATCACACCATTAACAGTTTTTTACGAATTGTTCGTAATAACGTTAATTGCATCACTTATTTTTCGCTTTCAATAATCTGTTTCAGCGCGTAAGGGTGATATTTCAAAGTAATTATCCCATTTGTCACTGCTAATGTCGGATTAGGCAATCTTTCTAACTGCCCTTTCGGTTGACTCATTTTCAAGCTGTAGCCTTCTGGAAGCGGATGTGGCAGTAATGCCAATGCACTCTGCTCTAGCTGTTCTGGGGCGACATTAATGACCATCTCAACGTGCTCCCATGTCTCTTGTGGGTACATTTTTCCTTTTGGAAAAGGCAATTCGACCACATAAACCTGTTGAGATGCGATTATTAATGGTTTGTTCAACTCGAATAAACAGATCGGACGCCCGTTAATTTCATTTTCAGACAGTAACTGACCGCATTGGTGGAGGCCTTTCCGCCAGCGCTCTGCTGTTTCATTATGATGACAACGGACAGAAACATGGTCTATCAGGTGATCGTTTAAGGATAAAGCTAATACTTTAGCCATTTGCGTTAATTTTTGCTCAAACTCAGGCAACGTGTTCCATAGATCTTGCAGTTCAGGCACATTGGCAAATTCAGTCATTCAACACACTCTTTTCTAAACACCGTTTATCTCTTCGCATTCGCGATATACTCTCAATTTTTCGTCTGTTGTGTTATCAACGCTATTGAAATATGACAGCTATACCGTGAATAAAACTGCCAGACTGTAGCACGACTCCCTTAAAATATGGTATAAAACCTGCCGAATTTTCTCTTCTTTCTTTTAGTTCTACGCATGTGATGGCACAATGCGATAACTATGGTTCGTTATTTAAGGTAATCCGGTGAATATTCAGGCTATTCTTTCAGATAAAATCAGTGCTGCAATGCAGGCAGCGGGAGCTCCAGAAGGCAGTGATGCCCTTGTGCGTCAATCAGCGAAAGCGCAGTTTGGTGACTATCAAGCCAACGGTGTAATGGGCGCTGCTAAAAAAATGGGCATCAATCCCCGACAACTGGCCGAGCAGATTGTCAGCCATTTAGATCTTGAAGGTATTGCAAGCAAGGTAGAAATCGCAGGGCCGGGTTTTATCAATATTTTCCTTGAGCCAAGCTGGCTCACCACACAAGTGGAACAAGCATTAACCTGTGATCGCCTTGGCCTATCCTCTGTTAAATCAGAAACTATCGTCATCGACTATTCCGCGCCAAACGTGGCCAAGCAGATGCACGTAGGCCATTTGCGTTCGACAATTATCGGTGATGCTGCCGCACGTACTTTAGAGTTTTTAGGGCATAAAGTGATCCGTGCTAACCATGTTGGTGACTGGGGTACGCAATTTGGTATGCTGATCGCTTACCTCGAAAAAATGCAAAATGAAAATGCAAGTGACATGGCATTGGCAGATCTCGAGGAGTTTTACCGCGAAGCAAAACAACACTATGACAGCGATGAAGTATTCGCTGAGCGCGCAAGAGGTTACGTGGTTAAATTGCAATCAGGTGATGAGTACTGCCGTAAAATGTGGCGTAAACTGGTTGATATCACCATGCAGCAAAACCAAGAAACCTATCGTCGCTTGAACGTGACGTTAACTGAAGATGACGTCATGGGCGAAAGTTTATATAACGATATGCTGCCTGGGATTGTCGCTGACTTGAAAGCCAAAGGGCTCGCAGTAGAAAGCGAAGGTGCTACTGTCGTTTATCTTGACGAATTTAAAACTAAAGAAGGCGAGCCTATGGGCGTTATTGTCCAGAAAAAAGATGGCGGCTTCTTATATACGACAACAGATATCGCTTGTGCAAAATATCGTCATGAAGTACTGCATGCTGACCGTGCACTTTACTATATTGATTCACGTCAGCACCAACACTTGATGCAGGCATGGACAATCGTACGTAAAGCCGGTTATATCCCAGAATCAATGTCTCTCGAACATCACATGTTTGGTATGATGCTCGGTAAAGATGGCAAGCCTTTTAAAACTCGCTCAGGCGGTACTGTTCGCCTCTCTGACTTATTAGATGAAGCGATTGAACGTGCGCAAGTACTCATCCGCAGCAAAAACCCCGATATGCCAGAAGATGAGTTAAACAACGTTGCAAATGTTGTCGGTATTGGTTCAGTGAAATATGCAGACTTATCAAAAAGCCGTACAACGGATTATATTTTTGATTGGGATAACATGTTAGCTTTCGAAGGTAATACCGCACCGTATATGCAATATGCTTATACGCGTGTCGCCTCAATCTTCAAAAAAGCAAACGTGACACAAGCGGATCTCACACTGCCTATCGTGTTACAAGACCCACGTGAAATTGCACTTGCTACACGTTTGATGCAATTTGAAGAAACCATCTTGATGGTCGCACGTGATGGTACGCCACATGTTATGTGCGCTTACCTTTATGATTTAGCCGGCCTGTTCTCAAGCTTCTATGAACACTGTCCTATTTTAAGCGCCGAAGATGAAGCTCAGCGCCAAAGCCGCTTAAAATTAGCGTTATTGACCCAGAAGACATTAAAAGCTGGGTTGGATACTTTAGGGATCGATACCGTCGAACGTATGTAAGCTGATATCTAAGTGTCATATTGATAATAAACCCTATGCTGTGCATAGGGTTTATTGTTTCTGTCGACTCAATTTCAGGAAATTTTTTTCGTGCTCTTTAGACCGCCTTATTTCAATATGAGCGTTAGAGCTGAGAGACGAAATAGCATGCCCCTCCAATACCGTAATAAAAAGCGGCCTCATTATATGAATCAGCGATATTATTTATTAGACGAAAGCCCCTCTCTTTAAAATTTTCACGAAGCTTCTTACCAGCTGTTATGACGTTTTTTACAGCAAGTGTTAGTAATTATTTTTCTCTGGTTAAATGTATCATTATAGTCAGGCAAAGATGCCGATACTGTTTTGACACATTTAACCTTAAATTCATCTCTTGAAAATGAAATTATCATATAGAAGTATTAAACCAATCAATACCAGCGCTATCCCCGATATATAGTTAAGTGCAATGGTCATTTTTTTATTACGTTGAGACATACGAGCCAATAATCCCCCTGTTAATCCTGCTGTTATATTGATCGGCAAAGCCGTGGCAAGGTGGCATGTATCGCTACCCCATGGGGAAAGGCCAAGACTCGACGTACATGATCTTCCAATGAATGGATTATTACAGGACTATTTGACTAATAATCCAGCTCAAATGGCCCTGTCATTACTGACAAAATTTTAACAACCTGTTAAATACTGCGGGTGGCATAAGGCGCTACTTAAGCGCTTTGTGTATGCCTAATACTATTGCCAAGCAAATGGGTAGTGAGAAAATTGCTACAATAAGAATTTCTGAACGCCCCAATGGGGCGTTTCAGTTATTTATTGTGGCTTAAATACTCTGCTTTTTAAAATCTCTTGGGCGGAAACCTAAAGCGAATAGCGCGGCGAAATAGCTCCCAGCACCAATAATCACCACAAAAATTAAGCGCAATAAACGCATGGCCATATTGCCTTCTTGCCATTCTGGCATAAAGTGCAATACACCAAACAGAACCGCTGACATCACGATAAGGGCAATGACGAGTTTAAAAATAAAACCTCGCCAACCGGCAAGTGGTTTGAAAATTTCTTGCTTACGTAATTGCCAATAAAGGACACCCGCGTTAAAACACGCTGCTAAACCAATCGACAGTGCTAATCCGGCATGCTTCATTGGCCCAATAAATGCTAAGTTCATTAACTGAGTTAGAATTAATGTGACAATAGCGATTTTAACTGGTGTTTTAATGTCCTGACGTGAATAGAACCCTGGCGCCAAAATTTTCACTAGGATCATCCCTGTCAGCCCTACACAATAGGCCATTAATGCGTATTGCGTCATCAATGAGTCATGAGCTGTAAACTTATCATACTGGAACAGCGATACGGTAAGCGCTTCCGAAAGGATCGCTAAACCAATCGCGCAAGGCAAGGCGAGCAATAAACAGAGGCGTAAGCCCCAATCCATTAAATGACGATATTCTTGATGGTTACCACTAGTAAAACTTTTCGATAGTGAAGGTAACAAAATGGTTCCTAATGCAACACCCAGCACCCCTGATGGCAACTCCATCAACCTATCCGCATAATACATCCAAGACACTGAGCCAGATTGCAGAAATGATGCGAAAATAGTATTGATAATCAACGAAATTTGGCTAACAGATACCCCAATAATGGCAGGCCCCATCATTTTCATTACTCGCCAAACACCACTATCGCGAAAAGAGATCCGTGGCAGAACTAACATGCCGATCTTTTTCAAATGCGGGAGTTGATACACCAGTTGCAAAATCCCCCCCACAATCACGGCCCAAGCTAATGACATTACGGGGGGATCAAAGTAAGGCGCCGCAAATGCTGCAAAGAAAATCATACTCACATTCAACAACGTTGGCGCAAACGCAGGAACCGAAAAACGATTCCATGTATTTAAAATTGCACCAGCTAACGACGCGAGTGAGATTAAAAAGATATAAGGAAAGGTGACCCGCAATAGGTCTGTGGTTAATGCAAACTTATCGGCATCGGCAGCAAAGCCCGGTGCCGTCACATAGATAATCCAAGGAGCGGCAATCATACCGATCACGGTGACAATCGCTAGTGCGAGGGTAAGCATCCCCGAAATATACGCCACAAAAGTACGAGTTGCTTCATCGCCTTGTTGGTTTTTATATTCCGCCAGTATTGGCACGAATGCTTGTGAGAACGCCCCTTCTGCAAAAATACGGCGTAATAAATTAGGTAATTTGAAGGCGACAAAAAAGGCGTCCGCAGCTGCCCCTGCACCAAATACCCGAGCGATAATTGCGTCACGGATAAATCCAAGAACCCGAGACATCATAGTCATAGAGCTTATCGCTGCTAATGATTTTAATAAATTCATGATAGGTAGACTAAAAGAAAACAATTATGCCAGTTTATCAGCGTGGAGCATGACTGACTATGATTGGATGATAAAATCAGAGGTTACTTGCCCGAGTCCGAGAGCAGCAAGCTGATAATTTTGATACGCTGCACTCGAATTATTAGGCGTATACCGTTAATTAGGGTTTCACCGGTTTCCAATTTGCATCGGTTAACGCCGTAAGTACATGGTCACGCCACTGGCCGTCAATCTGCAAATATTGTTTGGCATACCCTTCTCGCTCAAAACCGAGACGAGCCAAAAGGTTACCGCTACGCAAATTGTGTGGCATGTAATTAGCCATAATGCGGTGCATCCCTTGATGTTTTTGCATATAACGGATAGCTTGTGAAAGGGCTTCATACATCAACCCTTGCCCCTGCCACTTTTCACCTAATGAGTAGCCTAGATAGCACGCATGAAAAGCACCACGCAATACATTACTGAAATTCGCCACACCCATCACTTCATTTTCTTGACTGTCTAAGAGTAAAAAATGATAGGCGTTTCCCTGACGATGCAGCTCGGTCATTAAATGTAAGCGACTATTCCAGCTTGATGGATTGAAATGTGAACTGTCTCGGGTTGGCTCCCAAGGTTTCAAAAATTCTCTGTTTTCGCTGTAGTAATCCGCTAATCGATAGCCGTCACGCTCATATGCTAACCGTACAACCATCCTTTCTGTCACAAGACGCACTTTTGGTTCATTTGTCCGATAACCAAACATCGTTAACCCTTTTAAAAATTAAATCGCCAGAGATGGCATAAGGATAAAAACACATTATCAATAACCATTAGGTATAACGATAAAAAAATATCATCTTCCCCTTTCTATTCTACTGATATTATTGATGAGAAACATTAAGAATCCTTCCCTCTTTATTATTTTTTACGATGGTGTGTCATGGCGCAGGTGTCACAGGCAAGAAGTCTAGGCAAATATTTTTTACTCCTAGACAACATGCTGGTTGTTCTCGGTTTTTTTGTCGTGTTTCCATTGATCTCTATTCGCTTTGTTGACCAGCTAGGTTGGGCCGCCGTCATTGTTGGCTTTGCTTTAGGTCTGAGACAATTTGTTCAGCAAGGACTTGGGATCTTTGGTGGTGCTATTGCAGACCGCTTTGGCGCTAAGCCAATGATAGTCATAGGGATGCTATTGCGAGCCTGTGGCTTTGTGCTCATGGCAATTGCCAATGACCCTTGGGTGTTGTGGCTCTCCTGTGTCTTGTCAGCATTAGGTGGAACACTATTTGATCCTCCAAGAACCGCATTAGTTATTAAGCTAACAAGGCCTTATGAGCGTGGACGCTTTTATTCTCTGCTGCTCATGCAAGACAGCGCGGGCGCCGTTATTGGTGCACTGATTGGTAGTTGGTTATTGCAATACGATTTCCATTATGTCTGTTGGGCTGGCGCGGCCGTCTTTGTACTTGCCGCTATTTGTAATGCTTGGCTACTCCCGGCCTACCGTATTTCAACGGTAAGAACACCAATCAAAGAAGGTATGAGCCGAGTACTCAAAGATACCCGTTTTGTGACCTATGTGGTCACGTTAGCTGGTTATTTTATGCTCTCTGTACAGGTTATGCTGATGTTCCCTATTGTTGTGAATGAAATCGCAGGCACGCCAACCGCAGTGAAATGGATGTATGCCATTGAAGCCGTTATTTCATTAACGTTACTTTATCCCATCGCCCGTTGGAGTGAAAAATATTTTCGCCTTGAGCAGCGTTTAATGGCTGGATTGTTTTTAATGAGTTTAAGCATGTTTCCTATCGGTATGACGAGCTCTTTACCTGTTTTATTTGGATTAATATGCTTATTTTATTTAGGCACTGTAACCGCCGATCCTGCACGAGAAACATTAAGTGCTTCACTGGCAGATCCACGTGCACGCGGTAGTTATATGGGGTTTAGCCGCTTAGGATTAGCTTTAGGAGGTGCTGTTGGCTACACTGGTGGAGGTTGGATGTACGATATTGGTCACCAATGGGATCTGCCACAATTACCGTGGTTTTTATTAGGTGTAATTGGTTTCATCACTCTTTGGGCACTGCATAAACAATTTAACCGTAAGAAAATTGAATCTGCCATGTTAAGTGGTTAATAACGGAGATATTTAGACTCTACACGCCCATAAATTTAAACTTTAACTAACAAAAATGTGGGTAAAAGGCCAATTAACCATAATTATAGGATAAGATAGTCAAGTTACTGTAAAAGGAGTGTTTATGAAACAATTTATATTGGCGGCTCTGATTGGCTGTTTGACTTTACTCACTGGCTGTAGCCAACTTACTGAATTTTCGATTAGCGAAAATACGGTTAATCAGTATCTTGCAAATAAAGTTAAATATAACAATAAAGTTGGTATTTCTGGCGTCGCGGATGCAGACATCCAATTAACCAACTTGAAATCAGAAATTGGTCGCAGTGAGCCGGGGAAAATCGCCTTAACGGGGGATGCCGCAGTCAACTTAGATACTTTATTAGGTAAAGCCGAGGCCAAAATAGCGCTTACCCTAACGGCTCGCCCTTATTTTGACGCTCAAGCAGGCGCCATTTACTTAAAAGAGCTGAACATCAGCCAATACACTGTCACTCCTGAGAGTATGGATACCGCTATTGCTGCCGTGATCCCATACCTCAACAGTTCATTAGAAACCTTTTTTGAGACACAACCGGTTTATGTGTTGAATCCAGAAAATAGTGCAGCTGAGGCAACGGCTAAAAAATTAGCAAAAGGGCTTGAAATCAAACCAGGCAAGCTCGTTATTCCTTTAGTTGACTAACATCCATAAAAATTTTCGATTGAAAACAGCACAAAAGGCAACGTTTTTAGACGTTGCCTTTTCTTTATCTACCTATATACGCGTTTATCAAAATGCTACGCGTTATACTTAATACCAATACAAAAGCCTCTTAAGTGGCTTACCTCGTTTTTCTGATAGCCAATTTACATTGACAAGGTTCGCTTAGAGGCGGATTTTATTACACCAAAAGTGACGCTGTCACTCTGACTCTAATTCATCACGTAATGCAATCACTGCATCACGCGCAATTTGCGCCAGCGTACGATAAAATGCCGTTGTCGCATGAGCTTCCATTTTGCCTAGAAATGCACCATACCAACTCAATATAAAGCTATCAAATAGCTCAATTTGCGCCGCTGTTTCATCTTCTGCCGCTTGATCCTCAAGCCAAGATGCCGCCAATAAGAGCGCACCAAAGGCATCGGTTCTCGCGTTTGTCAGAGCCATCCCCCTCTCAACAAGAAATTCACGGATTTCCGCTTCCGCGATTTCATCATCATAATCATGGGCAAACACCGAAACCGCAGGTGTTTCTCCACCAAATAACGTTTGATAGTCGGCGGTAATCGCTGCCATATCAACCGATTTTGCCATGCGCGCCCAATACTCATCTTGCTCCAATGGCCAAGATGCCTTTAATTTATCTTGGGCTATCATATCCAGTAATGGCTTTACCACACTATCATCGGGGGAGCGCTGAAAGAGTGTTCCCAAAATACGGCAGACGATCGAAAATTCGTTCATGTCAGGTTCCTGTTTTCGCATTATACGGTGGCTTATCACCAGCATACTCTAAGTCATTTGAGGCGCAGCAAGGATAAGAAATGATGGCATGAAGAATATAAAGCAGTGCCATCAACCAAGCTGCAACCTGAAATAAAATAAGTATACCTTAATAACCGCGTTGCATATCAACAATCCCGACAGGTGTTTGCCCATTTTCAATGCGTTGAATATTGCTGCTGATCATGTCCATCGCTTCTTGCGGTAGTGTAATCGCGGCAATATGGGGTGTAATCGCAACGCGCGGGTGTGTCCAAAAAGGATGCATTTGTGGTAAAGGTTCACTGGCAAATACGTCCAAAGAGGCACCTGCAACTTGCCCCGACTCTAATGCTGCCAACAAGTCTTGTTCAATAAGATGCGAGCCACGAGCAAGGTTAATAATAAAGGCATTTTTTTGTAACTGACTAAATAAGCTTTGATTCAAAATTCCGACTGTTTGGGGGGTACTTGGCAATAAATTAATAATCACCCGTGTACCTTGCAGAAACTCCCCTAGCTGTTCTTGTCCATAATAGCTCTTTACGTTGTTGAGCTGTTTTGCACTTCGGCTCCACGTTCTCACATGAAAACCAAATTCCACGAGCCTTTTAGCCACCGCTTGCCCCAATGCACCAGCCCCCATTACTCCGACGACAAACTCATCATGGCGATAGGCTGGCAACGGTTTCCATTGACGTTGCGATTGAAATTGGCGGTATTCATCCATTCGACGAAAGTAATAGAGGACTTTCGCCATCGCATACTCTTCCATTTGTAATGCCATGCCCGTGTCTTCTAAGCGCATTAAAGGCACGCCAGCAGGTAATGTTCCTGGGTTCTCATGCTCTTGCTTCAAAATGGCGTCAACACCCGCCCCCAACGCAAATATACCTTTCAGATCTTTTCGCCCTGCTAGACATTCATAAGGAGGGAGCCAAACCATAGCATAATCGGCACTTTGTTTATCGCCCCTAACCCATTGACGAATATTGGCTTGTGGAAGTCTAGCTTTCATGCCGTCGATCCACTCATTAGCATCAAAAAATGGATGATAAAATAGAATATTCATGACAACTCCTCTTATGTTTACAACAGAGTGTGCCGAAAATGTCTCATTTTCAAGCGAATACAACGGTTGATGAATGTTATGATGAGCATTTTGTTAAGCCGCTAACGAATTTTATAATTAATACTTGAAGTTTAAGTCGATCACAGATTCACCATTCAAGATTAGATAATAACCAAATTGTTTTATATTTAACTAAACAAGCAGTAAAACTGTAAAAAGCGCAAATAGGGAGTTGACGCAAGCCCGGCTTTTCCCTATAGTAGCGCCCCGTTGCAACACAAGTTATATCGTTTGTTAGCAACCTGCATTTAAAAATACGGTGAGGTGTCCGAGAGGCTGAAGGAGCACGCCTGGAAAGTGTGTATACGGCAACGTATCGAGGGTTCGAATCCCTCCCTCACCGCCATTTTTAATCAAATCAATGCCCTCTTATGTTATTCCTGCTCTTCGGTTAATTTTCCAATCTGTTTATGTTGTGGTGATTGTGTTTGCGATTGATATTCGCGACTGATCTCTTCCCATAATTGTGCATTTTCAACGCCCGCGACTTTCGGGTCGAAAACCGGATCGATTCCCAATTTTTCTTGGCGTTCATAGTCACGTAGTGCGCGAAGTGCTGGTTTAGATAAAAAGACTATCGCGATTAAGTTAAGATAACTCATACTACCAAACCCAATATCACCAAGGCTCCACATCATGCTAACGGACTGCACACTCCCCATAAACAGAATAAGCAAAAAGACCATTTTTAGGACCAACTTGAGAATGGGATATTTGAGTTGACGGTCTAGATAAACAATGGTTGTCTCTGCGATATAGTAATATGCCATCAAGGTGGTAAATGCGAATAAAAACACGGCAATTGAGACAAAACCAGAGCCCGTTGATTCAAATACTGTTGAGACGGCCATTTGTGTCCACGCAGTTCCTGCAGCCACTCCCGGGACATGTTCAATCAGCGCCGTTGCTCCTCCATCGGGAAAAACATTGTACATATTGGTGACTAGGATCATGAGCCCTGAAGCCGTGCACACCACAAGAGTATCAATATAGATTGAGAACGCTTGAATCAACCCCTGCTTCGCCGGATGACTCACTTCAGCCGCCGCCGAACTAAACGTGGCCTCCCCCGCACCCGCGACATTAGAAAATACAGCGCGTCGAACACCCCACGAAACCGCGGTACCGACGATGCCACCAAAAACGGCATCCATCCCTAAAGCGCTCCGAAAGATTAGGCTAAACATGGCAGGTACTTTGTCATAATGGCTACCTAAAATTATCACCATCATGACAATATAAGCGACCGCCATCAGAGGAACGATTTTATCGGCAGCACTGGCAATACGCTTAACACCACCGAAAATCAACCACGCCATCAATAAGGTAATAATCACACCTGTAACGATAGGCGGAATGTTGAAAGACGTTTGGAAAGAGTCAGCAATGGTATTCGCTTGGATCCCCGGCACTAACACACCGTAAGATAGACAGATCACGGCAGCGACAATAATCGCAAATGGCTTTAGTTTTAACCCTTTTTCGATATAGTAAGGCGAGCCACCTCGGTATTGCCCATCGGAGCGTTGCTTATAGATCTGAGCGAGTGTCGATTCAATAAATGCACTAGCACCACCTAAAAGCCCCATCACTACCATCCAAAATATCGCCCCTGGCCCGCCCGCCGCAATGGCAGTAGCCACACCAGCAATATTACCTACACCTACCCGCCCTGATAGCGCAAGACAAAAAGCTTGGAATGAAGATATGCCCTCTTTTGATGATTTATTTTCTTTGAGCAAACAGACCATTTTAATCAAATAGCGAAACTGAACACCGCGTGTAGCTAATGTAAAATAGAGCCCGACACCGAGCGATAAAATCACTAATGCGTTGCCCCAAATGTATCCAACGAGTGTGTTAACGATGGCTTCCATATGAGTACTCCTTCGTTATTGTCATTATGTATTTGTAGGGATAAAAAAACCTGAACTTAACGCTGTTCAGGTTGTGAATAAATTAATGATTAATCATCCAAATGACTTTTGTTTGAGTATATTGTTCGAAAGCTTCTAATCCGTTATCTTTGCCGCCAAAGCCTGACTGCTTAAAGCCACCAAAAGGCGTCGTGATATTACCTTCACTAAATCCATTCACCGACACTGTGCCTGCATTAATTTGCCGAGCAACTTTCATCACTCGATGGATATTTTGACTATAGAATGAGGCCGCTAACCCATAGTGAGTATTATTAGCGAGGGCAATCGCTTCTTCTTCTGTTGCAAACGTTGACACGGCAAGTAAGGGTCCAAAAACCTCATTTTGGAATAATGACATCTCTGGAGTGACGTTATCGAATATTGTCGGCTCAATGTACCAACCACTGCCCATTTCACTGTGGATTTTTCCACCTGCAACAATGTTTGCGCCCTGTTTCACAGAAAGATCAATAAATGACTTCACTTTCTCAAAGTGAGCTTTTTCAACCATTGGCCCAATGGAGACAGTTTCATCCATGGGATCGCCAACTTTCCACTCGGCTAATGCTGCAACGAGTTTATCTAATAGCTTTTGACGGACACTTTCATGAACAATTAGGCGAGAGCCGCAACTGCAATTTTCACTCATATTCCAGAAAGCGGCTGATAGAATATGAGGCACAGCAGCATCAAGATCGGCATCTTCAAAGACCACTTGCGGGCTTTTCCCGCCACACTCCAACACGATCTCTTTTAAGTTACTTTCAGCAGAGTATTTAAGGAATAACCGCCCCACCTCAGTCGAACCGGTAAAAGAGACAATATCGATATCCCTATGTCGACCTATCGCCTCACCCACTTTTTCCCCTAATCCGCAAATTAAGCTCAGAGCACCTTTTGGCACCCCAGCTTCATAAGCCAATTCAACCATTCGGTAAGCACTCAATGAGGTCAGCTCCGCGGGCTTTACAATCACTGAGTTCCCCGCAGCTAACGCTGGAGCAACTTTCCATGCAAACATTTGTGCGGGGAAATTCCACGGTAAAACAGCCCCCACAACACCTATTGGCTCATGTACAATCAACCCCAACGCCTGATGACCTGTCGGCGCAACTTTTCCAAACATTTTGTCCAGTGCTTCGGCATACCAATAAAAAGTTTCAATGGTCGCTGGCATATCTGTATTTAAGCATTCTGTGATTGGCTTACCCGCATCAACACAATCTAATGCAGCAAGCTCTTCCTGATGTAACTCAATCAACTGTGCCCAACGCAGCATGACTTGTTTGCGCTCTTGCGGCGACAAACCTTGCCAACAGCCATCACTAAAGGTTTTTCTTGCCACTGAAACTGCGGCATCGACATCTTGAGCATCACCATCGGCAATAAATCCAATAATGCTGTCATCAATAGGCGTTCTGGTTTCTAATTTTTCATTGCTCCCTTGGTAGTTTTCTATCAAGTTACCCGCCCACAATAAACCTGAACGAGCTCGCTCAAATACTGCTTCTTTGGTCACTTTCATGGCGTTTTTCCTTATTTTATCAAGGCGAGAAATTCACGTTGTTGTTGCGGTGAAATATTGGAAAGTGGCATTCTAACTGGCCCAACATCGACAGTACCCTTGATACAACCCGCTTTGGCTTTTTGGTTATAATCCCCAGATTCCATCGAATAAATTGCAGGGTAAATTTCTGACATGATCCGTTTCGCCGTAGACCAATCCCCTTGCTGTGCGGCCTGATAAATTGCCACTTGCTCTGCTGGGAATACATTTCCAGCCCCCGCAATCCAACTTTTCGCGCCCCAAAAAAAGAAATCGACAGGCTGATCATCACAGCCACAAATCACCTCAAAATTGTCGAATTGAGTTTGTAATAAACGTAGCGCTCGGCTGAAATCACCACTACTTTCTTTAATCGCAACAATATTTTTCACCTTAGATAGGTGTATGACAGTGTCGTATTCGATTTCGATCCCAATACGCGCAGGGAAGTTATACATGATGATGGGTAATGGTGTTGCTGAAGCAACCTGCTCATAATGCGCAATTACCCCTTGCTGATCCGGTAAACTGTATGGTGGCGGTGCTAACATCAAGCCTTCATAACCTAATGAAACCGCTTGCTCTGCACGCTTAATCGCCCCTTCTGTCGATAGGTCATTAATCCCTGCAATCAAGGTAACTCGCCCTTTGGCGACTTTACTCACGGTAGTCAGCACCACTTCACGCTCTTTCTCGTTTAATGCGTAATACTCCCCAGTCGTGCCACACACAACAAGTCCTGATACACCTTGTTCAATTAAGGTTTCAGTTAATTGTGCTAGCCCACTAACATTTAATGAAAAATCACTGTGAAATGGCGTCACAATTGGAACAATAATGCCGTGAAAATTCATGTGAAATCTCCTTAACTTTTATATAAATCGTTCAATGGAATAAGGTGAACAATCGATCGGTGTCGGCTGTTCTTTGAATAAGCTATGTACAATTTTTGCCGTGATGGCCGCTTGAGTTAGACCTAAGTGTTGATGACCAAAGGCAAAAATATAAGGTCCTTTTTTATCAATCACTGGCAACGAATCTGAGAGAGTCGGTCTAAATCCCATCCATTCAGTTGCTTGCTCGCTATTTAGCGGTGTGTTAAGCATGGGATCAGCTAGAGGAATAAAGTGTCGAGCACGTTGCATATTGGCTGGACGTTTCAATCCCGCATATTCAACCGTACCCGCAAGGCGCAATCCACCTTTCATGGGCGTCATGATAAAGCGCCTATCGATACTTGAAACAGGAACGCTTAACCTACTTGCCTCTTTAGGCAACATAAGGTGATAGCCACGCTCTGTTTCAAGTGGAACACGTATGCGGCAAACCATCTTGACCAATGATTTAGAAAATGCGCCTCCTGAAATCACTACTCGCTGCGCCGCCAATTGTCCTTGTGAGGTTGTCAGGCGCACTGTATTACCTGAAGTGGTATGAATGCCCGTAACTTCACACTGAGAAAGTAACTCACCCCCCAATCTCAAAAAGTGATTTGTTAATTGAGTATGTAGTGCATTGAGATCTACGACATGCCCCGTATCTGGGTAATAAAGCCCACCTAATTGATTACCAGCCAAAGCAGGCTCTCGTGCCAATAGTTGTGCCTGAGTTAATAGTTGATTTTTCACTCCTATGGAGTTGAGGTACTCACCTTGCTTTTGCAGTTTTTCATAGGAAGCTTCCCTCTCTGCCACCAGCAGTGAACCTTGAATTTTTACAAGATCAGCCAGTTGCCAGTCATCGCTGAACGCTTGCCACGCAGCCAGTGATGCACCATTAATTGTGGATAACGCATGATGAATACGTTGAAAGGGTTTATGTCGCATATTTCCCAACAAACGTAGTAACCAAGGCGTCAATGGCAATAAATAACGCCAATCGAGACGCAGTGCCCCTAGAGGATCAAACAACATCGCAGGAATCGATTTTAAAATTGATGGGTCAGCTACAGGGAAAACTTGCTCCGTCGCGATATGTCCAGCATTCCCCATTGATGCTCCAGCGCCGACCTGCTCTTTCTCGACCAGCAAAACATCTGTTCCATCCGCTTGTAATGTCAGCGCGATACTTAAGCCAATAATGCCGCCACCGATAACAATCACTGAACGTTTCTTATCCATATCAACCTCTCACGACACCGTGATCCCCCAACGAAATGGATCGGCTTCATCGATAAGCAAGGTATTACGCCCACTGATATAGGCCGTACCTCGAATGGTTGGGATAATGCCATTCCCATCAGCCCAGAGATAACTGGCTTCAAATTGGCTACCGATGACACTCGCTTGACGCCAAATTGCCCCTTCGTTTAACTTGCCATCAGCGGCTAAACACGCGAGTTTGGCACTCGTGCCTGTTCCACAAGGTGAACGGTCATAAGCCCCTCCTGGGCATAACACAAAACTTTGGCTATCGGCCTGTGAAGACGCAGCAAAAAGTTCAATGTGGTCAATTTCTTGGTCATCTTTGCCATAAATATGTTGTTCAACTAAGGCCGCTTTTATTTTTAAGCACGTTTCAGTCAACGCCTTGGTATTGCGGTGATGGATCTCTACCGGTGATTGCTCAACCAGAAAGAACCAATTTCCTCCCCAAGCAATATCCCCCGTCACCATTCCCACGTCAGGAACCTTCACCGCGACCGATTTGCGGTAGCGATAAGAGTAAACATTTTGGATACTGACACTGCCGTCTGGGTGCAATGTCGCCTGAACATCACCCACTGGCGTTTCAATGGTATGTTCGCCAACCGTAATTGTTCCTAGGTAAGCTAACGAAGCAATAAGGCCAATCGTGCCATGCCCACACATGCCTAAATATCCTTCGTTATTAAAAAAGATGACGCCCGCAGTGGCTTGTGGATTTTGAGGTTTGCAAAGTAGCGCACCGACTAAAATGTCACTGCCTCGTGGCTCTAATATGGTGGTGGTACGCCATAGGTCATGCTCGTGCCTTAAACGCTGTAAACGAGATGCCATAGAGCCATTACCAAGATCAGGAAAACCATCAATAACTAATCGAGTTGGTTCACCCGCCGTATGTGAATCAATTACCTCAATTTGTGTATAGCGCTTGTGCATATTGCATCCTCTGCTCACTTTAATTGTTAACAGAATGCTTGATTTTTGTTAAAGAATCTTGATATCTTTCGTGCTCACTGATGCGCAATTCGGCACAATATAAAAATATTTCAGAGAACTAATCATATTTGTTGAACTTGTTGGAGGCCGCATGATTAATTTAAATAAGCTGCTATTAATTAGTCAGGAAAATATGCTGTTTCCCGTTGATAATATTGAAATACTTTTAAATCACCTCGGGCTGGTCATGCCATTAATTAACACATTACCGAATGTCACTTTTTTTGTTAAAGATCGTAATGCTAAATATCTTCTTGCTAATGAGAACCTAGCCAAACGCTGTAAAATGGCTACGACTAACGATGTCATTGGGAAGCGAGCCGAAGATATTTTTCATCATGAGTTAGGTCGCAGTTATAGCTCTCAGGATTATCTGGTGATGCAAAAAAAGATCAGCGTCATTAACAAATTAGAATTGCATTTATATAAAGCAGGCATATTAGGTTGGTGCGTCACAACCAAAGTTCCTATCTTCAATACACATAACCAAGTGATTGGTGTGGCTGGGATTTCGGTAGATTTGCAAGATGTAAAGTCGGTCAGTCAAAAATTAAACAAGCAGTTGGGTCAGGTGGAACAATTTATTAGCGAACACTTTGATATGCCAATAAAAATAACCACTCTTGCAGATATATCGGGCTTGTCTTTATCCCAACTAAATCGCCAATTTAAAGCCATATTCCACATAACTCCCCAACAATATATTCAAAAAAAACGTCTTGAACATGCGATTGAATTACTCGAAGAAGATTATTCGATTACTGAAATATCCATAAAATGTGCTTATGCTGATCACAGTGCATTTTGTCGGAAATTTAAAGAAATGACGACAATGACCCCAAGCCAATTTAAACGGATGAGGTTGAATATTGCCAATAGATATCGCGTTGAAGAACAACTTGTTTAAATAATCTCATCCCAATAGAAACTGTTTTATTACAGAAAACATCTTATTTTAAGATGTTTTTTTACTTTCGATATTCAACACTCATGATATCCAGATCGGCGATACTATTATTTCTGCAATGGATGATTTTTATACGCCACTTGAGCATTCTTTTTACGCCGAATGACGTTATTGATTCACTTTTTGATTAAAATTTTCTATTACTTTATAAAATCGACTTAATTAATTTATTACAATTACGAAACATAAAAGTAAATGAACAATAAATAAACACTTAATTTTACGATAATGAATTATTCATTTACAATCAATATATTATAGAAAGGTAATATCCACGAACACAGGTTATCATCACAAGAGAGAAATCTAACTTAGGATAGCTCTTATTGCAGCTAAAAAATAATCGCGTATTCATATACGCTATATTTGCACCATTATGGTTGTAATTTGCAAGGATGAATAAATGACAATTTATGATCTGAAACCTAAATTTCAGAACCTGCTACGGCCTATCGTACAAAAGCTTTATGACGCAGGCGTGACAGCAAATCAGGTAACATTGGCTGCAATGCTATTATCTATTTTGATCGGAGCACTGCTATTTATTTTTCCTAACCCACACCTGTTTATTTTATTACCCTTTGTTTTATTTATTCGCATGGCGCTGAACGCCATTGACGGTATGCTCGCACGTGAACATCACCAAAAAAGTCATCTCGGTGCAATATTAAATGAAACGGGGGATGTTATCTCCGATATGGCCTTGTATATCCCTTTTGTTTTGTTGTTCCCTCATGATTTTGGATGGATTTTACTGATCCTTTTCTTGTCATTATTAACAGAGTTTATTGGGGTTATCGCACAAGCTATTGGCGCTTCACGTCGCTATGATGGCCCTATCGGTAAGAGTGACCGTGCATTTATTTTCGGTACTTTTGGGCTATTAGTCGCACTCTTTCCCCAAATCACTTCTTCTAACTGGTTTACTGCTATTTTTATTGTCCTTTCATTGTTGCTGTTTTACACCTGCTACAACCGTATCCGTAAGGCCTTAAGTGAGCTTAATACACAAACGGATCATCATAAGGAACCATTATGAACGCTCAGACAGACTATTTAACTCAACGTCCTGTCATTGAATCTCAGTTTATCACCAGTGACCGTACCCCGCTGTTTTATCGTTACTGGCCAACAGAACAATCAACAGATAAAGCCATTATTCTATTTCACCGCGGCCACGAACACTCAGGACGCGTTGCTCATCTTGTCGATGAGTTAGACTTGCCTGACTACGCCATGTTCGCATGGGATGCCCGAGGCCATGGCAGAAATGATGGCCCTCGTGGTTATAGCCCATCCCTTGGCACCTCTATTCATGATGTGGATGAATTTGTACGTTATGTGTCATCCCAGTACCAAATACCATTAGCAAATATTATCGTCATTGGTCAAAGCGTTGGTGCCGTGTTAGTCTCTGCTTGGGTACATGACTATGCCCCTCCTATTAGAGGGATGGTATTAGCATCCCCAGCTTTTAAAGTTAAGTTGTATGTACCATTTGCGCGCACAGGACTTGCTTTGATGCAAAAAATGCGGGGTCTGTTTTATGTTAACTCATATGTGAAAGCTAAATTCCTAACTCACGACCAAAGCCGCATAGCCTCATTCAACCGTGACCCATTAATTACGCGCCCTATTGCAGTTAATATCCTGCTCGAACTGTACAAAACTGCTGATAGAATAGTGGCTGATGCAGGTGCGATTACCCTCCCAACACAACTGTTTATTTCTGGTAGTGATCATGTGGTACACCATAAACCACAGCATCAATTTTATGAGCGCCTTAATACTCCCATTAAAGAGAAACATATTTTACCTGGCTTCTATCACGATACACTGGGTGAAAAAGAGCGCCATATCCCTATTGCCAAAATCCGTGAATTCATTGGCAAACTATTCTCAGTTCCTCGCTATCAACATGATTACCAATATGAAGATACTTGGAGCGTGAGTGCAGACGCTTATCGCGAGCTAACGCAACCTCTGCCTGCATGGTGCCCTAAAAACCTTGGTTATAAGCTACTTAGCCGTTCTATGAGTACACTAGGCAAGGCTTCAGAAGGTGTTCGCATTGGTTATGACAAAGGTTTTGACTCTGGGTCGACCCTTGACTACATTTACCGTGATAAAGCACAAGGTAAAGGGTTATTTGGCCGAATCATTGATAGGCAATACCTCAATAGCATCGGCTGGCAAGGGATCCGCCAACGTAAAACCAACATCGAAAATATCATTCGACAAGCTATTCGTGAGCTAACTGAACAACACCAGCCAGTGCGTATTGTCGATATAGCCGCCGGACAAGGTCGTTACGTCTTCGACGCTATTAATGACTATGGCAAAGTGGAGTCCGTCTTACTGCGAGACTATAGCCCTGTCAATGTTGAGCAAGGTCGTTCACATATTAAAGAGCGCTATCTTGAAGATAAAGTGCGTTTTGAAGAAGGCAATGCCTTTGATACGAATGACTTAGCTTCCATAACGCCAGCCCCTACACTTGGTATCGTAAGTGGTTTATACGAACTTTTCCCAAGTAATGACCTGATTCGAGCTTCACTGAGTGGTTTATCTCAGGCGATCCCTTCTGGTGGCCTACTTATCTACACCTGCCAACCTTGGCACCCTCAGGTTGAAATGATCGCTCGCGTCTTACCAAGTCACCAAGGTGGACAAGCATGGGTGATGCGTTGCCGGAGCCAAGGTGAAATGGACGCACTTGTCGACGAAGCTGGATTCGAAAAACTTAATCAGTTAATTGATAACTGGGGCATATTCAGTGTTTCTATTGCTCGACGCCGTTAAGCGTATTTGAGCATAAACGAACCTGATATTTTGCTTGATAAGGTGGTGACAACCATCACTACCTTATCCCCTTTAATATTCAATAAAGCTGATATACTAATAGCTTGCAACAACTCACTGAGTGAACGCGATACTCTTTTTAATTCCCATCTCAATATCAATTAAACTAGCTAAACGGATAGATGAATGACAACCACACATAAGCCCTTGCCTTCCTCGCCGCGGCGAAAAATTTGGTTATACGGTTTCTTTTGGTTAGTCTTTTTAGCCCCTTTTTTCTTTCTTACCTATGGGCAAGTTAACACTTATACGTCTACGCTAGCCAATGTTCCCTCTTATGTTTATTCATGGGAAACACATATTCCTTTTTTACCTTGGACGATTATCCCTTATTGGAGTATTGACCTGTTTTATGGCCTATCCCTTTTTATTTGCACCTCTTTAAGAGAGCAAACAATCCAAGGGCTACGCTTAATCGCTGCCTCATTAGCCGCCTGTGTTGGCTTTTTATTATTCCCCTTAAAATTTAGCTTCCCTCGGCCTGACACAAGCGGTATCACCGGTTGGATGTTCGATAGCCTTGAATTATTTGACCTCCCTTATAACCAAGCCCCCTCATTACATATTATTTTACTGTGGCTATTGTGGTTACGTTTCCGAGCTCATATGCCGACTAAATGGCATTGGTTGCTACATAGCTGGTCGCTACTGATCCTCATTTCTGTCCTCACGACGTGGCAACACCATTTTATTGATGTTATCAGTGGCTTTGCCGTTGGTGTCCTTATTAGTTATCTATTGCCTATTGAAAGCCAATGGCACTGGCACTACACCGGCAGCCGTCGTAGCTTTAAAATGAGCACGAATTATGGCTTAGGGGCGTTTGCCTGTTTGTTACTCGCAATAACGCTTCAAGGTATCGCATGGCTACTCCTATGGCCTGCTATTGCGTTATTTATCGTCGCGATTGGCTACTTAGGTCTAGGCGCTTCTGTATTCCAAAAAACTCCGATGGGTAGCATGTCACCTTCGGCGCTCCTCTTGCTACTCCCGTATCGATTAATTGCCGTAGGAACTTATCATTACTATGCCAAGGCGTGTCGACAACCTAGCAAAATTAACGATAAACTTATTTTGGGTGGACGCCCGCTTTATCCTTTGCAAGCTCAAGCCGTTTTCGATATGACTTGCGAGTGGCCTCGCAATTCCTATAGCCACGATTTAAATTATCGTAGCCAACCTCAAATCGATTTGTTACCACTAAGTGCAAAGGATATTGAAAGCGCCGTGCACACAATGGATGAGCTTGCAGAAAGCGGCACAATTTATGTTCACTGCAAATTAGGCTATTCGCGCAGTGCGACCGTCGCCGCTGCATGGTTAGTTCATAGTCAACAATCTAAAACGATTGATGATGCGATTGCGCTAATCACTCAAGCCAGACCAAAAGTGATCCTAAACTCAGCAACTCTTGAACAATTACATTATTGGTATCAACACTATTATTTAAAGCGAGCATCATCATGAATCATTTATCTGATAAACAATGTGGCGATGTCATGGTTATTTTTACAACAAGTTGGCGTTATTTTTGTTGTGCATCACTACTCGCTTTTATTTGTCAATTTATCTTATTTATTTACTCATTAATTGATAATCTCACCTTCTTTATTAGCACACTCCTTTTTATTGTGAGCCACTATTTTATTTTCCGGTTATGGTTTGACAGCCATCTTTTTAAAATATTATACCAGCGACAAGAGCCCTATCATTTTGACCTTGCTCTACATTACCTTTTCCCTAAAAAACAACCCGTTGCTACTATGGAGCAGCGCTGGGCTGGCACAAAGAGATTATTCAATTACACACTATTATTGACTATTTTACTCTGGTTGTGGGTTTTAATTTCATTATTAACGGGAAATTAATAATGAAATTTAATTTATTATACACACTATCTTAAATATAACTTGCGCTATAACAAAAACTTCAACAATTCATTTTTAGATATATTCATACAGAATATTCGCAGGTTTTTTTACTTTTGTACCCGTAAACGTTATGATAATTGCGAGTTCATTGACACATAGCAGATTTTTTTGTGTAAGTTCCGCGTATCCTTTGGTTCTGTTTTCCGTTATTTAACCCTGTTATTTTGGTGGGGTACAATGAGTACAAAAAAAATTAATAGCTTGCGCCTATTTAGCGCATTAATAGATTCGTGTTGGAAAGAGAAATATACATTTGCTCGCTTTATTAAAGATTTAATTGCCGGGGTTACCGTTGGGATTATCGCCATTCCATTAGCAATGGCACTGGCAATAGCAAGTGGAGTTCCACCACAATATGGCCTTTATACTGCTGCTATCGCGGGTATTGTTATCGCAATCACTGGCGGCTCACGTTACAGTGTTTCAGGGCCAACGGCCGCTTTCGTCGTCATTCTCTATCCCGTCTCACAGCAATTCGGGTTAAGTGGGCTACTCGTTGCAACCTTAATGTCTGGTATTATTTTGCTTGCAATGGGGTTCGCTCGTTTTGGTAAGTTTATTGAATACATTCCTGTCTCTGTCACGCTAGGCTTTACTTCTGGTATCGCAATTACCATTGCGACCATGCAAATTAAAGATTTTTTTGGCTTACAAATGGCATATGTTCCTGAAAACTATGTCGATAAAGTTATCGCCTTAGTCAACGCTTTGCCGACACTCCAATTCAGCGATACTTTGATTGGTTTAGTGACACTCTTCGTTTTAATTTTATGGCCTAAGCTAGGACTAAAGTTACCGGGTCACTTACCTGCTCTCGTTGCAGGTACACTGGTCATGTGGGTGCTCTCTCTGTTTGATAAAAATGTTGCTACCATCGGCTCACAATTTAGCTATTTATTGCCCGATGGCTCAGAAGGTAACGGTATCCCCCCTATCTTGCCTCAGTTTATTTTACCATGGCAGCTTCCCGGCAGCCCCCCTATTAGCTGGTCGATGATCACCGCATTGATGCCCGCGGCTTTCTCAATGGCTGTCCTTGGCGCGATCGAGTCGCTGCTATGTGCGGTTGTTCTTGATAATATGACAGGCAAGAAACACCACTCTAACAGTGAACTTATCGGGCAAGGCTTTGGTAATATCGCAGCGCCATTCTTTGGTGGTATTACAGCTACCGCCGCCATTGCACGTTCGGCAGCTAACGTTCGTGCAGGTGCAACCTCGCCGATTTCCTCAGTGATCCACTCATTGTTAGTCTTGCTGACGTTATTGGTCCTCGCCCCAATGCTTTCCTATCTGCCCTTAGCGGCGATGTCATCATTGCTGTTGATGGTTGCATGGAATATGAGCGCCGCACGTAAAGTGATAGACCTGATCCGCCGCGCGCCTAAAGATGACATCATTGTTTTGCTTTTGTGTATGTCTCTTACTGTGCTTTTCGATATGGTCATTGCCATCACTGTAGGGATTGTTCTCGCCTCACTGCTGTTTATGCGCCGTATTGCTAATATGACTCGGATCAGTGAATTAGCAGAAACCGATGAAGCCAAAAGCCGTTTAGTGGTTCGTATCAACGGCCCACTGTTTTTTGCCGCAGCAGAGCGTATCTTTGATGAATTAAGGGTCAAAAGTGAAGGTTATAAAACCATCATCATGCAGTGGGATGCGGTGCCTGTACTTGATGCTGGCGGGTTAGAAGCATTCCAGAAATTTATCGACATAGTCAAAAAAGACACGCATATCGTTATTTGTGACATTCCATTCCAGCCGCTTAAAACCTTGGCGCGCGCTGGTGTAACGCCTATTGAGGGAGTGTTAAGTTTCCATAATTCGATTGATAAAGCTCTCGAGGAACTTGATTCCAAATAACCATAAATGAGCCACAACCAAAAAGCGCGGGAGTGGCTAATTTATAATGCTAATCTAGGAACAAACGCTAAATAATCTCTGACGGGGTATGCTGAGTTACGTTGTTTGTGACTGCTACCCTGTCACATGCCTAACCATCTCTCCTCTACCACCAACAGATCTCTATTTTCAATGGTTAGTATTAACAATATAAGAAACCATACTCGGCTTATTAATAACCATTAAAGTGCGGAGCCTTGTCCACCATGTGTGAGTAGATATTGGTATAGACTATTCATGCCTAACCAGCGGTTTTCACACCACTCTGGGGCTAATAATGTTGGTCGGCGCGCACTGGCACAAATACGGTGATAAACCACATCGGTAGGTGTATAGCGGATCAGTTCTCCAGCCACTTGGGTATAGTCAGTTAAGGTCATCGGCGCTAATCGCCCTGCTCGCCAACTTTTCGCCATAATACTCCCCTCAACAATATGCAAAGGGTGTAATTTGATCCCATCCGTACCACACTCCAGCACTTTTTCTAATGTCTGCATATTCATTAAAGTGCTTTCACCCGGTAAGCCACAAATAAGATGCGTGCAAACCTTAAGTCCGAGTTGCCTTGCTTTCGTTACGGTTTTTTGATATTCGGCGAAACCATGCCCTCGGTTAATGCGATGAAGTGTTTTATCATGTGCGCTTTGTAAGCCCAATTCCAACCATATTTCATACCCATGCTCTCGATAGCCACTTAATAAAGAGAGCACGTCTTGTGGCACACAATCCGGACGCGTGCCAACACATAATCCAATAATATTCGCCTGCTTAAGAGCTTCCTCATACAACTGCTGTAGTAAACACACTTCAGCATAAGTGCTAGTATAGGCTTGGAAATAGGCTAGATAGCGGCTGGCTCGCGTGATTTTGGCTTTTTGATGACGAATTTGCTCACTAATCGATTGAGTCGATTGCGTTTCATCAGAGAAAGAGGAGACATTACAAAAGGTGCAACCACCTCGCCCAAGAGTACCATCGCGGTTCGGACAGCTAAAACCACCATGTAATGTTATTTTGTGAATTTTCTCGCCATAACGGCGCTGAAGATCAGCGCCGAACATGGAGACAACTTGGTTCAGTTGCATTGCAAACCGAGATTAACGACTCGTATCTAACTCAGGGAAGCTTTTTACTAACTCATCAATCGCTTTGATTTGCTGTAAGAAAGGCTCTAATTTAGCAAGTGGTAGTGCTGACGGGCCATCACAACGAGCACTGTCAGGATCTGGATGCGCTTCAAGGAATAGCCCTGCTAACCCAACTGCCATGCCTGCTCTGGCCAATTCAGCCACTTGAGCACGACGACCACCAGAAGCAGCGCCAAATGGGTCACGACATTGCAGCGAATGGGTAACATCAAAAATAACTGGACAACCATTTGAAGCTTGCATCATGACATTAAAACCAAGCATATCAACAACTAGGTTATCATAACCAAAATTAGCGCCACGATCACATAAGATGACTTTATCATTACCACCTTCAATGAACTTTTCTACGATATTGCCAATTTGGCCCGGGCTAATAAACTGTGGTTTTTTAATATTGATCACGGCATCAGTTTTCGCCATTGCTGCAACCAGATCAGTCTGACGAGCTAAAAATGCAGGTAATTGGATAACATCCACCACTTCAGCAACAGGTTGAGCTTGAGATGGCTCATGCACATCAGTAATGATTTTCACGCCAAAGGTTTCTTTCAACTCTTGAAAGATTTTCATCCCTTCATCAAGGCCTGGGCCACGATATGAATGAATTGATGAACGGTTAGCTTTATCAAAAGACGCTTTAAATACGTAAGGAATGCCTAGCTTTTGCGTCACTGTGACATAGTGCTCACACACCTGCATTGCCATATCACGGGATTCAAGGACATTCATTCCACCAAAAAGAACAAAAGGGAGATTGTTTGCGACTTTGATATCACCAATGCTGACCATTTTCTGTTGCATGCTCTTACCTTTCATATCGAGACAGTTTGCTGTCTGTGCATAAATTAATGTAACACTACTGGATGATTATCTAATGAATATATCTGAATTTTAATCATTTCAGAAATAGGATCTTCTGGGCAGTGTTCAATAAAATAGTTTAAATCATTCAACGCCACATGGTTACAATCTAAATGTGCAAGAATTAATCCACGGTCGCGAATTTCATAAGGGTCTTCAGGATCTAACGTTAATAGCGTCTCACAGACCTTTAACGCTAACTCCATTTTTTTCTCTTCCATTAAAGAGGCTTTCAGCGTGTCAAATAACTTACGAATGATCACACTGTTTTCCGCAACATCAAGTTGATCCTCACCCAACTCAGAGTAGGGATCCACGGTTCCTTTAAGCCACAAATTGAGCGTATGCCATGTCAAGGTTTCCCCATTGACTGGGTTAATAAACCATTGTGAACCATCCTCTTTCTGAGCCAGTAATAACAGCTGAGTTGGAAACACGGCAGGTTCGATATCAATCTCTAATTTCTCAGCAATATAAAGGAAAATGGAACCTAAAGAGACCGGTGTTCCACGCTTCGTTGCTAAGACTTTATCTAGCCAAAGCATGTCGGATAATGCATAGATGCCGTCAGCACCACCAAATTGCCATTGATGATAAAAAAGCGTTATTAGTTGATTAATTTTACTTTCATTATCCGCTTGTAAATCAATAACCGCTTTGGCTGCTTCAACCAAGCTATCCAATCGAGCCTGTACTTGCATAAGAGGAAAATCGATACGAATACTTTGGGAAACTATCATAATACCTTCACTCAAAGGTATTTTGTTAAATTCAATATTTGCTATGGTTTTCATCACATTTCCACTGATTTATTCCACTGCCCAAGCGAAATTCTATCTCGGCCACCATAATCTAGACAGGTTTCAATATTGCTATATCCATACTGTTTGAATAACTCACGAACTGCGGCACCTTGTTGCCATCCATGCTCAACAAGTAACCAACCTTGTGGGTTAAGGTATGATCTCGATGTAGACACAATATGGTCTAAATCTGACAGTCCGTGATTATCTGCCACTAAAGCGGTTAAAGGTTCGAATCTAACATCGCCTTGCTGCAAATGGTCATCATTTCCATCAATATAAGGTGGATTACTCACAATCATATCAAAATGTTGGCAAGACAGTGAGGTAAACCAATCACTTTGTAGAAACTGTACATTGTTAAGCGCCAGACGTTGCTGATTACGCTGTGCTAAAGAAACAGCATCCAGATTAAAATCAACACCGATAATCACGCTGTCTGGACGTTCAGAGGCGATCGCCAAAGCAATAGCGCCTGTCCCTGTGCCAAGATCAAGTATTTGGCAGCGCTGAGCCGGAAGCCGTGCTAGGGCCTGTTCAACTAGACATTCAGTATCAGGACGGGGAATCAAAGTGGCTGGCGAGACAAATAAAGGCAATGACCAAAATTCACGCTCACCAATAATATAGGCGATGGGTTCACCTTGCTCACGACGACATAATAGTGATTCAAGTGCTTCATACTCAGGCTGTGTTAACTCTGTTTCTGCAAATGCAAAAATAAAGGTACGACTCCGCCCTGTAATGTGTTGAAGCAGGATTTCCGCATCTCGTTTAGCACTATCACTCATCGGCAGCCTTGCGACTGCTTGGTCAACCCACTCGCCGTATTGCATTAATCTTGCTCAGACAATGCAGACAGTTGATCTGCTTGATATTCGTTGATAATCGGCTGAATTAACGCATCCAGCTTCCCTTCCATCACTTCATCTAAACGATACAACGTCAAATTGATACGGTGATCGGTCACCCTACCTTGAGGGAAGTTATAGGTACGAATACGGTCAGAACGGTCACCAGAACCTAATAAGTTACGTCGTTCCGAGGCTTCAGCGGCTTGACGCTTATCCATTTCTGCTTGACGGATACGAGCACCTAATACAGACATCGCTTTTGCTTTGTTCTTATGCTGTGAACGTTCATCCTGACATTCAACCACAATACCCGTTGGAATATGGGTAATACGGATTGCGGAGTCAGTTGTGTTAACGTGCTGTCCACCCGCTCCCGAAGAGCGGAATGTATCAATACGTAAATCTGCTGGGTTGATTTCAGGTAATTCCGCTTCCGGTAATTCAGGAAGGATAGCGACGGTACAAGCCGATGTATGAATACGTCCTTGTGATTCCGTTTCTGGCACACGTTGTACACGATGACCACCAGATTCGAATTTCAAGCGACCATAAACGCTTTCACCGGAAATTTTTGCAATCACTTCTTTGAAGCCACCATGCTCACCATCACTAGTGCTCATTAACTCAACACGCCAACGGTTAGCCTCGGCATAACGGCTATACATACGGAATAGATCACCCGCAAAAATAGCCGCTTCGTCTCCACCAGCCCCTGCACGAATTTCAAGGAAACAGTTGTATTCATCATCAGGATCTTTTGGCAGCAACAACAGTTGTAATTGCTGTTCAAGCTCTTCATTGCGCGCTTTCGCTTCTTTTAGCTCTTCTTGAGCCATCTCTTTCATTTCAGGATCATCTAACATCATCTCTGCTGTTTCGATATCTTCCTGAACAGTCCGCCATGCCGTAAAGCATTTGGCGACATCTGTCAGTTGAGCATACTCTTTTGATAAGGCACGAAAGCGTCCCTGATCAGCAATCACACCTGCATCGGCGAGGTGTGCTTGAATTTCTTCATAGCGTTCCTGTAATGCTTCCAGTTTTGCGACAATAGAAGGCTTCATTCGTTATATCAGACCCATGATTAAAATGTGGTTATTGTTGGTTCAGCCCTAAGCTGTCCCTAAGTAGATTCAGGCGTTCCAAGTCACCATCTCCAGCGGCTTGCTGTAAAGATTTTGTTGGTGCATGGATCAGGCGGTTGGTCAATTGTTGGGTAAGTTGTGTAATAACTTGTTCAGGGTCTGCACCCTGACTAATTGCCGCGAGTGCTTTTTCTGTCATCCCCGCGCGGATTGCCTCAGCCTGCGCTCTGTAATCGCGAATTGTAGACACTGCGGCTTGCGAGCGCAACCAATCCATGAAATGGCTGCTTTCTTGTTCCACGATAAATTCTGCTTCAACCGCTGCGGCTTTGCGCTGAGCAAGGTTTTGCTGAATTATCGACTCAAGATCATCCACCGTATACAGGTAAACATCTCTGAGTTTTTCAATATCAGGCTCGATATCACGAGGAACCGCAATATCAATTAACAACATGGGTTTGCTGCGACGCACTTTCATCGCACGCTCTACCATGCCTTTGCCTATAATCGGTAACGGACTTGCTGTTGAACTGATCACAATATCGGCTTGAGCCAAACGTGTATCAATATCAGACAGCGTGATCACTTCCGCATTAACCTCATTAGCTAATAACTCCGCTCTTTCACGAGAACGGTTAGCGATCATCATCTTCTGCACACCATGCTCGCGTAAATGGCGTGCCACCAATTCAATTGTTTCCCCTGCTCCCACTAACAAAATATTCAAATGTTTGAGTGACTCAAAAATTTGCCTTGCTAATGTACAAGCGGCGAATGCAACGGAAACCGCATTCGCTCCGATCTCTGTTTCGGTACGAATGCGTTTAGCGACAGAAAATGATTTTTGAAATAAACGCTCTAATTCGCTCGACAAAGAATGGTTGTCTTGAGAAAGGGCGAACGCTTTTTTAACCTGCCCAAGGATTTGCGGTTCACCTAAAACTAAAGAATCCAACCCACTTGCAACCCGCATAAGGTGACTGACTGCTCGGTCACCTTCATGCCAGTACAGACTCGGTTTTAAATCTTTATCTGTAATATTGTGAAACTTGCATAACCACTGGATAAGCTGTTCTTGAGCTTGTTCTTGTGATTCAAGGCTCAAATACAACTCAGTTCTATTACAGGTCGACAGCACAACGCCACCGCTCACCTGAGGTTGCTTAAGCAACTCCTCAAGAGCATGGTCGATTTTTTCTGGTCCAAAAGCCACCCGTTCACGAAGGGCTACTGGCGCCGTTTTATGATTAATGCCTAGGGCTAATAGGGTCATTGTGCTTAACTACATTGCTCACATTGCTAATTATTTATCCAGTAGTATAACCACACTACTGTTATTTGTTTATCGACTATTGTAGATGATCTCCGCCCCGCTTTCTATGCCCCGCGAATAATGAAAACCATAAAGATGATCACTACCAAACTTTTTCCATAGAAAACTGCTGACGATTTAGCCGAATTCAACACTATTAGTATTGCTATTCTACACCGCTTTATATCGGAGATGTACCCTTTTTTATTATACTTATTAAGAAATTATCAATATCAATGAGATATGCTGCGATTGTCATCTGTCAACTGATGAATCAAACTATCGATACTCATTGACCAATTGTATAAATAGGCAAAACTTCTTCAATCCGATTGATCATTTAGCTGTTTTAACGCAATATTTTGCCCACTGTCGCACCATATTATCCAGTGAGTCATTTTTCTAAATTGCAATAACACGTTACACTTCAGTGGGTATCAGCTTTGATAAAACCTATTTACTTTTTACTCAATGATTTTTGAGAGTCGCTATGCAACTGTTCACTACTTGGTCTTGTTTCGCTCCTTCCACCGCAAAGCGTTTTTGGCGTTTATTGCCGCTTTCTTGCTTATTGCTGACGGCTTGTGTGACCACTCAACAAACAACAACGTCTGGTACAGGTTCCGCGTCTGATCCACAATGGAAAACCCATTTACAAGAAGTCAACGCACTTCGCAATTATCAAACTCGCGGTTCTTTTGCCTATGAATTTGATGGTAGTAAAACCTATGCTAAATTCTTCTGGCAGCAGTATACACCTGAAAAATATCGTTTATTGTTGACAAACCCACTCGGCAGCCGCGAGTTAGAGCTCACCGTTGAACCTGATTTAGCGCGTTTAACCACAAAAGATGGGCAAACGCATATGAGTGATGTTCCTTCCGAGCTGATTTATCAACTTACTGGCATGGAGATCCCGCTTGAGGACCTGACCGCTTGGTTAACTGGCTCACCTGGGCGCGCAACACAATTTACGCTGGATAAAAACCACCTCCTAAAATCTGTAACATTACAGCAAACCAATGGTGAAAAGTGGCAGCTTAACTATCTTTCTTACAATATGAATACCACTCCAATGTTACCAAGCAACCTTGAATTACGTCAGGGTTCGCGCCTAATTAAGCTAAAAATGGATAGCTGGACTTTACAAAAATGACGTTAACATGGCCTTCCCCTGCTAAATTGAACCTTTTTCTCTATATCACAGGCCGTCGAGCAGACGGCTATCACGAATTACAAACACTGTTTCAATTTCTTGATTACGGTGACGACATTACCATCACCACGCGGGCAGACGATCACATCAATCTACTCACGCCAATGGAGGGAGTAGAACCAGAACAAAACTTAATCGTCAAAGCCGCAAAATTATTACAACACTACTGCCGTGATACTTTAGGCTATTCAGAACCTCTCGGGGCAGATATCAAAATCAATAAAATATTGCCAATGGGCGGCGGTATCGGTGGAGGCTCTTCCAATGCGGCCACCACACTTATTGCATTAAATACTCACTGGGGAACAGCAGTGAGTGATGACGTGTTAGCGGAGCTAGGTAAAAGCCTTGGAGCAGACGTTCCCGTTTTTGTGCGAGGCCATGCCGCTTTTGCGGAAGGAATAGGTGAAATTTTGACTCCAGCCTCGCCTAAAGAGAAATGGTATCTGGTTGCACATCCAGGAATTGAAATCTCAACTCCGATGATCTTCACAGATCCGCAATTAAATCGAAATTCTCCAAAACGCTCACTAGCCGCATTATTACTGGCTCCGTACGCAAATGATTGCGAACCAATTGCAAGAAAACGTTTTCGTGAGGTTGAACAGCTCGTTTCTTGGCTGTTAGAATATGCCCCGTCTCGCCTTACAGGGACAGGTGCTTGTGTTTTTTCTGAATTTGAAACACAAGCTGATGCCCTTAAGGTGTTAAATAAAGCCCCATCGTGGGTGCATGGTTTCGTCGCTCAAGGGGTGAACGAATCGCCGTTGCACAAATTCCGCGCTGGGATAACCCGTGTATTGCACCAATAATAACGATTTAGCATCGGTTATTGGTCAACAATATCTCTCTGGACGCAAGCCTGAGGTTTTTCTCGTGCCCGATATGAAGCTTTTTGCTGGTAACGCTACACCGGAACTAGCACAACGTGTTGCTAACCGCCTTTACACTAATCTTGGAGACGCGGCTGTTGGTCGTTTTAGCGACGGCGAAGTCAGTGTTCAAATTAATGAAAATGTTCGCGGTGGTGATATCTTTATCATCCAGTCAACCTGTGCACCAACCAATGATAACCTGATGGAACTGGTTGTTATGGTCGATGCGCTGCGCCGTGCATCTGCTGGTCGTATTACCGCTGTTATCCCTTACTTCGGTTATGCTAGACAGGATCGTCGCGTACGTTCTGCCCGTGTACCAATCACCGCTAAAGTTGTTGCCGATTTTCTGTCCAGTGTAGGTGTTGACCGTGTTCTCACCGTTGACCTACACGCTGAGCAGATCCAGGGCTTCTTTGATGTTCCTGTTGATAACGTATTCGGTAGCCCTATTCTTCTGGAAGATATGTTGCAGAAAGATTTGGAAAACCCAATCGTTGTATCTCCAGACATCGGCGGCGTCGTCCGTGCTAGAGCAATTGCGAAACTGTTAAATGACACTGATATGGCAATCATCGATAAACGTCGTCCTCGCGCGAACGTTTCCCAAGTGATGCACATCATTGGTGATGTTTCTGGTCGTGACTGCATTTTAGTCGACGATATGATAGATACTGGTGGCACGCTGTGTAAAGCGGCTGAAGCTCTGAAAGAGCGTGGTGCAAAACGCGTATTTGCATACGCAACTCACCCGATTTTCTCAGGTAATGCCGTAGACAACATCAAAAATTCAGTCATTGATGAAGTCATTGTTTGTGACACAATCCCTCTTTCACCTGAAATTAAAGCATTGAACAAAGTTCGCACGCTGACACTTTCAGGCATGCTGGCCGAAGCAATTCGCCGTATTAGCAATGAAGAGTCAATTTCTGCGATGTTCGAGCACTAAGAATTAATTAACGAGGTAGCAATACCTCGTTTTTCTATATTGCTTTGAAAATCAAAGAAATGTCATAATTTAAGTAGCGCCCCTACGGTTGAATATCAACCGTAGGGGCTTTATTTATCCATTCATTTTTACTCACCATAGCCTACAGGTAACCTCGTTGGCTTAATTTTTCATATTACCATGGTGATAAAATACGCACGAAAGAAGAGAGAGTTAGAGATAAATAAAAAAACAAAAGAGTGATTATCTAAAATATGAAATCACCCTTCGTTGCTAAATAAGATCAACTAATATTGTTAGTCCACATAAATTAAAAACAAATATTATGGATAACGATGGTTATCTTTATTTGAATGTGGATAATGTTTTATTAGCCAGTAACGGTCAGCAATTTTTTCTCTACCGCCAATTCTCGCTCCAGTTAACCAGATCATCGCACCAACAAAGATGCCAAACAAGGAGCCCATTGTGATCATGTCCGGTAAATTGAGACTAAATATATGGGAAGATAGGTTCAGTGCAATACTTCCTATCATAACGATTAGCCCTAACGCCATCAAAATATTACCAACCAAAACTGCTGTTTTACGTTTCATATCTACCTCCTATCTCAGTAGACTGATAAGCAAAGCATAATTGAAATATTCGAAAAAATTATATTGTTATATGATTATTATAGTGTAATAAGTAAAATTGTTTGCGATGGCTATCACATGGTGAGACTTTTCCCATAATTTCTGTACAAAAGATGCTTTTTTTAAAAATATTTTTCCCGAATAGTTTCATACGAAACTAAATAAACACCCCATTGCCCTATTTCAATTTTGTACATCCCCCCTATCACAAGGTAAACTAGATATAATTTTTTGACTTAACTGACAGTGAATAATTAGCCGTGAGCAAAATAAAACTAATTGTTGGCCTCGCCAACCCAGGTGCTGAATACGCCCAAACTCGTCATAATGCTGGAGCATGGTATGTTGACTTACTTGCCGAACGCCATAACCAATCTTTAAAAGAAGAAGCAAAATTTTTTGGTTATACCGCCCGTATCAACCTTAATGGCAACGATGTTCGGTTACTTGTTCCAACCACCTTTATGAATTTGAGTGGTAAATCGGTTCTGGCTGTTGCTAACTTCTATCGCATTAACCCTGATGAAATTTTAGTCGCGCATGATGAATTAGATTTACCCCCCGGTGTTGCAAAAATGAAATTAGGCGGCAGTAATGGTGGGCATAACGGTCTTAAGGATATTCAAAACAAGTTTAGTAATAACCCAAACTTTTATCGTTTACGCATAGGTATTGGTCATCCAGGCGATAAAAACAAAGTTGTTGGTTTTGTTTTAGGCAAACCACCTGCATCTGAGCAAAAACTCATCGATGAAGCGATTGATGAGTCCTTAAGGTGCACAGATATCTTACTTAGTGATGGGATGGATAAAGCGATAAATCGCCTACATAGTTTTAAAGCAACAGCGTAAAATCAGTGTACGTAAAGAGTTCATTTCATCAAAAACAACTTTTTGTGTATAATCAGCGCCAATTTTCTAACATTCAGGAGCAGCGCTCGCCTGCCCCTTGCTATTTTTAAGGTGAGAAACATATGGGTTTTAAATGCGGTATCGTTGGTCTGCCTAACGTGGGTAAATCTACACTGTTTAATGCGTTGACCAAAGCCGGCATCGAAGCAGCCAACTTCCCTTTTTGTACAATTGAGCCGAATACGGGCGTTGTGCCAATGCCAGACCCACGTCTTGACCAGTTGGCTGAGATTGTAAAGCCACAACGTATTCTACCAACTACGATGGAATTCGTTGATATCGCGGGTTTAGTCAAAGGCGCCTCAAAAGGAGAAGGTTTAGGTAACCAGTTCCTGACTAATATCCGTGAAACGGAAGCTATCGGCCACGTAGTGCGTTGCTTTGAAAACGACAATATCATCCATGTGGCAGGTCAAGTTAACCCTGCTGAGGACATTGAGGTTATCAATACCGAATTAGCGCTCGCTGACCTTGATACCTGTGAACGCGCAATACATCGCATACAAAAGCGTGCAAAAGGTGGCGATAAAGATGCTAAAGCAGAATTAGAAGTATTAGAGAAGTGCTTACCCCATCTTGAAAACGCAGGCATGCTGCGTACTTTAGATCTTAGCGCAGAAGAAAAAGCACTGATCCGTTATTTAAGTTTCTTAACACTCAAACCAACAATGTATATTGCGAATGTTAATGAAGATGGCTTTGAAAATAATCCTTATTTAGATACGGTAAATAAAATTGCTGAATCAGAAGGTTCTGTCGTCGTTCCTGTTTGTGCCGCTATCGAATCAGATATCGCTGAATTGGAAGATGAGGAGCGTGATGAGTTTATGGCAGATCTTGGCATTGAAGAGCCTGGTTTAAACCGCGTGATCCGTGCAGGTTATCAGTTATTGAACCTACAAACTTATTTTACTGCTGGCGTGAAAGAAGTTCGCGCATGGACGATCCCTGTCGGTGCAACAGCCCCACAAGCCGCCGGTAAGATCCATACTGACTTTGAGAAAGGCTTTATTCGAGCTCAAACTATCGCATTTGATGATTTTATTAAATACCGCGGTGAGCAAGGCGCTAAAGAAGCCGGTAGAATGCGTGCAGAAGGTAAAGATTACATTGTTCAAGATGGCGATGTGCTGAACTTCTTGTTTAATGTGTAAGCCTGCGCTTTAGCCTTATATTATTTCACAAAGTATCAAATCATAATAAAACAGCATAAAATTCATGATATTAACTGGGTTTTATGCTTTTTTATGCCTCATTAAGTTTCATAAAAGCTCGTGACTAAATGAGTATGTAACTGGGTACAACTTATTTATCCTCCCTTTTTAAGTGAGTATAATAATATCAACTTACATAACTAGTTGAACTTATTATGCTTACTGATACAAAATGCAGAACTGCAAAACCTAAAGAAAAACTTTATCGTATCAATGAATTCAACGGTTTGTACCTTAAAATGAAACCTAATGGTAAAAAAACATGGCGATTCCGTTTTCAACTAAATGGAAAATCAAGCATGCTTGCATTAGGTCACTCCCCATTAATAACACTAGCTGAAGCCAGATCTAAATGTGATGATGCCAGAAAACTCGTATCAGAAGGAATTAATCCAACACAAGCTAAGCAACTAGACAAGATCAGAAAAGCGAACGAATCTGCAAATATATTTCAAATCATCTCAAAAGAATGGTTGAAATGAAAGATTAGGCTGATGTGACAAAATACCGTCGCCTTGATATGTTGGAGCGCATTGTATTTCCTTCTATCGGCAATGACCAATAAGAGAAATTACATCTCACCATATTCTCAAAATATTGCAGCGTGAAGTTCAAAGAGGTGCTCCAACAGTTGCTGCTGAAGCTAAACGGACGATATCCTCGATTTTTGAATTTGCTGTTGCCACATTAAGAGCTGATAGCGATCCTGTATGGGCAATAAGAAAAGCTCTCCCAGCAAACAAAACTCAACATAAAAAAGCCCTCACTACAGATCAAATAGGTCAATTACTCAATAACTTTGATAATAGCCGTGGCACCTTTCAACTAAACTATTGTATGTGGTTAATGTGGTGGACGCTTTCTCGTCCATCTGAAGTCGCTGAGGCTGAATGGTCTGAATTCGATCTTGATAATGCACTTTGGACAATTCCAGCTGAGCGAATGAAAGCATGAAGAGAACATATTGTTCCTCTACCTACACAAGCTATTGCGATTCTAAAATCTCTTTATGGTTTTACTGGTAGCCGTAAACATTTATTTCCCGGTCGGGATTCTTGTCATAAAACCGATGTCTACCAACTCACTAAGGCAATTTCTTAAAACGAGAGGTTGGAGTGCTATATATAGCCCTCATGCGACACGCACAACAGGCAGCACACGATTAAATGAGCTTGGATATAGACCTGATGCTATCGAAGCACAGTTAGCCCATATGGACTCAAATAGTGTTAGACATTCATATAACCATGCAACTTATCTTGAAGAGCGCAAAATCATGATGCAAGATTGGGCTGATAAACTTGATATTTGGGTAAAACGAGCCAATTTTGAATTAAAACCATGATGCATGGGTGTGTTAGCTTTGAAATATAACGATATTTATGAATTTTTTAGAAAAACCTATAATTTAACCTACACTTAATTAATCCGTTGATTTATAGGTAGTTATTATTTATTTGATGTTTTTAGCATGATAACGTACAAAATTCATACCCACACCAAAAGAACACGCTTAAATGAATAGATATGATGTATCTAACAGCGAAGGAAAATTTGCTGACGGCTCTGATGAAGAGGTACTGGCTAACAAGCTAGGACTTTCAAACGTTGATGATATCAATGACGCAGAGCTTGTCCTGTTAGAAAAACTGTATCAAGTCATTTTTGAAGAACAATTCCCCACTGAGCAAATTACTGTATCTCTTATTCAGCGTTGGCACCGCCAATGGTTAGGGAATGTTTACGAGTGGGCTGGTCAATTACGCACAGTGAATATTAGCAAGGGTGGTTTTATGTTTGCCCCTGCGGGTCGTGTTGCAAAGTTACTTGCTCAATTTGAAAAAGAGTTTCTAGCGAAGTATACACCCTGCACTAATATGAGCCGAGAACAAGTCATAGAAGCAATTGCAACAGTACATGTGGAATTAATTCTGATACATCCATTTAGGGAAGGAAATGGGCGCTTATCGCGCTTACTCGCTGATGTGATGGCGGTACAAGCTGGTTTTCAGTCGTTAGACTATGAAAGTTGGACTCAACACCCCGAGCAATACATTGCAACAATCCACGCAGGGCTAAACCTTAACTATGAACCCATGAAATATTGGGTTAATGAAGCCTTGAAAGAGAACTAAATCGCCAGTTTCAAATGCCCGAACTTCTCACGCTTAGCCTTCATCTCTTCTTCAAGGCGACGAGACTCCTGCCCTGTTTCAATAGCTGTAGAGGTTGCTACCGAACGAGTGAGCTGAGTACGAGTTGGTCTTGTTATTTGAATTAATTCGTTCTTTTTCATGGTAGTCTCACATCAAACGGGCGATAGTGCATTTTATCATCGTTGGTTTATATGGCAACATAGATCTTATGGCGAAACTATAACCTTAAAGCTAGATATCAATTTAAAAACCACTGTTTTTAGCTCTATCCTTGGCTATCTTTAATACTTCATTATATGAATACTTTGACGTATAAAAAACATGCTCCCAATGGGGAGTGTCCACTCCCCATTAATTAAGACACTTCAAATTAGAGATTTCTAACTGTTTACGGTATGTCTCCGGTGGGAGGTTATTTAAACTTTCGTGGGTTCGATTTAGATTGTAATCTTGCTGCCAAAACCACACCATCTCTCGTACTTGGCTTAATGATTCAAATAAATAGGCATTTAAAAATTCACGGCGAAATGAACCATTAAATCGTTCGATAAAACCGTTTTGTTGAGGTTTACCAGGTTGAATATGGCATAAATCAATTCGATTATTTTTACAATCATTCAATAGATTAGCTGAAATAAGTTCAGACCCATTATCCACTCGAATTTGTTTCGGCAATCCTCTATCGATTTTCAAACGTTCTAGTACTCTAATGACTCGTTCAGCAGGCAATGACGTATCAACTTCAATTGCCAGGCACTCACGTGTCCCCTCATCAATAATATTCAAGGTTCTGAAGCGTTTACCACAGTACAAACTGTCGTGTACAAAATCCAAAGCCCATTGAATATTCGGGACTTTTTCTATCACTAATGGTCTTTTTTCACGCTTCGGAAGCACCTTTTTAACCCGTCGTTTCAAGTTCAATCCTAATCGACAATAAACGCGATAAACTCGTTTATGATTAAAAGAATAGCCTTGAAATCGCAGCCGAAAATAGCATTTCCAAAATCCTGATTGTGGTGATTTCGCTAACACAGATTGTATGGCATCGATCACCACTTGGTCTTTTTTACGCCAATCTAACGGTTGACGGTAAAAAGTAGCTCGGGGCAATGAAGTTAGTTTGCAAGCCTTAATGACTGATAAACCTGCCTCTTTTAATGATTGTGCACAGGACTTCTTTTCAGTCACTACCAACCCTTTTTTGCAAAAAGCTCCTTCATCGCATGATTTTCAAGGCTGACTTCCGCAAAGAGCTTTTTCAGTTTCGCATTTTCATCCTCAAGCTCTTTTAATCGTTTAACATCATTAGCTTCCATGCCACCATATTTTGATTTCCAATTATAATAAGTGGCGTTACTGATCCCATTTTGGCGACAAATGTCTTCCACTTTCATCCCTGAATCAGCGAGCTTTAAAATATTAACGATTTGAGTTTCAGTAAAACGGGCTTTTTTCATCATGACCTCTGCAATTTTTAGGGCAGAAACTCTAATTATAGCTGTATTATTTTAGGGGGAGTGGACACAACCCTGTTATTAATAAGTCCATTATTCCAGTTAATAACTGAAACAGAAAAAGTATCGTCTGAATTTTCTGACAATTCACGGCGTTTATTTTCTTCATCGGCATCAGAAAAGACTCTGTTTTTAGTCAGAACTATTTCCTCATTTTTGATAATCCGCCCATTGCTATCAGTGTAATAAAATAAGCTGGCATTGGTATAGCTGGAGTTACTGGAGGCACTGAAGTCAGAGACAGCTTTAACATGGTAAGGATTACTGCCAATTAATTCCCCGTCTGAAACAAAGGTTACAGAATCCGACGGTGATATGACTCTTTGAGATTTCCAGCTGAATTCAGTCAGCTCATTACAATCTGAGAATTGATATACTCTTGTTCCATTATCGGTTTTACCGTATTTATTTTCAGGTCTCGTGTGTATGGCTTTTACAGATTTTACGGGACCATAAAAAATATCACTGGTAATTATATAAGCGTTCTGTTTGTTAATATTTCTCTGCTCATTTGAGCACGTTTTTAAAGCAAGTGCATCAGACATAAACAACAAAGAAAGCAAAGAGGTAATAATGGGGAGTGTTTTACATTTCATATAAAAATATTACACCCATATAATGTGTATAAGTTAGTGTTTTTATTTTTGGATCATGGATTCTGATATTTCAAGTAGTTTTTTATACTCAGGTTCAACTTCAGAATTAAGAATAACATCGCCATTTGGATACTTTAAAAAAGAATCTTCGCCTTTCTTTTTTGCCCCAACCCAGTAACTTTTTATGTTAGATCTATAATCAATATTTATATTGATATTTTGAGTGTTTATTACTTTATAGGTCATAGTTTCATATTTAGCTATTAACCAAAATTGTTTGACATACCCCCCTATAAATCGCTCGCTAATCAACGGAAATAATATTAACTGCTCATTTATATCTCCTGATTTTTTTTCATAGCCGCCATCAAAAGTCGCTGGTGCATTGTTATCAAGCACAAAGGTGGCTTCCATACCAAAGTTTTTTGATATTAACGGATCTA
>NZ_JAMPLX010000016.1:0-176434 GCF_028477825.1 Providencia sp. PROV267 | reverse complement strand
CGACTCTATTCCTTATGGAGTTCCTTCTTCACTGTGAAGAAGGAACTTAATTAAAGTAGTTAAATCGATTAAAACCGATTATTTAGCGTTACGAGCTTCGATAACAGCTTGTGCAACGTTGTTTGGTGCTTCATTGTACTTCAAGAACTCCATTGAGTATGAAGCACGACCTTGCGTTTGTGAACGCAGGTCAGTCGCGTAGCCAAACATTTCTGACAATGGTACTTGTGCACGGACAATTTTACCAGTTGCCATGTCATCCATACCTTCAATCAGACCACGGCGACGGTTCAAGTCACCAATTACGTCACCCATGTAGTCTTCTGGTGTTTCCACCTCAACTTTCATGATTGGCTCAAGCAGAACAGGTTTCGCTTTTTTGAAGCCATCTTTAAACGCGATTGATGCCGCCAGTTTAAATGCCAGTTCAGATGAGTCAACATCATGGTAAGAACCAAAGTGCAGACGAATCCCCATGTTAACAACAGGGTAACCAGCCAGTGGGCCAGATTTCAACTGCTCTTGGATACCTTTATCAACGGCAGGGATGTATTCACCAGGGATAACACCACCTTTGATTTCGTTGATAAATTCGTAATCCATTGGAACGCCGTCTTTATCATTTTTGTCAAGTGGGTACATATCGATAACCACGTGACCGTACTGACCACGACCACCAGACTGTTTCGCGTGTTTACCTTCGATATCAGTAACTTTCGCAGTGATAGCTTCACGGTAAGCAACTTGTGGTTTACCAACGTTCGCTTCAACTTTAAATTCACGACGCATACGGTCAACCAGAACGTCCAAGTGCAATTCACCCATACCAGCGATGATAGTTTGACCTGTTTCTTCATCACTTGATACGCGGAATGATGGGTCTTCCTGAGCCAGACGGCCCAATGCGATACCCATTTTTTCTTGGTCAGCTTTAGTTTTTGGTTCAATTGCAACAGAGATTACTGGCTCTGGGAATTCCATACGTTCTAGGATGATTGGTGCATCAACCGCACACAGAGTATCACCTGTAGTAACGTCTTTCAGACCGATAGCAGCCGCGATGTCACCAGCGCGAACTTCTTTAATCTCTTCACGCTTGTTAGCGTGCATCTGAACGATACGACCAAAACGTTCTTTTTTAGCTTTAACTGGGTTCAGTACAGTGTCACCTGAGTTAACAAAACCAGAGTAAACACGGAAGAACGTCAGGTTACCAACGAACGGGTCAGTTGCAATTTTAAATGCTAAAGATGAGAACGGCTCATCGTCACTTGCGTGACGTTCCGCTGGAGTATCTTTACCGTCATCCAGAATACCGTTGATTGCAGGTACATCTGTCGGAGATGGTAAGTACTCAATAACTGCATCCAGCATTGCCTGAACACCTTTGTTCTTAAATGCAGAACCACAGGTAACCAGGATAATTTCGCTTGCAAGAACGCGTTGACGAAGAGCCGCTTTGATCTCTTCTTCAGATAGTTCATCACCGCCCAAATATTTTTCCATCAGTTCTTCTGATGCTTCAGCAGCAGATTCAACGAGGAAGTTATGCCATTCTTCAGCTTGTTCTTGCATGTTTGCAGGGATATCTTCGTATTCGAAGGTAACGCCCTGATCTTCATCGCTCCACTTGATCGCTTTCATTTTGATCAAGTCAACAACGCCGGTGAAGCCTTCTTCAGCACCAACTGGCAGTTGAAGTGGAACTGGGTTTGCAGCCAAACGTGTTTTTAATTGATCAACAACACGCAGGAAGTTTGCACCCATACGGTCCATTTTGTTAACGAACGCGATACGTGGAACTTTATATTTGTTAGCCTGACGCCATACTGTTTCAGACTGTGGCTGAACACCACCAACTGCACAGTAAACCATGACCGCACCATCAAGAACACGCATAGAACGTTCTACTTCGATTGTGAAGTCAACGTGTCCTGGGGTGTCGATAATGTTAATACGGTGTGGTTCGAATTGTTTTGCCATACCAGACCAGAATGCAGTAGTCGCTGCAGACGTGATAGTAATACCACGTTCTTGCTCCTGCTCCATCCAGTCCATTGTTGCAGAACCTTCGTGAGTTTCACCAATTTTATGGTTTACACCTGTATAAAACAGAATACGTTCAGAAGTTGTTGTTTTACCGGCGTCGATGTGTGCACTGATACCGATGTTACGATAGCGTGATATGGGCGTTTGACGAGCCATTTTTTCCTCTCTCGTGGGCGTTCAATTCATCATTTAAAGGGTAGCAGAAAGCTACCCTCAGAAACACTAACGTGGTGAAATTACCAACGGTAGTGAGCGAACGCCTTATTAGCTTCTGCCATACGGTGAACGTCTTCACGTTTCTTAACAGCAGAACCTTTGTTTTCAGCTGCATCCGATAATTCGTTTGCCAGGCGCAGAGCCATTGACTTATCACCGCGTTTACGAGCAGCATCAACGATCCAACGCATTGCCAGTGCATTACGACGAACCGGACGAACTTCTACAGGAACTTGGTAAGTTGAACCACCAACACGGCGGGATTTAACTTCCACAGTCGGACGCACGTTGTCTAGTGCAAGTTCGAATGCATCAAGTTCACTCTTACCAGAACGCTGAGCCAGGGTCTCAAGCGCGTTATATACGATTGCTTCAGCAGTAGATTTTTTCCCGTCTACCATCAGGATGTTCACAAATTTGGCCAGTAATTCTGATCCGAACTTAGGATCTGGAAGAATTTTACGTTGACCAATTACGCGACGACGTGGCATGGATATTACTCCGTTTTTAATTCAGGTTTGCCCAAAACTCGATTCGAGTATTTTGACATTAAGTTTAAAAATGTTTGGCCTTACTTAACGGAGAACCATTAAGCCTTAGGTTTCTTAGCACCGTATTTAGAACGGGCTTGTTTGCGGTCTTTAACACCAGAGCAGTCCAGTGCACCGCGAACGGTGTGATAACGCACACCTGGCAAGTCTTTAACACGACCGCCACGGATCAGGATTACGGAGTGTTCCTGCAAGTTGTGGCCTTCACCACCGATGTAGGAAGAAACTTCATAACCATTAGTTAAACGAACACGGCATACTTTACGTAGTGCTGAGTTTGGTTTTTTAGGAGTGGTGGTATATACACGAGTACATACGCCACGTTTTTGCGGGCAAGCTTCCAGTGCTGGAACGTTGCTTTTAACAACTTTCGAGCTACGTGATTTGCGTACCAGCTGATTAATAGTTGCCATTATTAAAAAAGCTCCTGGTTTTTTTGCTTCGTAAACACGGATTTTCGACCTCGTTCGCCAACATGACGATACACGAGGACGCGAAATTTTATTGCTGACTGACTCAGGTGTCAAGAAATATACAACTTTTAACCCTTTTATAGGGCAAAATGTTGTTTATGACTCACTGTGAGCTGTACAAAATCTCGATATGAGGCTAAAGACACCTGCTCTGAAATCATATTCTGCAAGCCGCGGGCATTAACATCTGCATCTAATGCGTAGACTCGCGCACCTTTTTGTTGCAGTTCACGTAAATGAGTCGATTGACTTACCGCGGCAATCACACCGTCTTGTATCAGTAATACCGCATCATCTGGCGCAATCAGCCGCAAAATGGCCGTGAAATCACAATGAAAAGGTGAAGTTGCTATAGTATAAAGCATAGAAAAGATCCTACAACAGATCAAAATTTAAGCACAACATCACATTTGGATAATTTATCGCGAATTTGTGTCGAATTGATGACACTCGCGTCCACAATCCATCGACTCTCTTCGCAAATTCCTCTTTCCTTTAAAGAATCAGAGCAAATGTAAATATTGTCGATATCGTAAAGCGGCAAAATTTTAAAGGTAGAAATATAGTCCCGCGCTAAAATTTCAGTGGGATTTTGATTTGCCAGTAACTGGCACACACCATCCGACAAGAAAAACACTGAAATATCCTCCGTCAGTGCTGATGTCGCCAATAAGGCATCTAACCCTTCTCGGCCACTGGCATTTCCATGAGGCATTGATGTAAAAACAAAAGCGAATTTTTTCATATCTGCTCTAAATAATTCGAAATGCGGCTAGGCATTGAGGTAACGGCATCATTCGCACGGATCCCCCACGAACGTCACCATTTCTACTGCAATATCATGCTATTTTTGCAGTATAACGAGGAAGCCCTAAAAACGGATAGTACGATCTGCCGTCATCATTGCTTCTGCCAAACTGCCTAATCCGCTCATGATAAAGCCATCACCGAGGTTACTGACAGCAAGGGAGAGTAGCTCAGCTTGTTCTTTATCGACCACACCACGGCGCAATGCAGCAGACACACAGATATGCATTTCACAACCCGACTTTTGAGCAAGCTGTTGCCATGCTTTCACTAAATTAAATTCATCATTGGCAGGTGAAGTGAGCGCATTCGCATTTGTAACACCTTCACTGTAAAAAAACAGTGTTTTTAAACAATGCCCTTCTTCAAGAAGGGCATGAGCAAATTGGTAAGCACTCGCGGCTTGCTGAGTACCATAAGCAGGCCCGGTCACCAGCAAACAGTATGTTAGAGTTTGTGTGTTCATTCCCCACTCTTAAACTGGCGAATATAGAGATAAACAGTATGTTTAGAGATATTTAGGCGATCTGCAACTTGGTTTATCGCATCTTTGATATCAAAAATCCCTTTTTCATAAAGATTCAGGACAACCTGTTTATTTTTCGCATTATTTGACACATTACGATCAGAGCTAACTTCTTCAATCGTATATTCTAATGTTTGTGCAACCAAATCATCGACTGAGGAGGCAAAGTTAACGTCTGAAGTCACATCTTGCTTCTCTTCAGGGACAAAACTTTTGATGATTTCTGAGAATGGCACATCAAGATTCATGTTAATACACAGTAAGCCAATGACACGCTGATTGCGGTTACGAATGGCAATCGTAACCGATTTCATTAAATCGCCGCTTTTAGCCTTGGTGAAATAGGCTTTTGATACATTAGATTCTTCATCAGCCATGTCATGCAGCATACGCAATGCAAGATCCGTGATTGGTGAACCAATTTTACGCCCTGTATGTTGCCCGTTGGCTATTCTGACGGCTGAACATTTTAAATCTTCCAGAGAATGAAGGACAATTTCACAATGTGCACCTATCAACATAGCTAAGCCATCAACGGCCGCTTCATACGATTTTAGAATTTCATGATCGGTTTGGGTGAAAGGCTCATTATTAAGTAAATTAATATCACTGTGATCATTTGAAAGTACTGAGTTAGACATTTTTAAACACCATCCTTCAAGTGTACGAAAATTCACCAATCTGACTAATGAGGCGTTAATTGTTAGAGGCTTTTGCCTGCATTTCATTATAAAGCGTCAGTAAATAAGGCGAAGAAATAATAAAACGTTATATAGTGAAGTTAAAACTACGGGGCGCTGCCGTCAAGCGATTGCATGCAAGACAGTTTGTTTTATCACAAGTTTTAAACAAAATAAGCATTATTTTTAGCAAATAATCAATAAACTTATTCGAAATCAAATTCCAGATGGCTTTTCTTAAATATGTCAGCATAATCAACTAATTATTTATTATATCTTGTTTAACTTTTTCTTCGCAAAAAATAAGTTGATCCCGTCTTAACGTAAAAAACCCAGACAATGCTGGGTTTTTTAAACTACTGCTTAAAAGTTATTTGCCTGTTGGCTTGATATCTAACAATTCAACATCAAACACCAGTGTGGAGTTAGCAGGAATACCTGGAACACCATTTTCACCGTACGCCAGTTCTGCAGGGATCACTAACTGGATTTTCCCGCCTTTTTTCACGTTAACTAGACCTTCGGTCCAACCTTTAATCACTGAATTCAGTGGGATTGTCAGAGGTTCATTACGTGAATATGAGCTATCGAACTCAGTACCGTCAACTAATGTACCTTTATAATGAACAACAACGGTATCATCTGCTTTAGGTTTAGCGCCAGTACCTTCTTTTTCAATTTTGTATAACAGACCAGATTTCGTTTTCACTACGCCTTTTTCTTTCGCGTATTTTTCACGATATTCAGCACCTGCTTTTTCGTTAGCCGCTGACTCATCTTTCATTTTTTTTTCAGCTGCTTCTTTCACTTGGCCTTCAAACTGACGCAAAGTTTCTTCAACTTCTGCATCCGTCATTTTACTTTTGTTGTTAAACGCATCTTGAACGCCTGCAAGCAGTTGCGCTTTATCTAAATTGATACCAATATTTTTCTGCTCATCCAGTGAGTTTTGCATATAGCGGCCTAAAGATGCCCCTAACGCATAGGCATTACGCTCTTCGGCTGATTTAAATGCGCTACTTGTTGGCGCTTTCGTTGTCGTTTCAGCGGCCATAACTTGTGGTGCTCCGAAAGCTAGCGCCAATGTCGTTGCCAGAAGACTTGCCTTAAACAGTGATTTCATCCTAATCTCCGATATCTATTATAAGTATGCGTTGTTACTTACTTCATAATCTTTAGTATAGAATAGTAAGCAACAGAATTGACTACTTAGACAACATTAACAAAAAGAGGTTTCAACGCCTATCCTTTTAACTAAAACTTATCTATTGATTTGTAATGTTCAGTTATTATGATGATTTTTTTATGATGAAAAACCATAAGGAGCCACTAAATGGATTCATCGGACGCTTTTGAACAACGCCTTGAGCTTTTGGAAAGCAAAGTTGCTTTTCAAGAGGTAACGATAGAACAGCTCAACCAAGTCATTACGGACCAACAAATGCAACTGTCTAAATTACAAGAGCATATCCGTATTGTGGCTGAAAGACTAAAATCATCACAATCCTCGCATCTTGCGAGGCCTGAAGAAGAAACACCACCGCCACACTATTAAGTTTTCACCCATTATAAAAACAAAAAAGGAAAGCTATTTCAATGCTTTCCTTTTTTTAATATTGATTAATTAGTGGCAGCCACAACCGCCGTGTTTGTGACCATGTCCGTGACCTTCGCCACCACCACAGCAACCACCTTCTTCGCCATGGCTATGACCGTGACCACCGCCACAGCAACCCCCTTCATGGTCATGATCATGACCGTGAGCGCCATGTGCGTGACCATGAGCTAATTCTTCTTCTGTTGCTTCACGAATTGCGATGATCTCAACATTGAATTTTAGGTTTTGACCAGCCAACATGTGGTTACCATCAACGATCACTTCATCACCTTCAATACCGGTAATTTCAACTGGCACTGGTCCCATATCTGTATCAGCCAAGAAGCGCATACCAACTTGTAGTTCTTCAACGCCCATAAACACATCTTTTGGAACACGCTGAACTAAATTTTCATCGTATTGACCATATGCGTCGTCTGATGCCACTTCAACGTCAAAGTGATCACCCACCGCACGGCCTTCTAGCGCTTTTTCCAAACCTGAAATTAAAGAACCACGGCCATGTAGATAGTCGAGTGGCGCATTTGCCGGGGACTCATCAACTAAAACACCGTCTTCTGTTCTTACTTGATAAGCCAAGCTGACTACCAAATCGTTTGCTACTTTCATGACATCTCCTACTACCCATAGAGGGGGAAAAAATTTTGCTAATTGTACCGGAAAACAAGACGGCTGTATTGAGAATTGACAAAATTCTCTTACTCAGGTGTAAAAATTCCGATAACTTGTTCCTGCTTGCGTACATGAGGCGTTGCACTATCGTCAACTTGGCGCTGCTGATCCCCACAATTCACACATTCGACGACATCAATTTTATCTTCACGCCACATCATAAGAGTGTCTTGTGACTGACATTTAGGGCATGTTGCCCCTGCAATAAATCGCTTACGTGTTGACGACATTGTCCTATCCTTTATTCATCATGATTCCAGCTATGAGGCTGGCGGTGCTCTCTAAGCATCTCTTTTTCGAACAGCTCATTTAATTCTCTACGAGCCTCTTTCACACGGGAAATTTGACCACTATCCCCTTCATTTTCAGGGATAATCTCTCTTAATACCCGCATATCTAAGCGCCTAAAATGCTGTTTTGCACGATAGGCTTTATGAGGGTGCATTCCCGTACTGATTAACGCCTTGCTGCCAAGCTCTAGAGCACTGGAGAACGTTTCACGGCTGAAATCTTTAACGCCGCTTTGCAATAATTCATGGGCTTCAACGCGCCCTTTCGCTCTAGCAATAATATGCAGGTTAGGGAAATTTTCTTGGCATAAATGAACAATTTCCATGACCTCTTCGGGAACATCGCTCGTGATCACAATCGCCTTCGCTTTATCTGCCCCAGCAGAGCGTAGCAGTTGTAATTCGCGCGCATCCCCATAATACACCGTATAACCATAACGGCGCATGGTACTAATTGCCGTGACATCCTGCTCAAGTACCGTAATTTTAACTTTGTTCGCCATCAATAAACGCCCGACGACTTGCCCCATCCGCCCAAAGCCAACCAAAATAACGTGTGGGTCGTTATCTTCCACAAAGGGCTTCTCCGTGGACGTTGGCTGGCGATTATAACGGTAGTTGAGGTAGGCATCTATCAACTGCATCACAAGTGGCGTCGTCATCATAGACAAGGTGACGACGACTAACAGTAAATCCATTTGCCTTTCATCAATCACGCTTGCCCCAGAGGCGGTCGCAAAAATAACAAAAGCAAATTCACCACCTTGGCTTAATACCCCTGAAAACTGAGCTCTCGCGCCACCGCGTAATCTTGCTATCCAACTTAAGATATATAAAACCAATGCTTTAACCGTGACTAAAGCCAACACCCCAAGCAAAACTTGCGGTAGGTATGACCAAAGGACTTGTAAATTTAACGACATCCCTACTGAGATAAAAAATAGCCCCAATAATAGCCCTTTAAATGGCTCTATATTGATCTCTAATTCATGACGAAATTCCGTTTCCGCCAGCATTACACCAGCCATAAACGTACCTAATGCCATAGAGAAGCCAAGGCTTTCCATAATCAGTGCAGAGCCAAGCACCACGAGCAATGCCGCTGCGGTAAAGATTTCATGTACGCCAGATTTTGCAGCAAGACGGAACATTGGGCGTAACAGATAGCGTCCTACAACCCAAAGGCCAGCGAATGCCACCACTTTTATCCCTATACGATACCAATCATTACTTGCTGTATCGCCAGCTAACAGTGGGATCAACGCCATTATCGGGATCACCGCCATATCTTGGAATAGTAAAACCGAAAACCCTAGCTGCCCGCTCTCTTTGTTGGACATCCCTTTTTCGTTCATTAGTTGCAATGCCATTGCGGTTGATGACATCGCCATACCAAGACCACCCACAACGGCAGCTTGCCAAGAGAACTTAGCTAAAAAGAGTAAACCTGCCATTAAAGCAGCCGTCACAACGACTTGAGCCGTTCCTACCCCGAAAATTGAGCGGCGTAGCTCCCACAATTTGGATGGTTTCAGTTCCAATCCAATCAGAAACATCAAAAAGACAACGCCCATTTCTGAGAAATGGAGAATATCGTCAACGTTATGGATAAAGCCAAATACAAATGGCCCGATCACAATCCCTGCGAGAAGGTAACCCAGTACCGCCCCTAAACGAATTTTTTGTGCGATGGGCACCATCACTACACCAGCACACAAGAAAATAATCACAGATTCAAAGATATCGAGTTGCCCCATTAGGATAGCCCCCCAATTTGTAGCGGCTGTTGAATCCATTCGCGATATCCCGCAATAATCTGTTGTAACTGTTTTTTATCTTGCCGACGTGCTGCATAAATCACACTTGGCTCTAACCATTGCATATCACACATCGCTGCCGTTAATTCAAAAGGCCGTAAAATATCGCTCAAAGGGTAATGATTATACCCTCCGTATTGATAGGCCTCTTGAGGTTCCCCTGTAGTAATAATGGAACGCCAATATTTCCCTTTTAGCTTTTGATATCCCATATCCGTTGCGAAACGGCGAGTTAATACCCTATCAAACCACTCTTTTAATAAGGCCGGACAGCTATAGGTATAAAGTGGGTGTTGAAATACAATAATATCGTGCTGGCATAACAATTTTTGCTCTGCCGTCACATCAATAAAATAGTCAGGATACGTCGCATACAGATCATGAATTGTGACATGTTCTAAATCCTCAACGGCTTTGAGTAAAGCTTTATTGGCGACGGATTCATCAGGATCTGGGTGTGCATAGAGCACCAGTATTTTCAATTTATTTGACATCTTTCCCTCCTCAAAGGCGTGTCAGACGGATCATTTTCCGTTACCATGCAGCTTTTGGTAAAGCGCTTTTATTTTTACGCCCCGTCATTTTCATATGGCCATACGCTTGTTGAAAATCTGAGGGTATTCATTATTTAATTTAACATATTTTCAACTGACGGCTGCTATGATTGTTTTCTCTTCCTTACAAATTCGCCGTGGCGTACGTGTTCTTCTGGACAATGCCACCGCTACAGTTAACCCCGGTCAAAAAGTTGGGCTCGTGGGGAAAAATGGCTGTGGCAAATCCACACTGCTTGCGTTACTCAAAGGTGAATTACAAGCAGAAGCAGGCTCAGCTAGCTTTCCCAGCACATGGTCACTGGCATGGGTTAATCAAGAAACACCTGCGCTGGATGTTCCTGCTCTAGAATATGTCATTGATGGTGATCGCGAATTTCGTGCGCTTGAACAACAGCTACAATTCGCCAACGAAAAAAATGATGGTAATGCAATCGCGGCCTTGCATGGTCAACTTGATGCAATTAATGCTTGGAGCATCCGCTCTCGCGCCTCTAGCCTATTACATGGCCTAGGTTTTAGCCAAAACCAGTTACAAGAACCTGTAAAATCTTTTTCAGGTGGATGGCGTATGCGCCTTAACCTTGCTCAAGCGCTGCTATGTCGCTCAGACCTCTTACTGTTGGACGAACCGACCAACCACCTTGATTTAGATGCTGTTATTTGGCTAGAAAAATGGCTCAAAAGCTATCCCGGCACATTAATATTAATTTCTCATGACCGAGACTTCCTCGATCCTATTATCGATAAAGTGCTGCATATTGAACAAGAAACAATGTTCGAATATACGGGCAACTACTCCTCATTTGAACGTCAACGCGCCACGAAACTCGCTCAGCAACAATCTCTCTATGAGAGTCAGCAGGCTAAAGCGGCTCACTTACAAAGTTATATCGACCGATTTAGAGCAAAAGCCACCAAAGCGAAACAAGCACAAAGCCGTATTAAGATGTTAGAGCGTATGGAAATGGTGGCACCTGCACATGTGGATAATCCGTTTCATTTTTCATTCCGCCAGCCAGAGAGTTTGCCAAATCCATTATTAAAAATGGAGAAAGTCAGCGCGGGTTATGGTGATAAAGTCATCCTAAACTCAATCAAATTGAATTTAGTACCAGGCTCTCGTATTGGTTTATTGGGCCGTAATGGCGCAGGTAAATCGACACTGATAAAACTACTTGCAGGTGATTTGCAGCCTCTGCAAGGCGTAGTATCGCTAGCGAAAGGGATTAAACTCGGCTATTTCGCACAGCATCAGCTTGAGTACTTGCATGCGGATGAATCCCCTTTACAGCACCTAGCACGAATTGCGCCACAAGAGACTGAACAACAGTTACGTGATTATTTGGGAGGGTTTGGTTTTAAAGGCGATCAAGTTACTGATCCTAGCGGGCGTTTTTCTGGAGGGGAAAAAGCACGCTTAGTGTTGGCATTGATTGTTTGGCAACGGCCTAATCTGTTACTACTCGATGAGCCAACCAACCATCTTGATTTAGATATGCGCCAAGCCTTAACAGAAGCTTTAATTGATTTTGAAGGTGCATTAGTTGTCGTTTCCCATGATAGGCACTTACTACGCTCAACAACGGATGATTTGTATCTCGTGCACGACGGTTTAGTAGAACCTTTTGATGGTGATTTAGATGATTACCAGCAATGGCTAGCAGAGCAAAATAAACTGGAATTGCAGCAGGTTCGTGAATTGCAAGAAAAAGAGCGACCAACCAATAACGCAACGGTCACTGCGCAAGATAGGAAAGATCAAAAGCGCCGCGAAGCAGAGTTTCGTCAACAAACTCAGCCTATCCGTAAAAAATTGATTGAGTTGGAAAAGAAAATGGAGAAACATTCAGCGCTGCTAGCAGAATTGGAAGCAACATTATCTGACGCTGCAATTTATGAGCAAGAGCGTAAAGCTGAATTGACCGAGTGCCTGAAAAAGCAAACGGAGCAAAAAAACGCATTAGAAGAGGTAGAAATGGCGTGGATGGAGTTGCAAGAGCAGCTTGAAACCATGACTAGCGAATTTGAGGCCAACGCATAATTGTTTGATTAAGATAGCCCATTTAATATCGGGCTATCTTTTATCGCTTATTCATCACATGTTTTCACACACATCACATAATATTGGCCATCAATAATTTCTGTTCCTTCTGTTTCATGCTCAAACCCGGGAAATTCACTATCCCATGCCTGTAAACTCCGTAGATAATGAATATGCGGGCTATTTTCATCACCAAAGTTCTCCCCCGATAAGAGCATCGGGATCCCCGGTGGATAAGGAATAATCGAGTTTGCAGCCACTCTCCCCATGAGCTGATCAACGGGTACGGCTTCAACACGGTTAGCGACTATTTGTTGATAGGCATCGCGTGGGGTCATCATCACTTGAGGTAATTGCGAATAGGCCTGATTTAATCGTGCACCCGGATTATTTTTTTGTAGATAGGCAAACATTTTATCGCCGAGATCACGTAACCCCATTTCACCATAAATTTCAGGTGCTGACGCCACGACTTCGGGTAACACCTTTTTCAAGGCAGTGTTGTTATCATAATGGCGTTTAAAGGAAAGTAACGTATTAACTAATGTTCCCCATTTTCCTTTGGTGATGCCCATGGAGAATAAGAACATAATTTGGAAATCCGTCGTTCTTGTTGGCACAATGCCATAGTGATTCAGCCATGCTGTCACGAGAGCGGCAGGAACCCCTGTATCTAACAGCTTTCCATCGTCTCCCATACCGGGAGCAAGAATACTCACTTTAATGGGGTCTAGCATGGCCCAATTATCAGGAATATCATTAAAACCATGCCATTTATCTTCAGGGTGCATTACCCAACAACTCTGTTCCCTCATCAATAATTCAACAGGTGCATCTTCAAAGGCGTATCGTTTCCCTGTTGCGGGGTCTTTCACCATCTCCTGATTCCAAGGTTTGAAAAACCATTCATCATCATTGAGAAACTCTTTATATAGGTAGGCTAAAGATTGCCTAAAGTCGATAGATTCTCGGATCACTTCATCCGTCAGTGAACGTCCACTATTGCCGTCCATCATGTCGGCAGCAATATCATTAGATGCACAAATAGCATATAGCGGTGAGGTTGTTGAGTGCATTAGATAGGCTTGATTAAAACGATTAAAGTCAATGGCGTTACGCCCGTTACGCACATGAATAAACGACGCTTGAGACAGCGCATTGAGTAATTTATGGGTGGAATGGGTAGCGAAGATAGTCGGCTCGTTTTCTGTCCGCTCTTCGTCACGCATGGCAAAGTGGTTACGATAAAGCGGGTTAAAGCGCGCGTAACCATACCAAGCCTCATCAAAATGAATACGGTCTAAAGAGCCATCGAGCAAATCTTGCACTTTACGTGCGTTATAGCAGACACCATCATAAGTACAGTTAGTCACCACACTATAAGCGGGTTTTTGCTTTACTTTACCTTTCGTTAACGGGTTAGCCGCGATTTTAAATTTAATCGCATCTGGGGTCATTTCTTTTGGGTAAATTGGCCCGATAATACCGTAACGGTTACGACTTGGGATCATATAAACGGGTTTTGCTCCCGTTAAAATCAAGCCCTGCTCGATCGATTTATGGCAGTTACGGTCAATCACCACCACATCATCATCGGTCATACAGGCCTGCATAATTGTCCGATTAGAGCCGGACGTACCGACCACCACGGAATAAGATTGGTCGGCGCCAAAAATGCGAGCGGCGTTTTTTTCACACTCACCAAATGCACCGGTATGATCCAGTAGCGATCCCACTGCCACCCGTTCAATACCAATATCTGTACGAAAGAGATTTTCACCAAAGAAATCATGGTAAATACGTCCAGCAGGCGTTTTGGTAAAACCAACACCTCCTTGGTGCCCCGGCGCTGCCCATGAATATTCATGAACATCACTGTATTTAATGAGGCTTTTCATGAGCGGCGGGAGTAGTTGTGAGCGATAACGTTGGATAGCGGCAAGTACTCGACCCGCAATAAAGTCGGCAGAGTCCTCCAATATCCATGCGAACTCGTCAACTTGCTCCATCATATTGCGGTCAAAGGCGACCAATGCCTCTTCACGGTCACTAAGCAAGAAAACCGGTACATCTTCTTGCCTTCGGTGTAATTGCGTAATTAAGCGATGTGCTTGGATTTGTTCGTCACGATCCGACATATCGCGACCGTATAACAAGCAATCAATACTGGTATTTGAACGGATATAAGCGAGGCCATCTTCAAAGTCACGAATAATGACAGTTTCCACATGCTCATCATTCAACTCACTGGCAAGTCTTGCTACGGCATGGCTAATCACGGAATCTTTATCCGTTAGCTCGGTATAAACAATTAGTGCCCTCATTAATAATGCCCCTATAAATTACGTCAAATTATTCACTCACTACATTAGTCTTAACGCAAATAGGTACTTTTTGCAAAAACAAGCGGATTACTAATTGATAAAAAACAGCTTTATTTTTATTCATCTAGCCTGTTGATCATGACTCGCGCATTCATCACCAACATTTTCGCCCGTGCTTCACGTTTTTGTAATAGCGCCATAAACAGCAGATCGGTTAAGGTATTTTGTGCCGTGCGTGAGGAAATCGATGAACTGCGCCATTCATTTTCTTCCGCGATACTCTCAAGCACATAATCAGCTAATTGAGCAAGCGGTGACAGCCGGCTACGGGTGATTGCAATCACATTCGCGCCTTGCTTACGTGCAATACTCGCGGCGGTCAGCATGTCTTTACGTTTGCCCGTAAAAGAAATGACAATCTGTGTATCTTGTGGGGTCAATGTCAACGCTGCAGCAATTTGCACATGATGATCGGATTCCACCAATGTGGTAATGCCTATCTTTTGTAATTTATAGCTTAAATCCTTCGCGGTTAACCCCGAGCCGCCAATGCCAACAATTTGTACACGCTGGGATTTATCAATGGCATCCACAATTTTTTCAAACAGTTTGAAATCGATATGGCGAGTTGTTTCAGTAATCGAATAATTTTTTTCTAATGCTAATTTTTGTGCAACTACCATCAAGTTATCATTTTGCGTGATACGGTTATGCAACGCCGTATGCGGATTGGCCTCATCAAATTGCTGCCGTCCGATGATCTCACTTAACGCTAACTTCAATGCTGGATACCCTTTGACACCGACTTTTTGGCTAAATTTCACCACAGCGGATTGGCTCACATTTAATGTTTCCGCTAACTGCTGTGACGATAAGCTCAGTACACGCTCTGGCTTCTCAAGAATAAACTGAGCGATCCTACGTTGGTTTTCCGCAAGTCTTGGCAGCAAACAAGTGATGGTATCCAGTAAAGTCATCCTTAATTCCTTATTTGTTGAATATAATAAAAAATAAATTATTCCTATTAGAATAACTTCATTACTTAGTTTTAATCCTTTAAATTCAATAAGTAATTTATTTAAGCAATCTAAATTATCCGAAAATATTCTTTCATATTGGCAATTCAGAATAGAGAACGCCGTGATCATTATCACATCACTGGAATAAATAATTCCTTAATATCGCCTCATTAACTGAGGTAGGAGTAATTTATTATGACCATTGACTTAAGCAGAATGGTAACTGAAAGCCGTAACGCCGCGAGCACCAATATCGATCAACTGTCGACCATCGATATGTTGCAAGTCATTAATAACGAAGACAAGCAAGTGCCTTTAGCGGTTGAGAAAGTCCTGCCGCAAGTTGCCCAACTTGTCGATAAGGTGGCCCAAGCATTTCTTAATGGTGGCCGCTTAATTTATGTTGGTGCTGGCACTTCTGGCCGTTTAGGAATTTTAGATGCCAGTGAATGCCCTCCTACCTACGGTACACCTCATGAACAGGTGGTCGGCTTAATCGCTGGCGGTCACCAAGCTATTTTTCGCGCTGTGGAAAATGCCGAAGATAAGCCAGAGCTGGGTGAGCAAGACCTGCTTAATATTCAATTTAACGATAAAGATGTTTTAGTGGGTATCGCGGCAAGTGGGCGTACACCTTATGTACTCGGGGCACTGGCTTATGCGCGCAAGGTCGGCGCAGCTACCGCTTCAATCAGCTGTAATCCGAATAGCCCTGTCGCAAATGCTGCCGATATCGCCATCACCCCTATTGTCGGGCCTGAAGTCGTGACTGGCTCTTCACGTATGAAAGCAGGTACTGCACAAAAACTGGTGCTCAATATGATCACGACTGGCGCCATGATCCGTATCGGAAAGGTTTTCGGTAATTTAATGGTGGATGTCGAGGCAACCAATGCCAAATTGGTTGAGAGACAAGTCAAAATTGTCATGGAGGCAACTGAGTGTGACAGGCAAACTGCGGAGCTAGCACTACAACAATGCCAAAGACACTGTAAAACTGCAATTTTGATGATTTTATCTGGGCTTGATGCTCAGGAAGCGCGTCAATTGCTATCGGACAACCAAGGTTTTATTCGTACAGCTCTTAATGTCGCAAAGTCCGTTTAATACACGGGAACTGATAGGGTAAATGGCATGGCTAAAATAACAAAAGAAATGATGCAGGCAATCCTGCAAAATGTCGGGGGTAGTGAAAATATTCGTCATGCAGGAAACTGTATGACACGTTTACGTTTGACCCTCAACAATGACCAACTTGTCGATAAAACAGCAATTAAACAGATCCCCGGCGTTCTTGGTGTGATTGAAAGTGAAGATCAATTGCAGATTGTACTCGGCCCCGGCAAAGCACAAACCGCCTCTGATCTCATGAATCAGCTCTTAGAAAGCGATGAATCTGGTTTCTTTTCTAACATCGATACATCATTAGAAAATAACTTAAATGCCCTCGCTTCATCCAATAAACAGCAAATGAAGCAAAAGCAAACAAGTGCAATTCATCGTTTTTTATCTAAGTTTGCGACCATTTTTACCCCTCTTATTCCGGGCTTTATTGCAGCAGGCTTATTACTCGGTTTTGCTACGTTAGCAACTCAAACCCTTTACCCTGGGGGTTTACCGAAGTCGCCTGAACAACAGACATTCGCAGTTCATCTGATCCTGTATATGTCAGTGTTTAGTAAGGGGCTATTTAGCTTTTTAAGCATTCTGATTGGTTATAACGCGCAAAAAGCATTCGGTGGAAGTGGCGTCAATGGTGCTATCATCGCTGCACTATTCGTCCTTGGTTATGACCCAAATGCCACTTCAGGGGTCTTTTCTGGAATGACCAACTTCTTTGGTTGGGATATCGACCCGCGTGGTAGCATTATTGGCGTTTTAATCGCTTGTATTTTCGGTGCATCGGTTGAAAAACAAGTCCGTAAAATCATTCCTTCTAACCTCGATATGATTTTAACATCAACCATCACGTTGCTTATTGTTGGTGCTGCCGCTTATGTTGTCATTATGCCACTAGGAAGCTGGTTATTTAATGGCATGTCATGGCTGTTTATGCACTTAAACGGTAATCCTTTCGGAACGGCAATATTAGCGGGTTTATTCTTGATTGCGGTGATGTTTGGTGTACACCAAGGGTTTGTTCCCGTCTACTTTGCCCTAGTGGATGCACAAGGCTTCAACTCCCTATTCCCTATTTTAGCAATGGCGGGGGCAGGACAAGTCGGTGCAGCATTAGCGCTCTATGCGAAAGCGAAGAAAGGCTCTATCTTACGTAATCAAATTCGTGGCGCTATCATTCCGGGTTTCCTCGGTATCGGCGAACCGCTGATTTATGGTGTCACCTTGCCTCGAGTAAAACCTTTTGTAACGGCTTGCTTGGGTGGTGCTGCGGGTGGTTTCTTCATTGGGCTAATCGCTTGGATGGGGTTACCTGTCGGGCTTAATACCGTATTCGGGCCATCGGGTCTTGTCGCCATTCCGCTAATGACATCAGCCCAAGGCGTATTTGCAGGAATGGCTGTGTATGTTGGTGGTATTGCTGTTGCTTATGTGTGTGGATTTATTTTCACTTACTTATTTGGCAGCAAAAATATCGATTTAACATAAAGCCAATCAATGCAATGGGGGGGTTATCTATCCCCCCTTTTTTATTCGAGCCAAATTAATGGCACACACGCCGCGGTTAATAGCCCCATCACTAAGTTAAAAATAAACCACGCTCTGCGACTTTTTAGAAAATGGCCGATCAATGCTCCGCCCGCCATCCAGATTAGCCCTGCCACAAAATTAACGGTAACCACCGCAATACTCATGATGATAATGGATTGCACAAACAGTTCTCCGGGTAGACTATAGCTCCCCACAGCACCTAACCCCATCATCCATGCTTTAGGATTTAAAAATTGTAACAAACCACCTTGATACCATTTGATATTTTTTGTTGCTGTCGTTTCTGTTTTTAGTGGCGAATAACGAGCCGTAGCGGTTTTCCATGCTAACCACAATAGGTACGTACTACCCGCGATTTTCATCGCCACATGCAAAGCAGGATAAAGCAATAAAAGCGCTGCAACACCGAAAGCGGAGAGGTAAAGTATTGATTGCATGCCTAACATAATCCCTAATAATAAGGGAATACTGCGACGAAACCCATAATTTGCCGTGCTTGATGTTAATAGCATGTTATTAGGGCCAGGTGTTATTGCTGCAATGAATAGAAATGTAAAAAGAGAAAAAACCAGCCCTAGACTCATTTATAATCAATCCTCAAAAATTGAGCATACTTGCGTCATAAAAAAATAACAGTATGTTATGTGCCCTACAAGGGAATTACTAAATTAAATTAAGGCTATGTCAGAAAACTTTCGCCCTATTAATTGGGCTAAAAATCCACATCTTCAAACATTATTGCCAAGAATTTTTCGTAGAACGCCGAAAATCAAACCAATTTGGCAACGGCTAGAGCTACCTGATGGCGACTTTATTGATCTTGCATGGAGTGAAGCTCCCGAACAGGCAAGCAAAAAACCTCGTTTAGTCATCTTTCATGGCTTAGAAGGTAACTTTAAAAGCCCCTATGCGCATGGGATGCTTGAAAGTGCCCAAAAGCAGGGATGGCTGGGTGTGATTATGCATTTTCGCGGTTGCAGCGGCGAGCCTAACCGCCAAAAACGGATCTATCACTCTGGCGAAACCAGTGATGCACGTTACTTTTTGCATTGGTTAAAGCAGACTTGGGGGGATGTTCCGACAGCGGCTGTTGGTTATTCTCTTGGTGGCAATATGTTAGCCTGCTATTTAGCAGAAAATGGTGATGACGCCGATATTGATGCAGGTGTTGTTGTTTCCGCACCTTTAATGCTAGAGCCTTGCTCAATCCGTATGGAAAAAGGGTTTTCTCAATTTTACCAACGCTATTTACTTAATGGATTAAAGCGTAACGCAACACGTAAACTCGTTCGCTACCCGGGTTCATTACCGCTTAATTTGCTACAATTAAAGCAGCTAAAACGTATTCGTGAATTTGATGATGTGATCACCGCAAGAATTCATGGTTTTGAGAATGCGACCGACTATTACCAGAAATGCAGTGCATTACCAAGGCTGCCTCGTATTACAAAACCAACATTAATTATTCACGCAAAAGATGACCCTTTTATGGCACCTGAAGTCGTGCCAGATATCTCACGTTTACCTGCTAATATTGAATACCAAATGACAGAGCATGGTGGGCATGTTGGTTTTGTTAGTGGTAGTTTAAGAAAGCCAGAAATGTGGCTAGAGAAACGTATTCCACAGTGGCTAACACCGTATTTGGATAAACAATCATGATTATTCCTTGGAAAGATTTAGCACCTGAAACTTTGGAAAACCTAATTGAAGCTTATGTGCTCCGTGAAGGAACGGATTACGGCGAGCATGAAAAGACGTTACAGCAGAAAGTGGATGATGTGAAACGGCTGTTAGTTTCTGGGGAAATTGTGCTAGTCTGGTCAGAATTGCACGAATCTGTTAATTTTATGCCTAAAAATCAGTTTCGCCCGTAACCCCGTTTCGCTCATGGCTTAAACAGCGTGGACGTAACGCAACACAGGGAGTCCACGATGTCAAAAAAGCACCCCATTATTGCAATTACCGGTTCTAGTGGTGCTGGAACCACCTCAACAAGTCTGGCATTTCGTAAAATATTCCACCAATTAAATATTCAAGCCGCAACCTTAGAAGGTGATAGTTTCCATCGTTATACTCGGCCTGAAATGGACATGGCTATTCGCAAGGCGAGAGAGCAAGGCCGCCATATCAGCTACTTTGGTCCAGAAGCCAATGACTTCGCCTTATTAGAGCAGACACTGTTAGAATATGGCTTACATGGTAATGGTAAATCGCGTAAGTACCTGCATACCTATGATGAAGCGGTACCGTATGGGCTTCAACCCGGTACATTTACGCCATGGGAGTCCCTGCCTGCGAACAGTGATATTCTTTTTTATGAAGGCTTGCATGGCGGGGTGGTGACGCCAGAAAATGATGTTGCACAACATGTTGATTTATTAGTGGGCGTTGTACCAATTGTTAACCTTGAATGGATTCAAAAGTTGATCCGCGATACGACCGAACGCGGCCATTCACGTGAAGCCGTCATGGACTCCGTCGTTCGTTCAATGGGGGATTACATCAACTATATTACGCCGCAATTTTCACGTACGCATATTAATTTCCAACGCGTCCCCACTGTCGACACATCAAACCCATTTTCTGCGAAAGCGATCCCTTCACAAGATGAAAGTTTTATTGTGATCCGTTTTAGGGGGCTGGAACAAATTGACTTCCCATATTTACTGTCCATGTTAAACGGCTCATTTATATCAGCAATGAATACCATTGTTGTTCCTGGCGGTAAATTAGGCTTAGCCATGGAATTAATTATGACACCTCTCGTTGAAAAATTAATAAAGCAGAAACACGATTAAGCGCCGATGATGCTTATTATTATTTAATAAATAAGCATCATGAATTAAAAAAATTATATAATTAATAAATAAATTATTGATTCTGGATTTCAAAACTGTGGGTAACTTTAACCGCTTTTTCTAACATTAAAGAGACTGAGCAATATTTTTCAGCCGAAAGTTGAACTGCACGTTCAACCGCTTTTTCCGTTAAATCCGTTCCAGTTACAATAAAATGTAAGTTGATATGGGTAAAATAACGTGGAGCTTCATCGCGGCGTTGTGAGGTTAATTTAACTTCACAACCTTTTACGTCATGGCGGCCTTTTTGTAGAATAGACACAACATCCACTGAACTACACCCCCCAACCGCCATTAACACCATTTCCATTGGACTTGGAGCTTTATCACCTGAATTGCCATCCATCATAACTTGATGGCCTGATGCTGATTCTCCTAAAAATGAGAGACCTTCAACCCATTTAACTCTTGCTTCCATATTTAATTCCCCTAGGAAAATATTTTCTAAAAGATAACATTGTTGCATAAATACTTTCAATCAAATAGCTGCTTTAAGATGCTGAACCGATAAAAGCAAGACTTTCTCGGTTGAATATGTTACAAACAAAGTTCCACCTGATAGGGTTAAGATCAAAACTCAAGGTTTCAATTGATAATATTATAGTGTTGGTATTAACTTGCTCTATAATGCGAATTAATATGCTAAGCTAGTGACTTTAAAAACCAGCCGTTCTCGTTACAATTAACTGAATGGCTGTATTAACATACAGAGGATAACGCTAATGGTTCTCGGCAAGCCACAAACAGACCCTACTCTTGAATGGTTTTTGTCACACTGCCATATTCATAAATATCCATCCAAGAGCACTCTGATTCATCAGGGTGAAAAAGCAGAAACCCTTTACTATATCGTTAAAGGCTCAGTGGCTGTTTTAATCAAAGATGAAGAAGGCAAAGAAATGATCCTCTCCTATTTAAATCAGGGAGATTTCATTGGTGAACTAGGGTTATTTGAAGAAGGACAAGAACGTTCAGCTTGGGTTAGAGCAAAAAGTGCCTGCGAAGTCGCTGAAATTTCTTACAAAAAATTCCGTCAACTTATTCAGGTCAATCCTGATATTCTTATGCGCCTTTCTGCGCAAATGGCAAGTCGCCTGCAAACCACCTCAGAAAAAGTCGGTAACCTTGCTTTCCTTGATGTGACAGGCCGTATTGCACAAACTCTGCTTAATTTAGCGAAACAGCCCGATGCGATGACGCATCCAGATGGGATGCAAATTAAGATCACTCGCCAAGAAATTGGCCAAATCGTTGGTTGTTCACGCGAAACCGTTGGTCGCATTTTGAAAATGCTAGAAGACCAGAATCTGATCTCCGCACACGGTAAAACAATTGTCGTGTACGGTACTCGTTAACCGATATTAGTCTCACCACTTTGGTAAGACCGCGATTGCATAATGGCTTTATATCTTTGATATAGAGCCATTTTTGCTTCAACATCACCGAAAAACCAGAAAATAGCATTAATATCGTTATTTTATATTATTCATATCTACTAAAAAATAAAATCTAGAATAATTAATATACTATTATTTGAAGGTTTTATTAAAATGAAAATAAGTGAACATCGTCCATCCCTAAAATATATCAACCAAACAATCACGGCTCATGCAGAGATGCTAAAGCGTGGCAATATGACCCCTGAGACAATCTCTGAATCATGCCGGATAAAAAGAAATAATTTAGAGGCAAAATATAAGTTTCTTAACGAAACAAATAGCATTAAGCCAATATCAATCACCTTACCTACACCAGTAAAATTCGATGACAACGCATTTAAAGAGCGACAAGCTAAAATCGATGCGGCAATGAATATCGCCAATATCCTAAAGGAGAGTCAACTCCCTTCTCTGCCCTCATTATCGTTACCAGTGAACTATTCATTAAAATCGAAGCATTCAACAAATACGATTAAAGAGCATGATTGTAATATGAGTGGTAACCAGTCAGCTCATTCGTTAAATATACCTAGACCCACAACGGATCTTCGACAAAAACTTGAGCAGTTGAGATCTAAATGTGAGAGGGTTGCTGCTAATTTAGATGCTAATAGTTATTCTGCTGAATCACTAAAGGTGAATTCAATGATCCACCTGAAAAAATTAGAACTCAATGCAAGCCTTATTGGCACTGACTACTCAGAGCTGGATTTAGTATGGTATATGGATAAAAAAGCACAAACTCAATCCGAGAAAGAGGCAATAATTAAAAATTTCACGCCCCCAAAACCAATCGCACATCAAAAAGGAAGCCGAATTCCCCTCAAGATACCGACTATCACTCAGGAATTAGATCAACCTAGAAAAAAACGTTCCATTCATCAGGCTACTGACATTATTTCATCTCATTCTCAGGGCAAGGGGCGAGTGATTATCAATGGGCAGGTAAAAAGAGACCTGAGTGGAGTGGCATTATCCCCTTCGACTGCCGATCCGCGCAAAACAAATATCGATAAAATGTCCAAGAAAGAAATTAGCATTAATCATACAAAAAATATCAATACAAAAAGTGCTAGGGCATGTTGACCTTTGCTGTTTATTTTTTAATAAATCATATAGGGAGCCACATGACTGAACATGCTAAGGCGACCATGCTTTTATAATTGCTTGTTAATTTGTGATACCGAGTTACGACGGCTCGGTATTTCTAAATTTACAGGAAGGCATTTTCAACTACGTGCCAATATTACTTGTCCACAGCTCCTTAATTGAGACAGCGATAATTAGATTTTTAGCCCGAAAAATATAACGCTTGTTGCCGACATCCAGTGTGTGGACTGGCTGAATCATGCCAATGAAGTTATTTATTGAATAAGTGAAATCAAATCTCAGTAGATAAAATTAACTACTGGTAACTGATTGAACAGTTAAGGATTCTTAAGTCTATAGTCGAGGCGATTGTACTGTAAAAACACAAACAGCTAAAGAACACGCGGTAAAATCAAGACAGTATACCATGGGGTACTTGCGCCCCCGCCCATAGCTGATTATTAGTGGTCAGTGGCAGAATGAGCTCGGGTTTACGGCAGACAGTCACTTTACCCTCACACACCAAGCCGAGTCGTTGATTATCCGGCTGACTGATAATTTCAATCCTTCTTTATCTGCCATTGCGGCAATATCCACATACAGGCTCTTTTGTCACCCTCATATTCATATCTCGACTAACGGTAATAATCTTCATATGCTTACGAAATAGTACCAACTTCAGCATGAGCAGAAGCCATATTTCCATTCGATACATATTTGCTAGGATTTTTTCTACTTTAGTTTCATTCTATCGTTAATTAACGTTGGATGATTTTTATCACCTAAAAAATAATCCGGTCTATTTCCTTGGTTAGTCTCTTTAAATATTTCCCCTGTTTCTTTATTTATTAATTCCGCTTTCACCTTCGGAATAGATGTATGTGTAGTGGCATAGTTAATTTGGCCACCTAAATAGAGCTGTTATTATACACTGCATAACTTAACAGGTGACATGTATAACAAAGCAAATTCGACGTAACTTCAGGGCGGAATTTAAACGAGAAGCGGCTCAATCAGTTCACTCGACGGCTGACTAAACTGATCGTTGAAACAACATTAAATATGGAATTGACTGAACACCTTGAGCATGAAAAAAATCCCCCTCAATCAGGCTCTAATGATCCTGTGCGTAAAGCCATTTATTTAGCGATTGAATCGGCCTCTAAAAAGTAGAGTATGCCAATTCAAAACGGGAAACAGGCAATGAGCCGTTTTATTATTGTATTTGGTGACCGCCTAAACGGTCACATTTAATGAAAGGCAAATACCCCAAATTATTTATAGGGTCAAAAAGACTCAAAGAGGTATTAACCTCTTTGAGTGTTAAAAATGTATTTATTTCAGAATACGTTCAATCGCTTTTTCTAATTTCAACATACCACTATTAATTTCTTCTTCCGAAATAATTAACGATGGCGTAAAACGTAATACATTAGCGCCAGCATTAAGCATCATTAATCCTTCATTGGCACAAGCTTGTAAAATATCTTTCGAACGATCTTTTAATTCCCCTTTAAGCTCTGCACCAATTAATAGCCCCATGCCTCTAATTTCAGCAAAAATATTATATTTCTCATTCAGCTTATTCAAATGAGCAACAAATAATTCGCGACGCTTTGTCACACCATCAAGTACCTCTTTTGTATTGATAATATCAAATGCTGCATTACCAACCGCACAGGCTAATGGGTTACCACCATAAGTGGTACCGTGAGTTCCCAACCCCATAGCTTGCGCAATTTCATGGGTTGTTAACATTGCACTGATAGGGAAACCGCCACCTAAAGCCTTAGCTGTAGTCAGAATATCCGGTGTCACGCCGTAGTGCATATAAGAGAATAACTGCCCAGTGCGCCCCATACCACTTTGTACTTCATCAAATACCAGTAATGCATTGTTATCATCACATAGCTTACGCACACCTTGCATAAACTCTTGCGTGGCAGCAGTCACACCACCTTCCCCTTGAACAGGCTCTAATACCACCGCACAGGTATTTTCATCTATCACCGCTTTCACGGCATCGAGATCATTAAATGGCACATGAATAATATCAGCAGGTTTCGGCCCAAAACCATCCGCATATTTCGCTTGGCCTCCAACTGAAACCGTAAAGAAAGTACGCCCGTGGAAAGCTTGTTTGAACGCAATAATTTTGGTTTTATATGGGCTGTGCTTGGTAATGGCATAATGGCGCGCTAACTTAAACGCAGCTTCATTAGCTTCCGCCCCTGAATTGGCGAAGAACACTCGCTCAGCAAACGTCGCATTGATCAGCTTCTGTGCCAATCTTAAGGTTGGCTCATTAGTAAAAATATTACTGACATGCCATAGTTTCTCACTTTGCTCACGAACAGCAGCAACTAATGCGGGATGACAATGGCCTAATGCCAATACCGCGATCCCACCAGCAAAATCGATATATTCTTTACCTTGCTGATCCCAAACTCGGCTACCTTCCCCACGGACAGGAATAAATTCCGCTGGAGAATAAATAGGTAAAATAACCTGATCATAAGTTTGCCGATTTACTGCTTGTGGTTCTTTCATACCCCTCACCTGCCTTATCCAATGCCTAAGTGAAAATATAATCATTAAATATGAATAAAAAATCACAAAAGAGCAATAGCAAAGCGAGTGATGGGGATGAATTTATTTTTTTATAGATACAGTGAGTAACTAATATTTTAAAAAATTATTCAGCAATTCATGGCCTTGTTCACTCAGAATACTTTCTGGGTGAAACTGAACCCCCTCAATTGGCAGAGTTTTATGACGTATTCCCATAATTTCATCTACGTCACCGTTATTCAGTGACCATGCGGAGACATCAAAAGACGCTGGTAATGTTTCTGCAGCAATAACGAGAGAATGATAACGTGTAACTGTTAGTGGCCGATTTAAACCTTTAAATACCCCTTGGTGGTTATGATGAATAGCCGATGTTTTGCCATGCATCACTTCTCTAGCCTTCACAACCGTTGCACCAAAGGCTTGACCGATCGCTTGATGACCAAGACAAATGCCTAAGATAGGGATTTTCCCTGCAAAATATTTAATTGCTTCAAGAGAGATCCCTGCCTCATCAGGCGTACAAGGGCCTGGTGAGATCACTAGGTGTGTAGGCGCTAACAACTCTATCTCTTCGATAGAAATTTCATCATTACGTTTAACGAGTACTTCCGCCCCTAATTCACAGAAGTATTGATATAGGTTATAAGTAAATGAATCGTAATTATCAATAAGTAAAAGCATAGTAGCCTATCCGACTGATTTTTATCATTATATGTTATATTCCCATACACAGTTTTTTGCGCTTAGCAATCAGAACTCTGACTAAAAAATAGCAAAAAATAGTCGGGGGCAGGTATCATAACACAGCCGAAGCAGGAAAATAGCCTATTTAAATCAAGTAATCTGATTTACTGAAGCCAATTTCCATATAAAAATCATGGAATTATATTCACATACTGATAACAAGTTATTCTTAATTAATAAGAATAACAACGTTCCATTCTACATCTATTCATACAATTGCAAGACAACCGCTTAGGGCATGGCGTTTCATACCCTAAATCTGTTTATCGTTGAAAAACCCGCTTACCGTTTACAAAGGTTGCTTGTATTTCGCCTGCTGTATCACAGAGCGTTAAATTCGCTTGCTTGTTGGGGGCGATTGATCCCAGACGATCCGCAATACCTAATGCTTTTGCTGGATATAAACTGCCATGTAACCATGCTTGTGCGAATGATATGTCGCAAGCTTGCTGCAATGTTTTCACTCCTTGTTCGAGGGTTAAGGTACTCCCTGCGAGGCTACCACTTTCTGTTCTGACAACCCCCTTTTTCATCTGCACAGTCATTTCACCGAGAGAGTATTCACCATCAGGCATGCCAGTAGCACGCATCGCATCTGTAATCAGTAGTAACCGCTCCCCACAGCAGCGGTAAACCACTTTGATAGCGGCAGGATGTACATGATGACCATCACAGATTAATTCAACCTGACATTGGTCGTTGGTTAAGGCTGCACCGACCATGCCTGGCTCACGATGATGTAGGCCATTCATGCCGTTATAGCAATGAACAACCCCATCCGCACCTTGATTTAGCCCATCCTGAGTCAATGCATAATCCGCACTGGAGTGGCCAAGCATGACACGGATCCCTTGTGATTTTAACCAAGGTATTAGCTCAAGAGAGGTTGGATGCTCGGGTGCGAGAGCTACACATTTTAAACTTCCTTCAGCAAGTGATATCCATTGCTGTAATAGGGCTTTCTCAGGTTGGTGCAATAAGCTTTCTGGGTGAGCTCCTTTATGTTGGGCCGTAAAAAATGGCCCTTCAAGATAACTTCCTAGAATTTCGGCGCCATCTACCCCTTGCTTCTGACTATCTTTCACTTGAACCAATGCCCGCTCAATATCTTTATGCTGGGCAGTCACTGTTGTTGCTAAAAATGCGCCAACGCCTTTCGATGCTAAGAAACGAGATATATTATTGAGCGATTCATGGGTCGCATCCATCACATCGGCACCAGCACTACCATGAATGTGGGTATCAATAAGTGCAGGCAATAATGTGAATGGCAATAGCTCTTCAGCAGACTGCGTATTCGGGATAACGTGTTGGATACACCCATTATCATTCAATACGACTAAAACATTATCAGCCCACCCAGAAGGCAATAATGCCCTACGAACATATATCTGTTTATCTGATTTCATCATCTTACATCCTATCAGTGCCTCTTGTATGCGTCAGTAAACACGGCTTACATCATACCTGCACTGCCACAAATATTGATTTTACTTTCAACGACTTTACGCATTGCCTCTTTACCTGGTGTAATATATTTACGAGGGTCATTAGCGTCTGGGTGCTCAGCAAAATGCGCTTTGACAGCATCCGCAAAAGCAATTTTTAAATCTGTTGCCACATTCACTTTGCACACACCAAGTGAAATCGCTCGTTTAATCATCTCTTCAGGGATACCAGAAGCACCGTGTAGGACCAAAGGAATATCGACTTGCTGTTTAATCGCCGCTAAACGCTCAAAATCAAGGTGAGGTTCACCATGATATAAGCCATGGGCGGATCCTATCGCGACGGCCAATGAATCAATACCTGTACGCGTGATATACTCTTTCGCCGCCATAGGATCAGTATAGAAGCTATCTTTGCTATCAACGACTAAATCGTCCTCTTGCCCCCCTAATCGCCCTAACTCCGCCTCAACGCTGACATCATAATTTTGGCAATATTTCACGACTCTACTGACGGCTTCGATATTCTGTTCGAAAGCAAAGTGAGAGCCATCAATCATCACAGAACGAATACCGGCACGTACTTTACGGCAAATATCGTCATACTCCTCATGGTGATCAAGATGTAATGCAATCGGTAAGTGATTCACTCGTGCAGCTTCACGACAAATCGATACCATGTATTCCAATCCTGCATAAGTAAACGTGCTCGGTGTTCCTGCTAAAATAACGGGGGATGACATTGCTGCTGCTGTTTCGACAACAACTTGAACCGTTTCAAGGTTATGTACATTAAAAGCGGGAACTGCATAACCATTACGTTGTGCTTTTTTCAACATTTCACGGTTAGAAATTAAATACATATGCTCTCCTTAAATGCCATCATCATGAGCAACAGATTGTTTTTCACGTTGTTGCTCATGCCACAAACTGGTTAAACCCCGATGCCCACACTCCAATGCCATATCGCGGAATTCTGTTACTGACATTCCATCCCTCTCCAGCATCATTTCTGCGACCATTTGCATATTGGTTCCAGTGATAACTTGGTAGTTTTGATTTTCCAAGGCCATCAATGACGCTTGCCGAAATGGTGAGCCACCTAATAAATCTGTTAAAAAAACGACACCATCACCTTGATCACATTGCTGACTTGCCTTTCTTAATGCTTGTTGAAGCGAATCGGTACACATTCCCTCAGGAAAATCTATCGCAACACATTGTTCTTGTGGGCCAATAACCTGTTGTACTGCTTGTAACAGGCCACTCGCAAAACCTCCATGGCCTGTAATGACGACACCTAACATTTGCCATTCCTCTTATAAGAATCCAACTAATTTACCAAGCACGCCAAATACCACGGTGACACCAATTAATTTCACAGGTGAAAAACCTTTTTTCATTAGCCAGTAGACAAGTAACGTAAAGCTTAATGGCAATAAATTTGGCATCAGTTTGTCTAAAACGTCTGTCTGTAAAGCCACTTTTGCTTCACCAGCCGTCATGATTAGTGGTGTAGAAAGATGCACATAAGAGGCAACTAGGGCGCCGATAACCGTCATTCCAACAATAGAAGCGGCATGTGAGATATTTTTGGTATGTGCTTTTAGCATGGCTATCGCTTTTGTTCCCGCGCGATAACCATAATGAGCCAGTCCAAAACGCAATGCGAAATGCACGATATTGAACATAAGCAGAAAAATAATCGGCCCAAATAAACTGCCTTGTAGTGCGAGTGATGCCCCAATACCAGCACAGATGGGCAATAAGGTTAGCCAGAACAACGCATCGCCGATGCCGCCTAGCGGCCCCATTAACGCTATTTTCACTGCACGAATGGTGGAAATCTTCTCCTTGCTACGCTCCATCGCGAGCACTAAACCGGATAAAAATGTCACATCAAATGGATGCACATTGATAAATTCCATATGCATTTTCATAGAATTAGATAAATCTTCCGGTTTTTTATGAATTTTACGTAACGCTGGGATCAAGGTATAAAGCCAACCGCCAGCTTGCATACGTTCATAGTTAAAAGAAGCTTGTAGTAATAGCGAACGCAGTGCCATAACGTTAATATCACGGTGAGTCAGTGCTGTTGCAGGTTCGCTATCAAGGTAATCATCACGCTCAACCTGACTAGTTGCCATCGCTTGAGCCATTCGTTGCTCCGCTTTTGCTGCCAGAGCTTCATCATTGTCATTAAATGCCATCATTCATCTCCTGAGCAACTTTAGGTGAGCTGCCGTTATCATTGTTGTCATTACGTGTGCGGTTGAAGAAATCAATCAGTGCGATTGCAAACGCGCCAAGTGCGACCGCAATAATGGGCATATTCAGGAAAGTCACTGAAATAAAACCAAGAATAAAATAGGCAACATACGTCTTTTTCATCATGATTTTCATCAGTAGTGAGAAACCAATCGCAGGCATCATGCCACCCGCCACAGCTAAGCCATCCAATAGCCATTGAGGTGCTTTTTGTACCATGGCACTTGCGGCATCAGCACCAAAGTAGATGGGTAAGAAAGCAACAATAAAGTAGAAAGAAAACAGAATCAGGATCCCAAAATAGTTCACCATCTCAATACCGCGCCAATTGAGCTTTTTCACCATTTCGTCGCATTTATGCATCATGGGTGAATAGAGTGTGAACAGTAATGTGATACAGCCTTGTACCGCGATAGAAAACGGTACAGCAATACCGATAGCAACTTTAGGATCCGCATGTGTCATGATGGCAAATGTCGTGCCAATAATACCGCCAATCACGACATTGGGTGGCTGAGCACCAGCAAGTGGCACCATCCCCATCCAAACCAGCTCTAACGTTCCTCCGACTAATAACCCCGTTTGCACATCACCTAAAATCAATCCAACAATAGGCCCAATAACCACAGGTCGATGGAAGTGTGTCAAACCATTAAATAAATCGACTCCCGCGATCCCAGCAATCAAAGCGATAAGTAGTGCGTCAGTCATCATACTGACCTCCTTAGCTAATTAGCTTAGAGACGGCTTCCCCCGCCTCATCAGGTACACGACGAATTTCACAAGTGATCCCTAATTTTTCTAATTCGCGGAATGCATTAATATCGCTATCATCCACAGAGACCGTTTTATGAATTTGTTTTTTACCTTCGATAAAGTGCATATTGCCAACATTGACAAATTTGATAGGAACTCCACCTTGAACTAGGGTGAGTACATCTTGAGGCGTTTTACAAACGATAAAAATCTTTTGTCGATCCGCAGCCTTATGGATCACATCAATGGTTTTTTGCAGCGTAAAATAGCGAGTTTGTACACCATCGGAAACCACCATATCCATCAAAGATTGAGCAACGGGATCAACGGCGGCTTCATCATTTGCAACAACCACTAAATTAGCACCAAGAGAATTTGTCCAAGTCACGCCAACTTGACCATGGATCAAACGATTATCGATACGAGTCATCAATATATTTGGGGTAGACATACTCACTCCTATTATTATTTTGTTGATTTGTATGGGTATAGCTGAACACCTTTAACAACACGATTCACTTCCCCCGTCGGACAAGGGTTATCCGGTGATAAACCATGATTGAGAGAAGCTTCAAATGACAAAAGCTGTAAAAAGACGAGATAAGGAAATATCAACCAAATATCATTGAGTGGGCTATCAAGCACGACGGCCTGCTCTAAAGGTAAACTACTCAATGCCACAATGTGTTTTGCCCGCTGGTCATGTTTCAGCTCATTGAGCAAATCTATATCATAGTGACGGCAATACTCTTCGGCTGATAACATCACTATTACCAATGTTTCTTTATCAATCATAAATTTAGGGCCATGGCGAACCCCTAATGTTGAATCAAAGCGCGTTGCAACTTTCCCCGATGTGAGCTCTAACATCTTCAGCGCCCCTTCTTCGGCAATCCCCGTAAAACAACTTGAGCCAAGCACAACCATTCGACTAAAACCATTTCCTGTCATGCCTTGGATCATCGGCAACCATTGTGGAATGCCGGTTTCTGCAAGTGTGGCAATCTCTTCAACATAACTACGTGCTTGAGTAAAATCTTGAATACCAAATAGTAATAATGTCGCTAATGTCATACAGCTAAAGCTTGAGGTCATGGCAAAGCTGCTGTCATGAGAACCATCGGGCATGATTAAAGAGCAAACATGCTTTTTCCCTTCCGCATAACGTGCCAAAGCGCCATCTGGATTACAGGTCAACATAAGGTGATAAACATCGTCGAGTAGCTCATCTGCCAGCTCTACGACACCAACACTTTCAGGACTGTTACCCGAGCGAGCATAAGAAACTAATAATGTCGGTTTATGTTTATCGAGGTAATGCCAAGGTGTTGGTACAATATCGGTAGATGCATACGCATGTACGTCTAATCCACAATATTCACGTAACCAAGGTGCCATGGCTTTCCCTGCAAAGGCAGACGACCCAGCACCACATAACACAATTTGTAAACCCGGCTTGGCGAGCAGTTCAGATAAAAACGGTTGCCATTGCTCCGATTTAGCCGCTAACTCCCGATATAATTCACGCCATAAGCGGGGCTGATGAGTAATTTCTTGTGCAGTAAACAGAGCGCCGTGCTGCTCTAACCATGATTGTGAATATGACAATATTTCCTTCATGCCACCGCTCCTTTTGACTGTGATTCACATGCCAACGCATATTGAAGTAATACGCTTCGAACCTTATCCATGACCCACGCTTTTGGGTCATTCTCTAAGTCACCGACTTTAACGGCTTCGGCCTGCTCTGGTAGGTATTGGCTCAGCATCGAAATCGGTACTGGGTTTTGCCGTAAATTGTCCAATAATTTCGCCACTGCTTTTTCAACTTCAGGCTCCGCCCAGTAATAGCGAATACGGTCACTTAAGCTATATTGTCTGTCGATGTATTGCTGATGAGCATTCCCTTTGTAATAAGGGCTCCAACGCTCTGGCTGCTCATTCATAATTTGTTCGAGGGTTGCGTGTAAATGGGCAGCATCACGCTCACCATTCCATTCACGATCTAATTTATCGAGTGCAAATAACCCTTCACGTAAAGCAAACGTTAATGCAGGGCCAACTTTTAAGATCGCAAAATGGTCGCGGACTAACTGACGATACGCCTTTAGTGCTTGGTAATCGGTAGAGTGTGCTTCATAAACAAGATGGGGAACTGATTCGATAAATTGGCTAAGTGCTTTCGCTTTTTCAGGTTGATAATGTTCAACATTGTGATGATCAAATTCGACCCCTGGCTGAACAACCAAGGCAATCACTCGGGGCCACACATCGGCTAACCCATGCTCTTGCCATTTATTTTTATGGATAGACAATGTGGTTTTAGCAGCTTCGGGCGATGTTACTTGTAATCCATCCATCGATTCTTTCGCACCGCCCGGCACAGGAACTTCTGTGCCAATAACATAAACAGGGGCTTCACCACCATGATCTTGCCAGCTACGTTCAGCCACTTGGCATAGCCTTGCCGCACGGGAAGCGACAACGTCATCGCTCAAAGGAATAGGGTCATCAGCACAAGACATTGAACAATCAAGGTGAATTTTACGAAAGCCTGCCGCAACATAATCATAAATGAGTGTTTCTGATAGTTGCATCGCCTCATCAGCGCAACGGTTTTGCCATGCATTAGGGCCTAAATGATCGCCGCCTAACCACACTTTTTCACGTGGGAATGCCAATCGATCAGCGATTTTCCATACCATTTCACGAAAATCGCGAGGAAGCATACCGGTATAGCCACCGAACTGGTTAACTTGGTTAGAAGTGGCTTCAATTAATACTGAAGAGTTACGTTGTTTAGCAAAACGAATCGCACTTTCTAGAACCCAAGGGTGTGCGGAACAGACAGAGTAAACCCCAACGTCCTCGCCAGATTTATGGCGATGGATCAGCTGTAATAGCGGCTGCATAATATCTCCAAATAACTCAGATATGATTAAAAACGTTGCGTTTTTAATTAAGAATTAAAATAGATATGCCTTATTCATCAACAACAATGACTTCTACACCAAATGCCGTTAAAGCTTGGCGATAATGAAGTGGAATGCGGCTATCAGTAATAAGACGATGGATCAGTCTAGCTTCGCGTATTAAACAAAAACTCTTTCGCCCAAATTTAGTGCCATCTGCTACAGCGATAATTTGATGTGCCACATCACACATCACACGGTTGAGATGCGCTTCTCCGCTATTCGGTGTGGTGATCCCAGCTTCAAGATCAAAGCCATCTACCCCAAGAAACAACGTATCAAAACGGTACTGTGATAACTGCTGTTCGGCGGCAGGACCATAAAGGGAATAAGAATTTTTGCGTACGTGTCCACCAAGAACCATAACATCTACGCTGTCGAAACCGGCCAGTTCGTATGCGATATTGAGAGCATTAGTCATCACGACTAAATCACGGTGGTGTTTTAAAAAAGGAACGATTTCTGCTGTTGTTGAGCCTGAATCAATGATGAGAGAATCCCCATCATTCACAAATTCCGCCGCTTTTTTGGCAATACGAGTTTTAATTTCTCGATCCATGCGACCTTTCACTTGTAACGGTCTATCAAAAGCAAATTTATGATTCACCATTGCGCCGCCATAAGAGCGTAAGGCACAACCCTTTTTTTCCAGATAACGTAAATCATTACGAATAGTGACGCTAGAAACATTAAACTGTTTGCTTAAAGCATCGACACGAACACTCCCTTCTTGGCACAACATATCCATGATGCATTCACGTCTTTTTACGGTATCTGTACTCATGTTTATCACTCCGAAAAACATCACCTTGTTATCACGATTGACCATGCTAACAACATATCTGAATTACAGCAGAGTGAGCCAATCGAAAATGTGATCCTTGTTAAAGTTCATTTTTAGAGCAAAAAACCTCAAAAAACCTTTCGATTCCATTCAAATCGAAAGTCATCGCTTTCAATTGATTGACTTATTTTTTCATGCAAATGCCTAGCAAAGGCCAATATTTAAGTTAGTAAATCTATTAACAACGAAACACAAAGAAAAAATGTCAAACAAACCGTTTTCAAACCGCGCGGTGAGCAAGATCACAAAATTGAATTTATGTAAAAATAACTAGCAGGTTGATAAGAAGAAAAGAATGAAAAAAAGAGAAGGGAAAAAGAAAATAAATTCTAATTAATGAGGAAATATACTCTGTAAGTACATCACTACATAAATAGCACTCACAGTGATACAGCCTTATACATGAGAAATAATATAAGTGGGTAAATACTAGCGACCTACCCACTCTATCTATTATGGCTTTTTAATGACTTCCGCAGAAATAATTGATATTGGTTCAACAGGCACATTTTGATATGGACCAACATTCTCTGTTTTTACTTTAGAGATTTTATCCACTACATCCATGCCTTTTACCACTTTACCAAAAACAGCGTAACCAAAATCACGTTGACCGTGATCTAAGAAAGCATTGTCAGCGACATTAATAAAAAACTGGCTGGTCGCACTGTCTTTATTCGCTGTACGTGCCATAGAAATGGTTCCACGTAAATTGCGCAAACCGTTATCTGCTTCATTTTTAATTGGAGCACGAGTCTGCTTTTGCTGAAGATCTTTGTTAAAACCGCCACCCTGGATCATAAAACCAGGAATAACACGGTGAAACGTTGTTCCGTTGTAATAACCTTCATTCACATATTGTAGAAAGTTCTCAGTGGTCACAGGTGCTTTTTTATTATTCAGTTCTAATTCAATATTACCTGCTGAGGTGACTAATTTAACATACGTTTCACCCGCAGCTAATGCTAGAGAAGATGCGCTGATAGCACAGACCGCCAGTAAAGGCACAAAAATTCGTTTTAACATTCAAGATCCCTTTCGCTATAGCTAAATGACTTAATTATACTCGAAATAGTTCGAGGTGCAGCTAAGCGCATAAGCAAATATGTGACTCATGTGAATAGACATAGCCAACAAAGCTGCAACTGGAAGTATGACGAGTACAATTCACCAATTCTAGAGCTAAGCTGAATATATTGCTAAAGATTTACCTTTATTTACGTCAGATAAGCGAGTAATCATCAAAAACTGTCAGATGACGCCCAATATGTACGTAAAATCGTTGTTTCAAAAGCAAACAGCTACTGCTCTATCGCAATTTTGGCTTTGTTTGTCTGCCACCAGTCGCTATAATCCCTCAGCCTCAAAAGGTCAACTCAGGGAGAACAACCTATGACAATCAAAAACCATAACTACCATATGACAAAATTTGTCATCAGTGCACCCGATATCCGTCATCTACCAAAAGATACGGGTATAGAAGTTGCCTTTGCAGGCCGCTCCAATGCAGGTAAATCCAGCGCACTAAACGCGCTTACACAACAAAAAAGCCTTGCTCGCACCAGTAAAACGCCTGGACGGACACAGTTAATTAACCTGTTCGAAGTGGAAGAAGGCATTCGTCTTGTCGACTTACCGGGTTATGGCTATGCCGAAGTGCCGGAAGAGATGAAACGCAAATGGCAAAAAGCGCTTGGTGAATACCTACAAAAAAGGGAGTGTATTAAAGGTCTTGTCGTATTGATGGATATTCGTCATCCACTAAAAGACCTTGATATGCAAATGATTGAATGGTCTATTGCGATGGAAATTCCTGTATTAGTCCTTTTGACTAAGGCAGATAAACTCGCTTCTGGCGCACGCAAAAAACAATTAATGGAAGTCCGCCAAGCACTCTCTCCATTAGGGGGAGACGTCGAAGTCGAATATTTTTCAGCATTGAAAAAAATCGGTATTGATAAATTGCGTCTCAAACTTGATAGCTGGTATAGCACGCCAATTTGATCCATTTCGATCCTTGTGCGTCACTCGGCGCACAACGGCAAGCACGATAACTTTACACAAATTTTGGATAAAAAAATGCTCCAGTCAAAATTTTGACTGGAGCAGCTAATATTCAGCTAAATCCGATTACGTGAAGTAAAAGGTCTGAAAGATAGAACATCTTACCTCTGTACCCTACGCCTTATACTTTACTTGATTTTTTACGCGAAAAAAAGCTTTTCTGTAATTTTTTTTCAATGCTTACTACGATTCAGCGAATAAAACATCATAATAATAGCCAAAAAACGTATTTTTATTACATATTTATGAGAGCCAAGTCGCATTAATATGTAATGTAAATTTTTTATCTCATTAGGTAATAACGCGTATTTTGTTCAAATAACAGACAGAAATAAGCTTTATCGCATCTATATGGCAACATGCGATAAAGAAAATAAGAAGAGTGTTTTATCGAATCGGCGAATAGGTTGACGCCATTATTGATGACTCAGAGAATAAGCAAGCTCGCCTCTATTGTTTTATATCCGCTGATGACAATGCGCTTTCGGGAAGTAATGCTCCGCCATCAACGACAATAGTCTGTCCTGTCATATATCCCGCGGCTTGTGAGGCTAAAAATACCATAGCGGCAGCAATATCTTCTGCTTCCCCTAAACGCCCTAGTGGTACAGCACGAGCAATCCTTTGATTCAATTGCTCATCCCCTAAGTTTTCCATCGCAGGTGTTCGTATCATCCCCGGCTCAACGCCATTCACCGTTATCCCAAAAGGAGCCAACTCCAATGCGGCTGACTTAATAAAACCATTAACCCCCGCTTTAGAGGCGGCATAATGCGCAAGCCCTGGGTAAGCGACTTTAGGACCAGTGACAGATGAGGTGATTAAAATACGCCCTCTTCCCTGCCTTTTCATAATCGGTTGAGCAGCTTGAGCCAAATAAAAAGGCGCCATTAAATTAACACTCAGTGTCTGTTGTAATAAAGCCTCATCAATTTGCATAAATTCTGTTAGCGGAAAATAAGCTGCATTATGGATAACAACATCTAATTGATGATATTCGCGATCTATTTTTGCAACCAATGCTGTTATTTGTTGCTGCTTTGCACAGTCACAACCTTCCGCCTGAACGTTAAACCCTTTTGCTACTAATGAAGCTGCGGCTGCTTGCGCCTTTTGTAACTGCAAATCAGCCATAATCACGCAAGCCCCTAATTGAGCAAAGGCTTCAACAATCGCTAAACCAATACCTTGAGCCCCACCAGTAACTAGCACGACCTGCCCTTGAAATGCAGTTGGAGAAAATAAGCGTTCCATGATTAATCCTTTGGCTCTGAGATAAGCCTGTCGCCATAAAAGATATTACGTTACATGAGCGCTATATTGAGGTAAAAAAATGTACTGTGACAATCGTTCTTAGGTAGTAAATGCACATTACGTTCGTCAGTAAAATAATCTCATTTTTTACACTAACTTAATCAAGTTAGCTCATATAGCAAAACATATACATTAAATTAAACTTTTAAATGTGGTTTTTTATATTTACATTTTAATAGCTGAGCTATAATTTAATTAAAACCTCTTTCTTAAATCCCATTTAGACTAAACTGTAAAAAATTAATTAGGAATTAATAATAATGAATAAAATAATTAAATTATTTATTTTAATAAGTTCAATAATTATAGATTATAATTGTAACGCAGAGGATTTATTGCAAGTTTATAAAATAACGAAAGATAACAACCCCACATTAAAAAAAACAGAAAGTGAACGTTATCAAGCCTATAAAAAAATAGATGAAGAGCGTAGCTCATTATTCCCTCAATTAAAATTAAAAGCTAATTCAAACTATAAAAACAATGATGGTACAGATGATAATAAAAATATTAAGAACACCGAATTATCCCTACAAATGACACAATCTATAATTGATATATCTAAGTGGAAATCACTATCTATTCAAGAAAAACATGCAGCTATTTCAGATATTAACTATCAAATAAGCCAGCAAGATCTGCTGTTAGAAACGGCTATCTCTTACTTTAATATATTAAAGTCTATTGATGCCCTCACTTACATAAAAGCCCATAAACTCGCGGTTTATCATCAGTTAGATCAAACCACACAACGCTTTAATGTAGGGCTAACGACCATCACTGACGTACAAAATGCGAGAGCTAACTATGACAGTATCATTGCTCAAGAGGTTCTAGGTTACAACGAATTGAAGAATTCAGTTGAGGTATTAAGAAAAATCAGTGGAGTACGATATACTCAATTAGCAAAACTCAATATTAATAAGTTACAACTCACCAAACCAGATAATATCACATTTCTACTTGAAAATGCGCGAATTAAAAACCTGAGCTTATTAAAAGCTCGCCTGTCACAAGAAATATCAAATGATAAAATATCCCTCGCCAAAAGCGGGCATTTACCTATAGTCACTTTAGATGCTTCTACAGCCATCAATAACACTCGGCTAGATAAGAATAGTATCGAAAGCCAGCATAAAATAAATAACCATTCAGGGAAAAACAATGCAGCCCTCTCGTTAAATTTACCAATCTATCAAGGAAATACGGTTAATTCTCAAGTTAAGCAAGCTCAGTATGGTTTTGAGGCTGCAACAGAGCAACTTGAAAGTGATAATCGAAACGTCACCCAGCAAGTTAACTCTTCATACAATAATCTATTGTCGTCAATAAGTAGTATTAATGCCTATAAGCAACTAATCATTTCAACACAAAGCTCATTAGATGCCACAGAAGCGGGTTATCAAGTAGGAACACGCACTATTGTCGATGTACTATCTGCAACTGCCGCCCTCTATCAGTCGAAAAAAAATTTATCGAATGCCCAATATGATTATTTAATCAACCAATTAAAAATGGAATATTTACAAGGTTCCTTAAACGAAAATAGCATTCAGCGTATCAATAAAATGCTAGGTAATGAAATATCAATTTATGAATCAACAATGCAATAATTAGCATTCGAATTATTTAATATTAAATAATTTATTTTAATTAAAACTTAATAAATTTCATTTTTATCACTCATCATTTTCTATGCCATTATTGATTTTAAAGTAAAAATGAGCTCAAGGAAATAAACAGTGAAAGTAAATGAAATGTATTGCATTAAAAATGGAGAAGAGTTAATCATTTCTCCTTCACCACAAAAAAGGAAAATAACCATTCCAAAATTGATGGCATCGAGTAGAGGGCAAAAAACAAAAGCCCATCACCGTCTAGATATCAATGGAAAGCAAGTTGCAATTGCTGAAGTTGATACACGTTATAATCAATATGGAGTTACTTTAATCAGTATATCATCTTGGTCTGGAATTATTGAGCCTAATACCCAAATGAAAATCATGGCTAGTGAAAGAACATCCAAATATTCATCTGTACTTAGTTATGTATTAGTATTAATAGAATAATATATAATTTCACAATAGATAATATGACTAAATAAAACTGAGTCGAATTAAGCATTATCCGACTCAGTTCAGACTCTAGCTAGTGGGCTTCATCCCAGTTATCACCAATACCGACATCAACCTTCAACGGTACATCAAGTTGCATACTTTGTTCCATCAACTCACGTATTTTGGTGGTCACACTATCAAGCTCTGACTCTTTGACTTCGAAAACTAATTCATCATGCACCTGCATTAGCATGTCTGCATGCGGTTTTTCGGCCTGTAACCAAGCATCCACCGCGATCATCGCTTTCTTGATAATATCTGCTGCCGTACCTTGCATCGGTGCGTTAATAGCCTCACGTTCAGCCGCTTTACGACGCATTCCATTACTTGACTTAATGTCGGCAAGATACAAGCGACGCCCTTCTAACGTTTCAACATACCCCTGCTCAGCCGCTTGATGGCGCGTATTTTCCATATAGCGCAGCACGCCTGGATAACGTTCAAAATAGAGGTCCATATAACGCTGAGCTTCACCACGAGGAATGCCTAACTGTCGAGCAAGACCAAATGCGCTCATACCATAAATCAAACCGAAGTTAATCGCTTTTGCACTACGACGCTGATCACTTGTCACTTCATCCAGTGGTACACCAAATACCTCTGCTGCCGTTGCACGGTGAATATCTTTGCCTTCAGCAAACGCCGTTAATAGCCCTTTATCTTGCGATAGATGCGCCATAATACGTAATTCGATTTGCGAATAGTCCGCGGCCACTACTTTGTAGCCTTTGCGTGCAATAAATGCTTGGCGGATACGGCGACCTTCTTCCGTCCTAACCGGAATATTTTGTAAATTGGGGTCTCGAGATGATAAGCGCCCTGTCGCTGTCACTGCTTGATGATACGAGGTGTGTACCCGTTGAGTTTTCGGGCTGATCATCAACGGCAACTTGTCGGTATAGGTTGATTTCAGTTTTGCGAGACTACGGTGCTCAAGCAAGAGTTTAGGTAGGGCGTGATTTAGAGCCAACTCCTCAAGCACTTCTTCGTTGGTAGACGGTGCACCACTCGGTGTTTTTTTCACTATAGGCAGTTGTAGCTTTTCAAACAGAATCGTTTGTAATTGCTTGGTTGAAGCAAGATTGAACTCTTCACCCGCAAGCTCAAATGCCTCTTTCTCCAATTCTGCCAAACGCGCAGTGATCTCTTTCGATTGGGCCGCTAGCACCGCAGCATCGATTAATACCCCTTTACGCTCCATTCTGACAAGAACAGGCACTAATGGCATTTCAATTTCACGAAAAACGTGATTCAGTTTAGGCTCAGCCTCTAATTGAGGATACAGTGCTTGATGAAGCAATAACGTCACATCGGCATCTTCTGCCGCGTAATTGGCTGCCTGCTCAAGCGCTATTTGATTGAATGTCAGCTGCTTTTTCCCCTTCCCTGCAATCTCTTCAAAAGAGACCGTTTTATGGTTAAGGTGCCGTTCAGCGAGGCTATCCATATCATGGCGACCCATGCCCGCTACGCTATTTAGCACATAGGATTCCAGCATGGTATCAAATGCAATACCTTTCAGTTCAATATCGTAGTTGAGTAAAACCTCAGCGTCATATTTTAAGTTCTGACCTATTTTGAGTATTTTATCATTTTCCAATATCGGCTTCATGGCAGCCAACACATCATTTAATGGGAGTTGGGCTGGTGCATCAAGATAATCATGACCTAATGGCAAATAGGCCGCATAGCCGGGTTCAATGGCAAATGACATCCCAACTAAACGCGCTTCTTGTGTATCCAAACTGTCCGTTTCAGTATCAAAGGCAAAGATTGAGGCTGACGTGAGTTTTTCTATCCAGCGGTCTAAATCCGCTTTTTCCAAGATAGTTTGATAGTTTTCCGCACTCAACGTCGGTGCTGCCATGACGGCTTCAATTTTCTTTTCTGTTTTACTTGCCGCTGGCGCACTACTTTTACCACTTTTACCATCCATCCACGTGCCATTCTCAACATCCGCTAACCAGCGTTTAAACTCATAACGGCTAAACAACTGGTAAAGTTTGTCTGTGTCTGGCTCGGAGATCGCAAGTTCTTCGCAGCTTTTTTCTAGCTCCACATCGGTTTTGATGGTCGCTAATTGGTATGAAAGGAAAGCAACCTCGCGATTCTCTTCCATTTTCGGGGCTAATGTTTTCGATCCTCTAAAGCCAAGTGGGGCGATTTTATCTAAAGAGTCGTAAATCTCTTTTAAACTGCCAATGCCTTGCAGCAAAGCAAGTGCCGTTTTTTCGCCCACACCGGGAACGCCTGGAATATTATCGGAAGAGTCGCCCATCAATGCGAGGAAGTCGATGATCAGCTCTGGCGGAACCCCATATTTATCCTCAACTTCTTGAGGGCCTAAAATGGTATTGGTCATGGTATTGATCAAGGTGATATTAGGCTCAACCAATTGAGCCATATCTTTATCGCCTGTGCTGATCAAGACAGGGATCCCTTTTTGACTCGCTTGCCTCGCAAGAGTACCAATGACATCGTCCGCTTCAACACCGGAAACCACCAGCAACGGTAGTCCCATCGCTTCGACCATTTCATGCAATGGCGCTATTTGCTCACGCAAATCATCTGGCATCGGTGGGCGGTGTGATTTATAACTCTCAAACAGCTCATCACGGAATGTTTTTCCTTTGGCATCAAAGACGACAGCCACATGACTTGGCTTATATTGCATAATCAAGCTACGCAACATATTGAGCACACCATACATGGCTCCTGTCGGTTCGCCCGCACTGTTAGTCAGTGGTGGGAATGCATGATAAGCACGGTACAGGTAAGATGAACCATCTACCAATATAAGGGGATTTTCTGCTATCTGAGCCATAATCTGTCATCATCTTTTTGTCAGGAATGAATAATAATAGGATGCCACAATGTGCGCTTAGATACACGTCGAGTTTCAACTTCATCAACAATCCTCCCCCTACTCAATTAAATAAATTAAATCGTCATTTTACTCCTTCGCTACCCTATTTTGACCGATATAACCTGTGGATAACTCTGTGAGCAAAATAATGTTATGCCTTAGATTCAATGACTAAGAAAAGATCAAGGGGTTAAACAAGAAAATAAAATCAATGAGTTAGACGAAAATCGCTTGATCTAGCTCAAAAAAAGGATTTTAAACGTATTGTGGATATTGATTACGGAACGTGAATAATTATGAATGTGGCGGCGAGTCACGCCGCCACAAGGAGAGATTATTTTTTGTCGAGCAGATAGTTCACAACTTTAGAAAACTCTTGCCCATAATCTTCGGCTTTATCGACCGCAATGCCATCATTACGGATTTGGTATTTACCATCAACAAACATCGCTGGCACACCACGTAGTTTTAGATCTTGCGCTGCGTTTTGTTGTTTAGCGACTAAAGATTTTACAACGAAGCTGTTTAGTGCAGCATCATACTCTTCACCACTCACACCTGCTTTAATAAAGGCGTTACGGATATCGTCTACCGTACGAATAGATTGTGTTTTTTGGATACCTTCAAACAGAATTGGCGTCACTTTATCTTCAACTTTTAGAACGATTGCCACTGCCCAAGATTGGGTGAGGTTTTTCCCTAATGGGCCTAAGAAATCAACGTGGTAACGTTCCATTTTGACGCCTTCAGGTAAGTTTTTCTCTACCGTTTGTGGCACTTTATACACATTTTCAAACTGATAGCAGTGAGGGCAATAGAAAGAGAAGAACTCTAAAACTTGTGGTAAGTTTTGTACTGGTTGTTTTAAAGCAACGTACTCTTTCCCTTCTGAATAGTTTGCGGCCGCTGCCCCAAATGACATGGCAATACCAATTAAAGCCAACATGATTTTTTTCATATACTACGTTCTCCAAAAAATACCACTTATTTATTAAAATTGAGGGTTTAACTGCAAAGGGGCTTCCTGCAATCGTTCAATTTGCTGAGCAAATTCGACGGATTGTTTTTGCCAAAAATCATCATCCTGCAACCATGAAAATGCTCTTGGAAAAGCGGGATCTTGCCAGCGGCGAATAATCCATCCTAAGTAATGAACCATTCTCATGGCTCTCAGTGGCTCGATTAATTTGAGCTCTTTTACATCAAAGTCACAAAACTCATTATAGGCTTCTAACAGCGTATCTAGTTGGACTAATTGATCCTGACGCGAGCCATTTAATAGCATCCACAAATCTTGTACCGCTGGGCCATTACGCGCATCATCAAAGTCCACCAGCCAAGCCTCATCACGCCACAAAATATTACCGGGATGGCAATCCCCCTGTAAACGTATTGGTGATGAGATAGTTGGCCAATACTGCTTCACTTGCGTAATCAATCTATCGAGTGATTCAATAATGGAGGCCTGCCACCTTGGAGCGATCAATTCACTTTGTACGATAATTTGGCGAGGTTGCTCAAGATACTCAGCAACACCCAGTGTTGGGCGAAAAACAAACGTTTCTTTCTTACCAATTTGGTGAATACGGCCTAATAAGCGCCCGACGTCTTCAAGCTGAAATAAATTATCGGTTTCATACTGGCGACCACCAATACTTGGAAAAACAGCAAAGATGAAACCACCAAATTCCAGCACGGTTTGCCCTGCAAACTCCAGTGGCGCAGCCACAGATAAACCCGCATCTTGTAATTCTAATGTGAAATCATGCTCTTCTTGAATTTGTGACCGGCTCCAACGCTCGGGGCGATAGAATTTCACGACAAAGCGTTTTCGGTTTTCATCCTGAAACTGATAAACCCGATTCTCATAGCTATTTAGCTCTGTTAATCCTGATTCAGGGTAAATGCCCGCTTCCATCAACGCATCAAGGATCAAATCAGGGGAAATCCCACTAAAGTGAAAATGAGAGTGTTCGATATTATTCATCTCTGATTAATCTTTTATGATGCCGCGAGCGCGCAATAACGCGGTTTTAAAGTCTTCTTCATAATCTTTTTTCAAGCCCGGTATCGCTTCATCACTGCTTTTTCCACGCATTTTCAGGTGATATATCAACACATCATCTGTTAGCTCAGACAATGGTCCTTTAAAACCTGCCTCATCGGCCAGCTTTTGTAGTAATTCCACTAAGTTTAAGTCTGAGTTGTCTTTCCATACAGGATGCAGCAGCTCAATAACTTCATTTAAGCGATGGCATTTCATGTTTATTCCTTCATCACGAATATTCGGGCTAAATTAATTGCTATCATACAAGAGAAAAAGCGAATTGATGTCAATCTAAGTAAAGTTTAACTTTAATTCGCATGAACATTCGTTGATTTTATAGGAAAATAGAATAAATTTTGGCAAATACTATAACGAAATTTATTTTCGAACATGTTGAAACCTTTTATTGAAGATAGTCAGGAAAATTGAATATGTTAGATACGCAGTCGATTACGGGTGTCATACTCGCAGGCGGTTTAGGTCGGCGTATGGGGGGCGAAGATAAAGGCTTGGTACCTTTACTCGGTAAGCCACTGTATCAACATATTATTGAACGCCTAATCCCACAGGTAGGCACGCTGATTATCAATGCTAATCGCAACCAAGAGCGCTACCAACAAAGTGGATTTACCGTCATCTCTGACCTCAATCATGATTTTGCAGGGCCACTAGCAGGCATGCAAGCAGGGTTACATCATGCAGCCACAGAGTGGGTACTGTTTGTGCCTTGTGATGTACCTGCTTTTCCACTCACGCTTGCAGCAACCATGTTTCAACACAAAGGTGATAGCTTGGCTTGTTATGCCAATGATACTGAACGTGACCACCCAACTTTTGCCTTACTCCATCGTTCATTAGCCCCCTCATTGGATGAGTACCTTGCAAAAGGAGAGCGCAAATTAATGTTTTTTATGCAGGAAATAGCAGCGAAATGTGTGATTTTCCCTCCACAATTAGGCTCTTTTGCTAATTTAAATACCCCTGAAGATAGCCTCAACTGGGAGCAACAACAAAAATAATCATGAAACAAAAATCTCTACCTCTACTCGGCATCACCGCCTATAGTGGCACTGGCAAAACCACACTATTAAAAAAAGTGATCCCATTATTACGGCAACGCAATGTTCGCGTCGGTTTAGTCAAACATACACATCACGATATGGATGTCGATAAACCCGGCAAGGACAGTTATGAATTACGTAAAGCGGGCGCTGATCAAACACTTGTCGCCAGCCAAAAGCGCTGGGCGCTGATGACCGAAACCCCAGCTCAGGATGACGAATTAGACCTGCATTATTTGGCGAGCCGTTTTGATCCTAGCTCCCTCGATCTGATTTTAGTCGAAGGGTTTAAGCATGAGACGATCGATAAGATCGCGCTGTTTAGATCGGAAGTGGGTAAACCATTAGATGGCTTAATTGACCAACATGTGATCGCCGTCGCCAGCAATCAAATTATTGATACCACCTTGCCACAATTAGATATCAATAACCCAGAACAAATCGCTGATTATATTGTGTCTTGGTGGCAAAAAAGCCAATAGCCCCCTGCCGCTGGATTTTGGGTGCATTAAAAGCAGGGAATCAATATGTTAAAAATGGAAACAGTGCGACTCAATAGTATAGCGCGAGCTATTAAGCATGACACAACGGGATTTAGCCAATAAGTAGAGGCACGGTGAATACGATCCATAAAATAGTATCAGCATAGCCCCTACGCTCAGGTATTTCACTGGCAATGATTTAAATGGATTCGTCGGAGTTTAGTTATTTGGAGTGAAATGTCTGAGGCTGAACGGATAACGTTCAGCCTTTTTAACGTGTTGTGACGGTGACTCTTAACGCATTGTCACAAATTCTTCTGCCGCTGTTGGGTGGATAGCCACAGTATTATCGAAATCTTTCTTCGTTGCCCCCATCTTCAGTGCAACGGCAAAGCCTTGTAAGATTTCATCCATACCAAAGCCAATACCATGAATACCAACAATTTTCTCATCCGTTCCCACACACACCAATTTCATACGGCATGGCTGACGATGAGAAGTGACCGCGGTATACATCGCTGTAAATGAAGATTTATAACATTTAACCTGATCCGCCCCGTATTTTTCGATTGCTTCAGGCTCCGTCAAACCAACGGTACCAATAGGTGGATGGCTAAACACAACGGTTGGAATATTACTGTAATCTAAGTGTTCATCTGGCTTATTATTAAATAAACGTTCAGATAGACGACGACCCGCAGCAACCGCAACTGGTGTTAACTCAACAGCCCCCGTGTTATCACCTACCGCATACACACCCGCGACATTGGTGTTTTGGTATTTATCGACTTTGATATAACCTTTTTCATTCAGCTCAACACCCGCTGCTTCAATATTCAGGTTATCAGTCATTGGTTCACGGCCAATCGCCCAAATCAATGCATCGACAGTTTGTTCTTTGCCATTTTCCAATTTCAGCGTCAAAGAACCATCGGCATTTTTGACGACCTCTTTTGGTACAGATTCTGTATGCAGAGTTGGACCTTCGGTATTCATCACCTCAACCAAAGTTTCAACAATCAGAGGGTCAAACGAACGTAGCGGAGCATGTTTACGGACAAATAGATGAGCCTCACTGCCTAGGCCATTTAAGACACCCGCCAATTCAACCGCAATATAACCAGCACCAACAACCGCAACACGTTTTGGTAAATCTTCAAGCTCAAAGAAGCCGTCCGATGTCATGCCATATTCTGCACCAGGAATGGCAGGGATCACTGGGCGACCACCTGTTGCAATTAAAATATGATCAGCGGTATAAATTTCACCATCGACTTCAACAGTATGTGCATCGACAAAACGAGCAAACCCCTTGATCACATCGACCTTGTTATTACCTAATACACGGTCATAAGATTGATGGATACGATCAATATAAGCAGTACGACTTGCAATTAAGGTTTTCCAATCAAAACGGTTAATTGTGGTATCAAAACCATAGTCAGGGCCATAAGCACGGATCGCCTCAGAGATTTGTGCGGCATGCCACATCACTTTCTTCGGTACACATCCCACGTTCACACAGGTTCCACCTAACGCTTTCGCTTCAATTAGGGCACACTTTTGTCCATACATTGCCGCTCGGTTCATAGAAGCAATACCGCCACTTCCGCCACCAATCGCAATATAGTCGTAATGTTTGCTCATAACTTGGTTATTCCCATTTTTGATTAATTAAAAAGCTAATACTTACTATTATGCTATTTATCAATTTGATCACAATAGCAATAAAAGATAGGTATCTCCTCTTAATGAAATAGAGGCTGCCTATTCAGGCACAATCCACTCGACTAAGGTATGCCCTGTTCCTTCTGGAACGAGGGTTTTGTGTAGCCAAGGGAGCACTTTTTGCATCTGCTGCTCTAATTTCCATGGTGGATTGATCACAATCATACCTGATGCCGTCATGCCTCGTTGATCGCTATCAGGACGTACAGCTAATTCAATTTGCAATATTTTACGGATCCCAGTCGCTTCCAATTGACTGATCATGCGCTTAATTTGTTGTCTCAATACAACAGGATACCAGATCGCATACGTTCCCGTCGCAAAGCGTTTATAGCCTTCGACGATCCCCTTCACGACAGCTTCATAATCAGATTTCAGCTCATAAGGCGGATCAATCAACATAAAACCGCGACGGCTTGGTGGCGGTAATTTTGCTTTCAGTTGTTGATAACCATCGTCTTTGGACACCTGAGCACGGTTATCGCGAGAAAATTCTGCACGCAATAACGGGTAATCAGTAGGATGCAACTCAGTGAGCACCAATTTGTCTTGCTCACGCAATAAGTGCTTCGCTAATAGCGGCGAACCAGGGTAATAACGTAACCGCCCATTTTCATTCATGCGACGGACAATATTCATATAAGGAAGCAATTCCTCTGGTAAGTCCGGCTGTTCCCAAATGCGCGCAATCCCTTGTAGATATTCACCTGTTTTTTCTGCATGTTCACTGGTTAACTGATAGCGACCAGCCCCCGAGTGCGTATCCACATACAGGAAAGGTTTTTCTTTCTCTTTAAGAGATTCAATAATAAGGCTTTGAACAGTGTGTTTTAACACATCTGCATGGTTGCCTGCATGAAAACTATGGCGGTAACTTAACATGACACTTTTCTTTCCTGAGGAAATTCAACACTAGCCAAATATGACTATTATCAAATAGATTCTTTAAAGACAGCCTGTAAAATAAAACATAGACCGAATGATTTGTTCTGATTCTGAACCATTATAGCCAAATTTCGTTAAAATTAGCACTATTCCTAATTTGACAAAACGGCATGACTTCAACATGATAAAAAGCTATCCTAAACAAAATTAAAATATAATTAAGGACAAAAAAATGCATAAATCACTCATGACAACGATAACAGCGGTTTTACTTTTAGCAGGGACTTCGGCAACGGCAGGAAATAAACAAAATGGCTGTGAAATTAAAAAGCAGAAAATTGAAACTCAAATAAAATACGCCAAAAAACACGGTAACACTTACCGTGTTGCAGGTTTGCAAAGGGCTCTTGATAACGTTAATACCTATTGCACGCCGACATCGCTTTACCGTGACAGCCAAAAAAATGTGGCTGAAAAACGAGAAAAAGTACAAGAAAGAGAAGCTGAATTATTGGAAGCAAAACAAAAAGGAAATAGCGATAAAATCGCAAAGCGCGAACGTAAGCTAAAAGAGGCTCAAGAAGAGCTAAAAGAAGCACAAGCGGAGTTAGAGCTCTATAAAACAGGCCTATAAATTCTTCGTAACCTTCTATTTTTCCCACCAAATTCAGTCTTCATTTGCAATGAAATAACCGACCTTAAAGCCTATTTTGTAGATAAAAATGGGCTTTAAGGTGAAGAATTTTGCAAATTTACGCTATAGTATGGTGAAAATTAAGTAAAATTAGATACGGAGTCAAAGGGGAACGAATGTCGAATATGCATGAAGAAGAGCAAAAAGACGCCAGTAAATTAAAATCAAAGCTCAATAAAAGCATCGATAACAGTAAAAAAGCACTGACATTTTCTATGCGAGTAGTGAATTTTATTTGTGCAATTCCTTTTATTGCACACCTTATTCGTACTGCTCAACGATTCACTGATCGTATGGGGAACCAGTTCGGTGCTGCGATTACCTATTTTTCGTTTCTTTCTTTAATCCCTGTATTAATGTTTACCTTTGCAGCAGCGGGTTTTGTATTAGCCAGTAACCCAGAATTACTTGAACGGCTAGTTCGCGGTATTTCTGCCAGCATCAGTGACCCGACATTAGCCAATACATTAGAAAGAACCATTGATACCGCAATCCGCCAGCGGACTACCGTTGGTTTAACTGGTTTGGCATTAGCCGTTTACTCGGGCGTAAACTGGGTTAACAACTTACGATTAGCCATTTTGGCGCAATCACGCCCTGTTTGGGAGCGCAATGAAGATGAACATGAAAAAATTTATTTCCGCTATTTGCGCGATTTTCTATCCTTAATTGGCCTACTTATCGCCTTGATCGTAACAATTACGCTCACCTCTGTCGCAGGCTCCGCTCAAGCAACCATTGTTAGAACGCTTGGCCTAGATAATATCGAATGGTTAAAACCGGCTTGGACTCTGATTGGTCTGACGATTTCAATTATCGCTAACTTCTTGCTGTTCTTATGGATTTTCTGGATTTTACCGCGTATGCAGCACCGCCGCTCTTCCTTATTGAAAGGCACTCTACTCGCGGCTATTGGCTTTGAAGTGATTAAATCAATCATGACTTGGATTTTACCAAACTTAGCCTCATCCCCTTCTGGCGCGGCTTTCGGTTCGGTGCTGGGCTTAATGGCCTTCTTCTACTTCTTTGCTAGATTGACTCTATTTTGTGCTGCGTGGATCGCAACGGATGAGCCAAAGAACGCAACGGATGAGCCAAAGAACGCAAAAGAGAACGAAATTCTCACTTCTTAACGCATTGACAGGGTGGCAAAAGATCCATCATTTGCCCCCCTTCAAAATTTCTCACATGTTACAACTTTACACATTATTTCGTCATTTCTGATACAAGCGTCTCTACCAATACGCTCGCTGGCATCTCTCGCGCTTTCAACGCATTTTGGCCTGCCCAATGTGCGGCAAAATCATCACTCCCCATTTTACTTGCCGCTGCATGCAACTGTTTTCCAAGATCATACGCTATCGGGTAATCCGGTATAGCAGGACAATCATCCGCTTGTGTCATACGAATAAATTGGTTCACAATCCCTCTTGCGGGTCGGCCAGAGATAGCCGCTGTTAATGCCGTGTCCGCTGCATTTTGGCTTTTCAGCTTATGACGGTAACCTTCATTTGCTGCTGATTCAGGGCACAAAATAAACGCTGTACCAAGTTGAGCCGCCACGGCTCCTTGCTCTAAAGCTGTTTTAATTTCTTGCCCATCCATCAAGCCGCCCGCAGCAATAATCGGTAATTGGCTATTTTTCACTAATAATTCAACCAAGTGGAATGTTGTTATCGCTTCATCTTCGGCATTAACATCAAACATTCCTCGGTGCCCACCCGCTTCAATGCCTTGAGCGATAATGGCATCAATACCTGCCTGCTCGATCAACTGAGCCTCTCGTAAGCAAGTTGCCGTCGCCATTGTATAGATCCCTTGGGCTTTTAACTGATCAATCACCTGTTTATCCGGAATATTAAAATGGAAACTGACAACTGCTGGCCTCATTTCTAGCAGTAGTGCCAACATGTGAGGATCATCTAAGAATGATGTGTAAACTTGGTTTAATTGCTGAGGTGGCAATACGTTAAACTGAGCTAATTGTTGGGCAAAGTAATGAATCCATGCTTGTTCAATCTCACGATTACGTACGGGAGTAGAATGGCAGAACACATTCACATTAAAAGGTTTGTCTGTTAAAGCATTAGTTTTCTCAATCAATGCTTTAGCTTGAGGTACAGAGCTAGCCCCAAGCCCTAATGAGCCTAGCCCCCCTGCCTCAGAAACTGCCGCAGCCAACTCAGGTGTTGAAACGCCCGCCATAGGGGCTTGAATGATTGGGTAACGTAAGCCCAAACGTTGGAGAAATACTTCAGAATGCTCCATTATCTTTCCTTTATCATCAAGTAGGGTTACACTTATTATTCTGTTATTAAGAATAAATATAGCACTATATTCACGAAAAAAGAAAATGAACTCTGAATCCCTAAAAATATTTTGCATGGTCGCAGAAGAACTCAGTATCACACGCGCAGCAATGCGCCTCGGTAGGGTTCCCTCAAATATTACAACGCGTATTCAACAGCTTGAGTCCGATCTGGGAGAGCCGCTGTTTATTCGTCAAGGTAAGCAGATGCAATTGTCAGAAGCCGGCACACGCTTCCTACAATACGCCTATCGTTTACTGGCGTTAGAGCAAGAAGCCCGCCATGTCACGAGTTTAGGCAGAGAAGGAGGACAACTAAGAATAGGTAGCATGGAGAGCACGGCGGCCTGCCGGTTACCTCAACCTTTGGCAGCCTACCACCAACAGCACCCAACAACCCAATTATCATTATTAACCGGAACCTCACAAGCTCTAATCGAGCAAGTACGTCGTGAACAGTTAGATTGTGCTTTTGTGGCTCTTCCCCAAGATTTGTATGATATTAACCAACTCTGTGATATGGGTATTCAGTCACAAGTCGTTTGGCAGGAGCAGCTAGTCTTATTGCTTCCCGAGCAAGATAAATTAGCAAAGACCGCCTCAGATATTCAAACACGCTCACTTGCTACCTTCGCCCAAGGATGCAGCTACCGCTATATTGCTGAGCAGTGGCTAAATATCCCAAATCAACGAGATTGGCATATTCAGCAACTTAGCTCCTATCATGCGATGGTCGCATGCGTCAGTGCAGGAAGCAGTATCGCGCTACTACCGGCTCAATTATTTCATTCTATGGGGGATGCTTCCTCATTGTTAGCCTCGCTCCCCGTCACAACATGTGATACCTATTTGATTTATCGTACTGGATACCAAGTGCCTGCTTTTACGGCTTTTAAGACATTAATTTTATCGCGTGAGGTTAATTAAAAATTCACCGCCTTTCTGGACACATGGCAAGCTGATTATTCAAGTATGTTATAAGTGAATATGAGCACTCACTCTATCTCTAAAGACCAAATGAGTTGGGAGAAAAATGATAACTACACAATATATTCAGCAGTTAGAAGACTTACCTTGCGGCGTTGTGCTTTACTATCACAACCAAAAAAAGGCGAGTATCAGTACATTTTGTGCTAGAGGAAGCGATCTGGCAGGTCGGCCATTGACAGTTGATACCCCATTACGCATTGCCAGTAACACAAAAACGTTTACCGCAGCAGCCATACTTAGGTTAGTTGAAATGGGGAAATTATCGTTAGATGATGCCATTTCACAACATATCACACCTGAATTTAACCAATTACTGTGTGACAGCTATGCCACCGATCATATCACTATTCGTCATCTACTCAGCCATAGTAGCGGGCTTTTTGATCATGCAGATGATCACTACCTCAAGCGCGTACTTGCGAAACCGACACACCAGTGGACTCGGTTAGAGCAAATACAGCTCTATGTGCGTAAAAAATTCCCTATTGTCGCACCTTCAGACACATTTATTTATTCAGATACAGGTTACATACTGTTAGGCGATATCATTGAACGTGTTACGGGCCAATCGTTAGGCCACGCCGTTAGGGAGTTATTAAAATTCAATAAAATTGGATTAGATACCGCTTATTGGGAGTATTTAGAGCAACCTACGACAGATGCACCTCGTGCACGCCAATACCTAAAAGAGATAGAAGGTACACATATTCATGCTTCGATGGATGTGTATGGCGGGGGTGGTTTAATTACCTCATCTCAACAAATGGCTCGATTCCTTGAAGCCTTATTTAATGGCGAAATCTTTGAGAAACCAGAAACTCTACAGACAATGCTGAGTGTGGGTCACCATGTGGGCGCCCAAGAGTACCGATTAGGGTTGATGGCAAGTGTCGTAAATGGCATGACGCTATATTCACACCTTGGTTTTTGGGGATCTGCCGCCTATTACTCACCGGAAACCCAGACAAGTGCAGCCGGCTTTGTCGATGACAGGGATTCCCGAGAAACCTTAATTCGGGTGATTGAAGGGTTACTGACGCAACGTTAAAAAACAACAGGATGAAAAGTAAATAGCCCCTAAGTTGGGGCTATTTAATGACAGATTATTTCGCTGCTTTTGCAGGCTCCGCTTCAATTGCCGGTGTAGGCTCAACCTGTGGCCACAGCACCTTAGTAAATTTCTGGCGGATTTGCTCAGCATCCATCAACTGCTTCTCTTTCGGTTGAACCAACACAAAGGCAGCTTCTTGAGACAATAAACGACGCACTTCCATATTCACTTGATCCAGCGTTTGCCCCGCTAAGAAAGATTGCCTTAGTCGTTGATACTGCTCAGGAGCGATATCAACCACCCCATTTTGTTGAGAGATCAAGCGTTGGCCTGCTAACACATCCGTACTGGTACGAGCATAGGCCGCAAACAATTGTGATAATTGCACCTGTTTTTCATTGAGCATTTCATCAAACAATTCAGGTGAAATCCCATTTTGAACAGCGGTTGATAGCTCATTGAGAACAACATCTGTCACTGCTGCCATTTTTTCTGGCGCTGCTGCAACCGTTAACGTACAGCTAGCCTTCTGATATTGCACTCGGCAATCTAAGTTCGAATTCACTTCATCTTGGTTAAACTTTTGGCTAAAAGTTTTTTGTAATGAACGATAAAGTGCTTCACGGGCTAAATCACTTCCCCAATAGCGCATCAGTACGGCAGAGTCATTAATCGGTTGCCAATCGATATCCCAAATCAGGGATAAGCTATCTTTTGTTTGCTTATCTTGCAGAATGTCGATGGATTGAGGTTTCACCTGTGATAAAACAGCTACCGCAACAGGCTCTGAACGTTTACCTTCTAGTGAAGAGAACGTTTGAGTGATGTAATCAGATAACATGCGTGAATCAACATGACCTGCAACATACAGCGTCATAACATCTGGCGTATACCATTTTTGGTAAAACGAATTCACACTCTCTAAATCTACATTATCCTTAACCTTTTGCCCTGGGTCATAGCCCATCATTGCAGAGCCTTTCAGACGTGCGCGCCATACAGGATCCGTCGCATCAATAGGCAATGTAGCAACAGGAGCATTTGTCACACTCAGACCATTGTGCAGTGTGGTTTCGGTATAAGTTGCCCCAGCCGCGGAGGTTGCTAACCAGTTGAGTGCTTGTTTGAGAAGCTCTGGCTTATTGTGTGGTAAGCTCAAGCTATAAATTGTGTAGTCATATGAGACGACCGCTGGCGGAATGGGAACATCAGGATCGGTTGCCTGACGCCAAAAATTTTGCAACGTTGCGGTTGGAAATGCTTCTGTTTGATGTAACAGCGCCATTTTAGGGATTAAGTAGCTGTAACCTTTTTCATTTGCTTTTTCTGACAAAGACCCTGTTTTAATGGCCAATCTCAGTTGAATTCGGTCATTAGGACGCTGTGGAGTCTGCAATAGCTGCCAGCTAAAGCCATTTTCAAGCTTTCCTTGCTGCCATGCTGGATCAGGCTGCAATGGCTCAGCACTCGCAAGGCCAGCGACTGACAGTAGCACCACACTAAAGATATACCGAATTTTCAAACCCTGCATGTAAACCCCTATGTATTTTCTATCCTTGTATTTAACCGCAAAAATATGACTGATAAATTAACGAAAAACGCTAATTATAGGGTTAAACGATATGGTTTGGTCTCATACACTGTAAGTGACACCAATTATTAACGATATTAGACCACAAAGCTCGCCACATGTTCATGACTTAGTCTGAATTTTGCTGTTTTCTTTGGCGGTTATAATTCTTCGCCAATAAGCCTATCTCGTCATCCTTATGATAACCTGATACTTTGATGTCTTGATCGCCGCCATCTTGTAATTCTAGCGCAATTTTACGTAATGGCCTGACAATCATTCGACTTACACACCATGTCATCGCAATCGCAATGATCAAAACTAACAACAAATATGTCGTTATCATTAATGCCAACGTGTTGAAGGCGAATCGATAAACACGATTTGAATCAACTTGCAGCGTTAAATACCCTTGGGGTTTCGCCGTCAAGACGGTATTCCCATAGGCATACAAAGGTACTGTCATCTCTACTGGAATACCGGCAAATTTCACCGCCCAACTAGGAATTGGACGGGGTGTCGCAAAGTCTAAATGGATAACAGTCGCCCCATCGACTGTCACAATCGCTTTGCCCATAATACCCGATGTTTTCAAGCTCACGAGTAGCCGTTTAACTTCGTTCAGATCTGAACTTAATAATGATTCAGTCAATGGTTTTTGAATTTGTACAACCGCATTACTAAGCTGATTGAGATAGTCACCTTTTCTTTGCTCAAGTAAGTAACTAAATTGAATTGCCAAAAAAAGGGCGAGTGAGCTTAACGTGATCACAAAAAATACGATCATGCTTTTTAACGTTAGAGAACGTTGCACCCTGTTCTTCATGTTTCCGAAACCTTCTTTATCAAGCTTCTTTTGAATTGAATATTTTTCGCTTTAAAAAGCGGCCCTTTATCAACAAAGTCAGATAAACACCGACTAACATCCCCCCATTAACCCAACATATCACAATATTTTTTACCAATATTGCGAAACTGCAACTGGGCGCGAATCATTATTCAAGCCAAATAATCAATAAGTTTGGGTAGCGCGCCCAAAAAGGTAGGTTTTATGGGGCATTGGATGTCACTGAGTTATTCTCAGTATACTTGATTTTATCAATAAAGGAGCAGTTAAAAGTGAAAGTTTATGTAATTAAGACAAAGGGGGGATTTACGGAAACAACAACAACGTATCACACTGGATAACGGCAGAAAAGCAATATTTCTGCCGTCTTAGTGGGGATTAACTGGCTACAACGCTATTTTTTTCATCTTCATCGACGGCAAAACAGGCAACCAGTTGCCCTCCGTACTCTTTAAGAGCTGGTTGGAATTGCGTGCATTGCCCGAATGCTCGGCGGCAACGAGCTGCAAAAGCGCACCCCGGTGGTGGATTCAGCGGGCTTGGTAACTCTCCCGTCAACTTGATCCTTTCACGCCGTGAATCAGGGTTTAACCTTGGTGTTGCTGATAGCAGTGCTTGAGTATAAGGGTGCAAAGGATTATTAAAGATCTGTTCTTTAGTTCCTTTTTCTACGCAACGCCCCAAATACATCACCATCACTTCATCAGCTATATGTTCAACCACGGATAGATCATGCGAAATGAACACATAAGATAGCCCTAGCTCTTGCTGCAAATCCATCATTAGGTTAAGCACTTGAGCGCGTACGGAAACGTCCAGTGCTGAAACTGGTTCATCAGCAACAACAACATCAGGATCTAACATTAACCCTCGTGCGATTGCGATGCGCTGGCGTTGCCCGCCCGAAAACATATGAGGATAGCGCTCATAATGCTCCGTTTTTAACCCAACCTTAGCCATCATCGATAACACCTTTTCTCTACGCTGCTCTTTAGATAACGAGGTGTTAATCAATAAAGGCTCCTCAAGTATTTGCCCGACTTTTTTACGAGGATTTAAAGAGCCATATGGGTTTTGAAAGACAATTTGAATTTTTTGGCGACGTAGCTTTTCAGCCGCCTTGTCTTTAACCAGTAGGTTTTGGTCTTGATAGTAAAGCTCCCCCTCTGTGGGTTGTTCAATCATGGTCAGTAAACGACCTAGTGTCGATTTACCACACCCAGATTCTCCAACAACGGCGAGTGTTTTTCCTTTTTCTAGCTCAAATGAAACGCCATCGAGAGCTTTGACTAACCTTTCTGCCGAAAATATACCGCTTTTCGCTGAATAATATTTCTTTAAATTAATAGCCTGTAGTAAAGGCTTATGTTGATTTTCACTCATAGTGTCGGCCTCCCCATATCATCCAGCGGCATGTGGCATTTCACCTGCCTATCTCCAACAGAGCGCAATTCAGGCTCCTCAATACGACAACGCTCTGTCGCATAGGGGCAGCGAGGGTTCAACAGACAACCTTGTGGTCGGTCATATTTCCCCGGCACAACGCCCGGTAATGACGCTAACCGAGATTTATTAGTGGCAAACTCAGGCAAGGCACGTAACAGCGCTTGAGTATAGGGATGACGAGGATGTTTAAAGATATCAGAGGCCTTCGCTGATTCCACGACTTGGCCCGCATACATCACAATAATGTGATGTGCCGCTTCAGCAACCAAGGCAAGATCATGGGTGATCAAGACCAAGGCCATATTCTCTTGTTGTTGTAATTCAAGCAATAACTCAATAATTTGTGCTTGGATCGTCACATCAAGTGCGGTCGTCGGTTCGTCTGCAATCAATAACTTAGGCCGACATGCGATCGCCATCGCAATCATGACCCGCTGACTCATCCCACCTGATAGCTGGTGTGGATAAACATCAAGCCGCGATTTCGGGTCAGGGATCCCGACCATCGTCAGTAAATCAATTGCACGTTGTTTACGCGTACTTTTACTACCGCCTTGGTGCACTTTCAGCGCTTCCATTATCTGATAACCCACTGTAAAACAGGGGTTCAGACTGGTCATAGGGTCCTGAAATATCATCGCTACATCGGCACCAACAATTTGCCGACGCTCTTTTTCGGGAATAGACAATAAGTCACGCCCGTCAAATTGCAACGAATTAGCCATCACTTTCCCAGGATAGTCTATCAGCCCCATTATCGCTAAAGAGCTTACCGATTTCCCCGAGCCAGACTCACCCACTATGCCAACAACCTGACCTTTTTCAACGCTATAGCTGATGCGGTCAACGGCACGGAACGGGGTACTTTCATCACCAAAGTGTACCGAGAGTTGTTCTACATTTAACAATGCCATTAGATTACCTCATCACTGCTTGAGTTTTGGATCAAATGCATCACGCAAACCATCACCCATCAGGTTAAACGCTAATACAGTTAACAAGATTGCCAGACCAGGGAAGGTGACGACCCACCACGCACTTTGAGCGAATTGCAGCACGTCAGACAACATTGTGCCCCATTCAGGTGTTGGTGGCTGTGCTCCCATACCAAGGAAACCCAAAGCAGCCATATCTAAGATGGCATTAGAAAAGCCAAGTGATGCTTGAACAATTAGCGGTGCCAAACAGTTCGGTAAAATATTAACAAACATCTGACGCGTAGCACCGGCGCCTGCCACACGTGAAGCGGTGACATAATCGCGATTCACTTCTACCAACACCGCGGCGCGAGTAAGCCGGATATAGTGAGGCAATGCAACGAAGGTCAGTGCAAGTGAGGCATTAACGATTGAAGGGCCAAAGATTGCCACCAATACTAAAGCCAGCAATAAACTCGGTAGGGCTAACATGATGTCAACGATACGCATAATCACAGCATCGACCACACCACCAAAATAGCCTGCAATAACGCCGACCGTCACCCCCATAATCAATGAGAGCACCACCACAAGGCAGCCGACTAACAGAGATAAGCGTGCACCATACATTAAGCGAGATAACAGATCTCGACCAACGTCATCCGTACCTAAGATAAATTGCCAACTTCCGCCGGATTCCCAAACAGGTGGTACCAATAAGAAATCGCGGAACTGCTCATCTGGTGCATGAGGGGCTAAAACACCTGCAAAAATAGCCACTAAGATCATTAAAATGATATATGCCATTCCGGCAACCGCACCTTTATTACGCTTAAAGTAGTGCCAAAATTCTTGGAATGGGGTCATCGGCTTAGGGGCGCTGACAACCGTTGGCTCAGTAGATTGAGACATGTAAGCGCTCCTTATTTTTTATGACGAATACGTGGGTTAACAATGCCGTACAGCAGATCAACCACGAGGTTAACAAAAATAATCAAAGTTGCGACTAATAAAACCCCACCTTGAACCACTGGGTAATCACGACGTTGAAGCCCTTCAATCAGCCAACGACCTAGACCTGGCCACGAAAAAATAGTTTCCGTTAGAATTGCGCCAGCGAGCATAACACCCACTTGTAAACCAATCACGGTGACAACAGGCAGCATCGCATTTCTCAGCGCATGAATAAGAATAACGCGTGCACGGCTAACCCCTTTGGCTCGAGCCGTACGAATGTAATCTTCCCCTAGTACTTCTAGCATCGATGAGCGAGTCATACGGACTATCACCGCCAGAGGTATGGTTCCAAGCACAATGGAAGGAAGTATGAGATGCTCAACCGCATCAATAAAGTTCCCTTCATCCCCCCAAATTAAGGTATCAATCAGCATAAAACCAGTCAGCGGATAGGAGTCATCCAAAAATACACTGTCGCTAACGCGCCCAGATACAGGGGTCAAATCCAACTGCACTGACACCAGCATGATTAACATGATCCCCCACCAGAAAATTGGCATTGAGTAACCTGTTAGGGATAAGCCAATTGCTGTGTGATCGAAAATAGAGCCACGCTTCACTGCGGCTAAAACACCGACAGGGATCCCCACTGAAATTGCAAAAATCATCGCACAGATTGCCAGTTCCATCGTGGCTTTAAAACGGGGGAAAAATTCATCCCAAACCGCTATCCGGCTTTTCAATGAAATCCCTAAGTCACCATGAAATATGCCATTAATATAGTGAAGATATTGTTTCCACAATGGCTGGTCTAAGCCCAATTCAGCCATTAAATAAGCGTGTCGTTCGGGCGATAAGCCTCTTTCACCTGCCATAATCATCACGGGGTCACCCGGGATCATATGCACAAATGCGAACGTGAGTAATGTGATACCGATAAACGTAGGGATAACTAGCCCCAAACGTCGGAGGATAAATTGCAACATATCCTGAATCTCTTTTAATAATGCCTTTGACGGCTCTGAGTCCGTTTGGCTAATCAGAAGAGTGTGACTCTTCTGTCTGCTCACAAAGAACTGAGTTTTCTGTTTCCCTGAAATTCAGAGGTGAAAACGCCCTTCGCTATCAAAAAGATGGCGAAGGGCTGATACAAATTAACAACGATTATTTTTCAATATCGACGTTTTCAAAGTGGTGTTTGCCGAGAGGGTCGACAACATAGCCCTTCACTTCTTTACGGACTGGTTCATATACCGTTGAGTGAGCAATGATCAGGGCTGGTGCTTGTTCATTCATAACAACCTGTGCTTGCTTGTAGAGATCAATACGTTTGTTATGATCTGCTGTCATACGAGCAGGCTGGATCAAGTCTTCAAAGCCTTGATAACACCATTTCGAATAGTTAGAGCCTTGCTCTTTCGCCGCACAGCTAAACAGTGTCGCGAAGAAGTTATCAGGGTCACCATTATCACCGGTCCAACCCATCATTACCGTTTGCGGTTCACCATCTTTAGCACGCTTCAGATATTCGCCCCACTCATAGCTCACTACTTTCGATTTAACACCAATTTTTGCCCAGTCAGCTTGGATCATCTCAGCCATACGGCGCGCATTTGGGTTATATGGACGTTGGACTGGCATTGCCCATAAATCGATTTCGAAACCATTCGGGAACCCGGCCTCAGCCAATAACGCTTTTGCTTTTTCAGGATTATATTCATAATCCTTCACATCATCGTTATAGCCCCACATCGTTGGTGGAATTAAGTTTTTCGCTTTCTGTCCTGCACCTTGATAAACGGCATCGATGATAGCGTCTTTATTCACAGCCATAGATAGCGCTTGGCGCACTTTCTGGTTATCTAGTGGTTTTTTCTCAACGTTGAAAGAGAGATAACCGACGTTCAAGCCAGGTTGCTCCATCAATGTAATATTTTTATCTTGCTTCATGCGTTCCAAGTCTGCCGGATTTGGGTATGGCATAACTTGACACTCATTTTTTTGCAGCTTGGCATAACGGACAGACGCATCAGGTGTAATCGAAAAAACTAAACGATCAATTTTAGGTTTATTACCCCAATACTCTTTGTTGGCTTTATAAAGAATACGTGAATCTTTTTGGTACTGCTGTAGCTCAAATGGGCCTGTTCCAATAGGGTTCAAATCCACTTTTTGCGGTGTGCCCGCTGCTAACATTTTGTCAGCATATTCAGCAGAAAGAATGGAAGCAAAGTCCATTGCCATATCAGCTAAAAAAGGTGACTCTGGACGAGAGAGTGTGAAACGTACGGTGTAATCATCAACTTTTTCAACTTTATCGATGATTTTATCCATATCCATGCCCATAAAGTACTCATAGCTACCGCCGGAGACTTTGTGGTATGGGTGATTCGCATCTTTCTGACGCATGAAGGTATAAATGACATCATCCGCATTAAAGTCGCGGCTTGGCTTAAATTCTTTATTTGAATGCCATTTTACGCCTTTACGTAAGTGGAAAGTATAAACTTTGCCATCATCGCTTACTTCCCAACTTTCCGCTAAACCTGGCTCTATCTCTGTAGTACCAAGTTTGAACTCAACTAAACGGTTATAGAGTGGAATTGAGCTAGCATCGTAAGTCGTACCGGAAGTAAATAGCTGAGGGTTAAAGCCCTCTGGAGAGCCTTCTGAACAGTAGACTAATGTTTTCGCTTGCACAGAAGCAGAAACTGCAAGTGCTGCAAGTGTTAGCCCAATGGTTAAACCTGTCTTTTTGATTGAGAGCGTCATCTGTATGCTCCTGTGGTGTTCATGTGTTATTTGCTTGATGCCCAAACCCATCCTTGAAATGACAGATAGGGGATCTGTATTTTTTTGTTATTCACTGTGCAATTAATCAACTGTCATCCACTTCGTCAATAGTATCTCTCTTTAAACAGACAACTATCCTATAACATTTTAGAAACATATTAAGAGTGTTCTTAGGTCTTTGTATGGTTATTTAAGTCATATGGCAGACATAATAACCATAAAAATACTACAGGATAGTGTTTTATCTCTGGGTGATTTATTTTTATATTTGTGATTAAGTGCTGAATTACTGAACGAAAATAGTGCAACACCTAAGAGAGTGCGGCATAAAGTTCTGGTGTGTTTAAAATAAATAATTACTTTAGGTTGTTATTATTTTGCTTGTTTTTTATTCATATAAAAAAGTACGGTTCATTAAATTTTAACAATTTATTGATTAGTTAATAACTTCAATAATCGCACGATCTACTTGATTTCATTCTCTCTACGGGCCTTCACTATATGACTCTGCTCTCATTCAATGACTCGCCTTTTCCAAAATAAATAATTTACTTTAATATCAATCCATTATAATTATTCACGCCGGAATATCGCTAATCTCATCCCCTTTACTCGCTATATTAATTGCTTTATAAGTATTCCAATGCCTGCACAACAATGCTCAGAGATACCTAAATAGCCGTTATTTGGGGGCTTTATGAGTACAATATAACGGTTTCCTTGAACTCGCTGCTGTGTAACCCTACTTCAACCAGACTTCTGCTTACCTATTTATGTTTGGGCATAAACCATATTCATAGCCAATGAAACTGCGACCAAATAAACTGGCTAATAATCAATACTCACTTTCGCCCCAACATTCACCGCGTTCGTTGCTAATTTCGCCGACTGCCAAAGAGGAGCCTCGATAAAGAGTTGGTAGTTCAAGCGATCAATCTGCCCTCTCACACCAATTTCTGTACCGAATAACCTGTTTTCTCGCCAAATATGTGCGCTTTGCGAAGATGTCGAGGCGAAATCCAATGCACCATATAGCTCATAACCCCGCCATGGGGTAAACCACCCCCACTCATTTTTAAGTTTCAACGTGTTATCTCCCAAATTCTCCGTTAATACGCTATTTGAGAACCCCCTAATCCCAAATTTCCCAGTAGGACTATTTAGCTCAAGCTGCGGATCTAGTGGCGAGCGACTTAATTGCATTTCAAGCTCATGTCGGTGATACATCGATTGGTTGGCTAAATAAAATTGCCGTTGAAAATCTACCGAAAATAGATATATGCCGGCTCGCTCTAACCCTGTCACTTGGCGCCTTGTGGAACCGAACCAATCCGTATCTTGTTTATAACTCAATGAAAATGTCACATTACCTTGTGCAAAATGACGCTGATGCTTTACCCCAAGTAAAAGATAACTCGTAAAGCGTTGTTGGGTTTTCAAACGATATCGCTCTAAAAAGAGATCTAATGTTTGAATTTGAGTCCCCATACTTATCGACGTTGAGTGATATAAGGCTCGATGAAGAACATACTCAGCTTGTAGCGACAGTAATCGGCTTCTCACATCATTTCTAACTTTAATGCTATCAATTAATTGGAAGTTTTGATGAATGCTGTTCTCTTGATAGCCCGCATATAAACTCAATAACCAATAATGGTAAGGAACTGAATACAAAATGGAGACCGATTTCAATTTCTTTTCAGGCTCTTTTCCAATATCACTATCTAAATTTAGAAAAAAGAAATCATTCAGTGCTAATGGATTAGCTAACATAATCAGATTGCTGACAACATGGGTAGGAAATTGCGGTGATTGTTTCGACGCTAAAAGTAGTTTTCCTTTAAAAGCTCTTGCTGCATTACGTTGGATCACTAAACGGTTCATATTGTTCTGTTCGTGATCGGAAACAATATGAATTTGATGTGGGATCAACTGGGTATTGCGTAAATTAGCCAGACCTTGATTTATAGCGTGGATATCTACGACTTGCCCTTTGCGTAATGGAAAAGCGTACGCTAATGATTGGCTAGCACTATCTTGATACTCAATACTGCCGAGCTTCCCCGCGACTAATTCAACCTGCAACACACCAAATAACAGAGTTTGCTCTGGGTAGTGAATAGACGATGTGATATATCCTACCTCAGCCAACTGCGCGTTAAGAAAGTCTGCATAGCGCAATAGCCCTTCCTCACTAACACATCTCCCTTCAACGCCCTGTTTCCATTTATTGATATCACTCGAGGTAATTAACGGAAATAGTGCCAATGTTGAGAAATGAACTTGGTGAATCGCAATACAGGGGGTTGATGGTGATTTCACCGCAAAATCAAGCTGCCTATTGGCATAACAAGGCAGATAGTTGAACAGTAAAAATAACAAAATAAACAGTGTTGGTGCTGTTTTCATTAACAGGTTCCTTGTTATGAAAAATCCATTGATAGGTAATAAACAACTCGCGACTACATCATGCTTTTCATTACACTCAAGAAAACAACGTTAATGAACATAACAACAGATTATGACGAGAAAGGACAACAAAGTTACTCTGAAAGCGCATGTTGGTAAGTTAGACAAAAACCATGCCACCAGAATCAGTATTTGGATGATGAGAAAAATTACTGTGTGAAATGTTTGCTGACGTGCAAATGCAAAAAACCCCACCTCATATAAGGTGGGGTTCTGGAATCTGGTCGGCGAGAGAGGATTCGAACCTCCGACCCACTGGTCCCAAACCAGTTGCGCTACCAAGCTGCGCTACTCGCCGAAAACGGTGTGAATCATACTGTTGAGCGCCCTTCCCGTCAACCCATTTTTCACTAAATTTGTTTGTATGCTGATAAAACCATCAACTTGATAGGGTTTTTTAACTAATCGCCCCTATAAGACAACATTAAGCCCTTGCAAGATCTTATCCTGCAAGGGCTTATAAAGATTAATAAATGATATTTTTAGTCAATACCATCACTTGTTCACGATTTATTGTAGCAATGAAATATCTGCAACTTTCAAGAACAAATCACGTAATTGGCTAAGCAGAGTTAGACGGTTAATACGTACCGCTTCATCTTCATCCATAACCATAACATCAGCAAAAAATGCATCCACAACTTCACGTAAAGAAGCCAATTCAACTAAGGCATCTTGATAATTACGCTCAGCAAACATTGGCTCTAGTTTTTCTTGTAATACAACAAGGTGTGTAGCCAACTTCACTTCTTGTGGTGCTTTTAGCACAGATGCGAGAACTTTATCAGCCAGTTTCTCATTAGATTTACTCAAGATGTTCGAAACACGCTTATTGGCTGCCGCTAAAGCTTCTGCATCTTCCAATGTACGGAAGTGAGTCACAGCCTTCACACGTGCATCAAAATCGGCTGGTGATGTTGGACGGCGCGCTAACACCGCTTGAATCGTATCAATACTATAGCCAAGCTCTTGATACCAAGAACGGAAGCGGCCAAGCATAAATTCAACAACATCATTCACTACATTTTTGTTAGTGAGTTTATCACCGTAAAGGCGGACGGCTTCTTCTGTCATTTCAACGAGATCAAGCTGATAGCCTTTTTCAACAATAATGCGTAACACGCCTAATGCAGCTCGACGCAGTGCAAATGGGTCTTTATCACCTTTCGGATGCTGACCGATGCCGAAAATACCGGCTAAGGTGTCCATTTTCTCGGCTAAGGCAAGTGCCGCTGAAACATCAGTAGATGGCAACGCATCCCCTGCAAAACGAGGTTGATACTGCTCTTTCAGTGCTAATGCAACATCTTCTGATTCACCGTCATGGCGTGCGTAGTGCATCCCCATCACGCCTTGAGTGTCTGTAAATTCAAACACCATATTGGTCATCAGGTCACATTTTGCCAACAAACCCGCGCGAGTCGCATGATTAACATCTGCACCAATCTTCGCTGCAACCCAACCTGATAAGGCTTCTAAACGGTCAGTCTTATCACGCAATGTGCCAAGCTGTTGTTGAAACAGAACGGTTTCCAAACGTGGTAAATTATCTTCAAGACGTTGTTTACGGTCAGTTTTAAAGAAAAACTCCGCATCCGCCAAACGAGGACGTACCACTTTTTCATTACCGGAGATAATTTGTTGTGGGTCTGAAGATTCAATATTCGCCACAAAAATGAAATTTGGCATCAGGTTGCCAGCATTGTCATAAACAGGGAAATATTTCTGATCCCCTTTCATGGTATAAACCAATGCTTCCGCAGGTACTTCTAAGAACTTCTCTTCAAATTTTGCAGTTAATACGACAGGCCATTCAACTAATGAAGCAACTTCTTCTAGTAAGCTGTCGGTTAAATCCGCTTTCCCACCAAGGGCGAGCGCGGCTTTTTCAGCATCAGCTTTGATGACGGCTTTACGTTCTTCATAGTCAGCAATGACTTTGCCGCGTTCACGTAAGATCGCCGGATATTGGTCTGCATGATCAATCGTAAACTCTGATTCACCCATAAAACGGTGACCACGGATTGTACGACCGCTCTTAATGCCTAGCACTTCACCGTCAACAACATCGCTACCCAATAATAAGGTTACGGTGTGGACAGGGCGCACAAAATGCGTCTCTTTATCGCCCCAACGCATGAGTTTTGGAATAGGTAACTTAGCCAGAGAACGGCTTACCATATCGACCAACAATTCACTAACTGCTACGCCTTTTACTTGAGCGCGATAAAGTAACCATTCACCTTTATCCGTTTTTAAACGCTCGGCTTGGTCAACGGAAATACCGCAACCACGAGCCCACCCTTCAGCAGCTTTGGTTGGTTGACCGTCAGCGCCAAAAGCAGCAGAAATCGCAGGGCCACGTTTTTCAACTTCACGGTCAGGTGATGAGTCTGCAAGAGCAGCGACTTTTAAGGCCAAACGGCGAGGTGCTGCAAACCAGCTAACTTCACCGTGTGCAATATCCGCGCTATCCAATTCAGCCGTAAAGTTTGCCGCAAATGATTCAGCTAATGAACGAAGAGCCTTCGGCGGTAACTCTTCTGTGCCGATTTCCACTAGGAAAGTCTGTTGAGTCATGACAGCCTCTTAATTCTTGTGACACATAGGGAATCCGAGCGCCTCACGGGAAGCATAATAAGCTTCGGCAACCCCTTTAGTTAGGGTACGGATACGTAGAATATAACGCTGGCGTTCTGTCACTGAGATTGCTTTACGAGCATCCAGTAAGTTAAATGTATGAGCCGCTTTCAAAATGCGCTCATAAGCCGGTAGCGGCAGTGGTGTTTCTAGTGACAGTAAATATTGAGCTTCTTTCTCATACTCTTCAAAGCATTTAAAAAGAAAATCGACATTAGCATATTCAAAGTTATAGGTTGACTGCTCAACTTCATTTTGATGATAAATATCACCATAGGTCGTTTTACCGAGTGGGCCATCGCACCAAACAAGGTCATAAACGCTATCAACACCTTGAATATACATAGCAAGGCGTTCAAGACCGTAGGTAATTTCACCCGTTACAGGCTTGCATTCCAGCCCGCCAACTTGTTGGAAGTAAGTAAACTGAGTGACTTCCATACCATTTAGCCACACTTCCCAGCCTAGACCCCAAGCGCCTAGTGTTGGGTTTTCCCAGTTATCCTCAACAAAACGGATATCATGAACGGTGGGATCAATTCCCAATTCCTTCAATGAGCCGAGGTAAAGTTCTTGAATATTGTCAGGTGATGGCTTAATGATCACTTGAAACTGATAGTAATGTTGAAGGCGGTTTGGGTTTTCACCGTAACGGCCATCAGTAGGACGACGAGAAGGCTGAACATAAGCCGCCGCAATTGGCTCAGGCCCTAACGCACGCAAGCACGTCATTGGATGAGATGTTCCTGCGCCGACTTCCATGTCCAGTGGTTGAACAATGGTGCAGCCTTGGCGCGCCCAGTAATCCTGCAATGTCAGGATAAGACCTTGGAAGGTTTTGGTATCAAACTTTTGCATGTTAGATCCGCACGCGATACATATGATTTAATGAAAGTACGTCAGTATACCCTTTGACCGCCAGATATACAGCATTGAATCTACGTCTATTTGCCCTATAAATAAAAAAACTTTATTTTGTCTCTTTTAAACTGGACATTTATACAGTATAAATAGGGCATATAAGCCTTGGCCCCCCTTGAAAGGAGACAAAATGAATTCATCGCCAATTCGTTGCCATTGGGTAAATCAAGACCCAGAATATATCGCCTACCATGATAATGAATGGGGAAAGCCAACAAAGGATAACCAACAGCTATTTGAGATGATCTGCTTAGAAGGTCAACAAGCTGGGCTTTCTTGGTACACCATTTTAAAAAAACGCCAAGATTATCGCATACTGTTCCATCAGTTTGATCCTGCAAAAATTGCCATGATGAGTGAACAAGATGTTGACAGCTTAATGCAGGATCCTCGTATCATTCGGAACCGCGCTAAAATTAACGCGATTATTGCTAATGCAAAGGCTTATTTAAAAATGGCTGAAAACGGCGAGGATTTCTCAACATTTTTATGGCAATTTGTGGGTGGCAAACCTATCGTCAACCAGTGGCAGTCTCACACTCAAGTTCCCACAGAGACAGAGCTTTCAAAACGTTTATCCAAAGCACTTAAAAAACGTGGATTTAAGTTTATTGGTTCCATTACTTGTTATGCTTTTATGCAAGCGACAGGCATGATTAATGACCATTTAAAAGATTGTTGCCACTATAAATAAATCAGAATGAATCGGCATCACCCCCATTATCAAAAGCAACATTCACCATATTTTAACCAATTTTCACAAATATCAGCCCAGAAGTTAATAAAAAAGCAGTATTTTGTATCAATGTTATATTGATTGAAGCTGTTGAACTCTCTTGTCGAGCAGAGTATGTTTTTAAATTCCATTAACAACCTACTTAACATATGTGAATAAATGAGATGATATTTTCTAAATTCGGTAATAAATTCGCACAAAATTCAGGTATATCAACATTAATGAAAGACTTGAATGATGGCTTGAGAACTCCCGGTGCAATTATGCTAGGTGGTGGGAACCCTGCTCATATCCCTGAGATGGATGCCTATTTCCAAACACTATTAGCAGAAATGTGCGCCAACGGTAAATTAACGGATACTTTGTGTAACTATGACGGCCCACAAGGTAAAGATGCCATGTTGAAAGCGCTAGCAGCAACCCTAAAAGCAAAACTAGGCTGGAATATTAGCGCCAAAAATATTGCCCTATCCAATGGCAGCCAAAGCGCGTTTTTCTACCTATTTAACTTGCTTGCTGGTCGTTTTGAAGATGGCATCACTCGTAAGGTTCTATTCCCACTAGCCCCCGAATATGTTGGCTATGCCGATTCAGGGCTAGATGACGATCTATTTGTGGCAAATAAGCCACAAATTGAATATTTACCGAATGGTCAATTTAAATATCACGTTGATTTTAATACATTAGAAGTAACTGATGATATTGGTGTTATCTGTGTTTCACGCCCAACAAACCCTACCGGTAACGTGATAACCGATGAGGAAGTGGAGCACCTTGATAAACTGGCAAAGCAACACAACATTCCATTACTCATTGATAACGCTTATGGAGTTCCTTTCCCTGGCATTATTTTTAGTGAAGCGACGCCATTTTGGAATGAGAATGTCATTCTGTGTATGAGCTTGTCTAAGCTAGGGTTACCCGGTACTCGTTGCGGTATTATCATCGCGAATGAAGAGATCATTGAAGCGGTGAGTAACATGAACGGCATTATTAGCCTTGCACCGGGTAGTGTTGGCCCTGCATTAGCGTTGGAAATGTTGCAGCGGGATGATCTGATTTCTTTATCAAAAAATGTTATTGGCCCCTTCTATAAACAACGTGTAGAAGAGGTTATCCGCATTATCCGTCGCTATATTCCTGAAGATAAATGTCTGATCCATAAGCCTGAAGGTGCTATTTTCTTATGGTTATGGTTCAAAGATTTGCCGATTACTAGCTTAGAACTCTATCAACGACTAAAAAAACGCGGTGTTTTAATGGTTCCGGGGCATTACTTTTTCCCTGGTCTAGAAGAAAACTGGCCACATGCACATCAATGTATGCGAATGAATTATGTGCCAGAGCCAGAAAAAATCGAGAAAGGTATTGCTATCCTTGCTGAAGAATTAGAATTGGCTTATCAAACTGTCGAATGTTAGATGTTCCTGTCGTTAGCTTGTTGTCATCCTTGTATATCAAGGATGACTGGTTAACTAACACGGTTAATAGATACCTGATACCCTAAAAATAAAAAAAAAGCCCTTTTATGAATTAAAAGGGCTAAAAATTAGCGAGAACTCCGTAATCAAATATTACATTACGAATATCATTCAACTGTATTAAACCATCTTTTTAGATTATTCATCGTTTGAATAAACACCATTTTTACCTCTATATATCTAAATACCCTTCTCGCCCATCATCACTTTTAGCAACTATCGTCATAATGTCCAAAATAAAATCGCCAATAGCTGCGGTGAAATAATGCGTAAAAACATCGCTAAAGGATAGACGGTTGCATAAGAGAGAGCCGGTGCCCCACTGGTTGAATGAATATTGTTAGCAAATGCCAGTGCTGGTGGATCTGTCATTGAACCTGCCAGCACACCACACAGGCTGAGGTAATTCATCTTGCCGAAGATCCGAGCAATAAGGCCAGTAATAAATAACGGAACAAAGGTGATTAATAAACCGTAGCCGATCCAAGTTAGCCCATCACCTTTAACTAAGGTATCAATAAAACCACCGCCTGAATTTAAACCGACCACGGCAAGGAACATCACAATACCGAGCTCCCGTAATGCAAGGTTAGCACTAGGCGGCATAAACCAATATAAACGCCCTATGGTGCCTATACGCCCTAAAATCAGTGCGATGACCAATGGTCCACCTGCCAGCCCAAGTTTTAATGCTGCGGGGAAACCCGGAATAAAAAGAGGTATCGACCCCAACACAACACCAAGACCTATACCAATAAACACAGGTAGCATTTGTACTTGCTGTAGTTTTTGTTTGGCGTTGCCAAGCAATGCGCTAACGGCTTCAATAGACTCAGGCCTTCCCACAATATTGAGAATATCACCGAATTGCAGTACTGAATTATTATTCGCCACAAGCTCAATCCCTGCTCGATTTAGTCGAGTGACCACCACGTCATATTTCTGTTTTAAGTTCAGATCACGTAGACGTTTACTCAATACTGAATCATTTGTTACTACTACACGAACAGAGTGAAGTATTGAGCCAGATGTCGATAATGATGCATCCACCTCCTCACCAAGAATTAAACGGACTTTATTAAGGTCTTCTTTTTGCCCAACCACATGCAGTAAATCGCCTAATTGAATTTCCGTTGTAGGCTGAGGCACCATAAGCATTTCGCCTCTTTTCAATCTTGAGCAAACAATATCCTCACTTCCTAATAAAGGAATATCTTGCATCATCAAGCCATCTAAGTTGGTATTGCGAACCGCAATATTCATCGTTTGCAATGTTTCTCGCTGATGCACATTCTGGCTGCTAAAAGCTGCGGCTTCTTTATCAACACTGATCCTAAAAATGATACGGATCAACCACATTACTAGCAAAATACCACATATGCCCATCGGATAAGCCATGGCATATCCCATTCCCATTTGCCCAACCAGCGCAGGGTCCGAGCCTAAGTCAGTGAGTATTTGCTGGCCTGCACCTAAAGAAGGCGTATTCGTGACCGCACCAGAAAAAATCCCCAAAATAATTGGTAACGGAATATTGGCTAATTTGTAGATAACCGCGGTTACTACAGCACCTAATACAACAACTAATAAAGCAAAGCCATTTAGTTTTAATCCAGAAACACGCAATGATGAGAAGAAACCTGGCCCCACTTGAATACCGATAGTATAAACAAACAGGATCAAGCCAAATTCCTGAATAAAATGCAGCATGTGACCATTGAGTTGTAAACCATAGCTTTGTGCGAAATGGCCGACAATAATACCGCCAAATAATACCCCGCCGATCCCAAGGCCAACATTACGGATTTTCCAATTACCTATCCATAAACCAAGTGCAGCAGCTAACGCCAACAAACTCACAGTAAGAGCTAATTCACTCATAGACCGCTATCCTTTTGACGAAAAGTCACTTACAAAGCGTAACGTGAAAGACGATAAAACGTACAACTGAATCGATTATGTCAAATAAAAACAAAGTAATATGTGCATTAGTCCACAGTTCGTCATTTATGAAAAAGAGATTAGCTCACCGATTGATGCCAATACATATACGTATTAAACATTCAATGATATTAGTTAATATTGGTAACAAAATAGATCATTTGTTTAGACAGTTATCAATTTTTATAATACAAATTCAACAATTCATATTATGCTGTGATTGTGAATTTTTGATTTTTAGCTATTATTGTCACAGGGAAAGATAATAAATTTAAAACATAGGTTAAATGGACTATATGGCTGGACTATTGCTAAAAAGAATATTGATATGTTTTACACCATTAATACTTTCAGGTTGTTCAAGCATTATGACTCATGCCGGGCCTTCTGACGGTTATTACCCCGGCTCTAAAAACAGTATCGAAATGATTAAAGATAAAGATACTGGCTGGGTTATGCGCCCGCTATTAGCGATTGATTTACCCTTTACCGCGGTAATGGACACATTGCTTATTCCCTTAGATTATGTGAAATCTGATAGTAACTCTGAAGAGAGTTCACCTAAAAAGCGTATTGAAGCACTCGATAAACAAGCTAATACCCAAATAAATAACCACCCAGACTCTTTAGAGAGCAATCTAGAATAGCGTATTTGTTACAAGTAACATATTCAGTTAATGAGTATTAATTTTATAATTAATTACTCTTTGTTTTACTCTTTATTTGCATACTTTTTTCAATGTTATTCTAATTAACACGATTTAATAATGATTAAATCACCGAATAAATTACTAAGATATAATTAATTAACACTATAAACACTAGCTAATTAATTATATTTCGAGTATTGAGAAGAGGCACTTTCGCCTCTTCTCTCTTACTTTATCTAGGTGGTTACCTAGCATGCGATTTAGCATCCTAAGCCTGTTTCTACAATATGAATTTGCCTATACCCCTTTGTGTCATCACGCATAAAAGCAATCAAACGGTCATCAGGTGAAAACACAACGGCGTCCGCAACGGGAGCGGTTGCACTTCGCACCGTCAATCTTTCTAATTCACCTGAAATCACATTGCAACGCATCACGCTGTTATCACAAATAAAGGCAATATGCTTGCCCTGACTATCCCAACTAAAGGCAGATTGGATAGATGAGGAACACTGTGTAATTTGCTTAAGACTTCCTGTCGATGTACTGGCTAACCATAACTGAACAACGCCATTATCATCCTTCATTAAACAGGCAATAAAACGGCCATCAGGCGATGAACGTAACCAGTGCCTTGGTTGTTTCGCCAGCCCTGGATATTGCCGCTCATGGGTAAATGTCAACCTACGTTGTTGAATATTTTTAGGGGGAAAAGGTAGCCGAGAATCCGTGCCTTGCAGCGGGAAATCACCTTGTTGCATAAAGGCATTCTCATCCTCGGGCAGGTCAACGATGAAGATTTCAGGAATAATTTCACCATCAAGCGAGTGAGTATCACCAATAAACGCGATTGCCCTGCTTTGCCACTGCCCATTATCTGATAAATACCCTTTTTGCCCAATCCAACCTTCTTCGTAGGCTCGGCTGATTTGATGACTGCCAAGAATCGGCTCTGGGGTTGTGTGGGAAATAACACAGCAGAAATATTCCCCGCTATACTCACGTTGATGACCTTTCGGCTCCACATTGACTGCTTTGATAGGAACAGCGATAGCAACATTACGTTGATCTAACCGAATATCTCTTTCATGCATAACATGGTCGTTATAAGTAAAACTTAACCACTTACCATCGGGACTAAAGACATGAACATGTGTTCCTCCTCTTAATGCTCCTGCAAGATAAGGTGGAGTAATACACATGGCATCAATTGAATGCGCCTCTCCTAATTTATCATCTCTAACGTATACGCCTCTGCGATGATGAAAATCGTATTGCCACTGCTCATCAGGAAATTCAGGGCCATGAATAAAGGCATAACGAGGTGGGTCTTCAGCACTTACCGTCACAACACCCACATGCGCACCATGATTAGCGCGATAGATTTCACATGGCATCTGACGCTCAATATGAATTTTTTCTATGGTCAACCCAGTAAATGAACTCGGACTAGGGCGAACATCATAAGCTATCCATTGGCTATCCGCTGTCCAAACATTAATATTTGTAAGTTGATGACTTCGCTTATCGTGCGTTATTTGAGTTTCTTTATAAGGTAATTTGCCGTTCAATCTGTTATCCTTTGACATCTCTTAATATGGGCTATCGGATTACTTTAACTAATCTATTTTGTAAGGCACTAGAAAATCTCAGTCGAGAATTTCTATAAGTAATATTACCCTTTAGCAATCACTTTAGTGTCGAATAGAATCATTATGTTATTAAGTGTTCTTTATATTATTGGTATTACCGCTGAGGCCATGACAGGCGCCCTCGCAGCCGGTCGCCGTAAAATGGATGTTTTCGGCGTTATTATTATTGCCTCAGCGACCGCCATTGGCGGAGGCTCTGTGCGCGATGTCTTACTTGGGCACTATCCATTAGGTTGGGTTCAAAACCCCGAATATATCTTGACAGTCGCCGGTGCCGCTATCGTTACTATTTGGATCGCACCAATGATGAAACATTTACGTCGTTTGTTTCTAATTTTAGATGCGATAGGCCTTATTGTATTCTCAATTCTAGGTGCCCAAATAGCCCTTGATATGAATTATAGCCCAGTGATTGCCGCGATTGCTGCTGTAATTACCGGAGTATTTGGCGGTGTCCTTCGTGACATGCTATGTAACACCATCCCCCTCGTTTTCCAAAAAGAAGTTTATGCTGGCGTCTCATTTGCCGCTGCATGGCTGTATATTGGGCTTTTATATACCCCACTACCACAAGACATCGTCGTTATTATTACCCTCGTCGCGGGGCTAAGCGCACGGCTCATCGCCATACGTTATCGCTTAGGGTTACCCATTTTTAACTACGAAAGCCAAGACTAACGATTTAGGCCATCAAGCGGTTAGATTGATGGCCCGTTTCTTATCTCATCAATAACCTGAAATATCTCTTTGATATCCGGTGTTGAAAGCCATTGATTAAGCTTTGTTTTTTGTATGATAGACAAACCTAACCCCTCTAAAAAAAGCGTATTATTTAATAGGCTTAATTCTGTAATTAATGATAAATGTTTATCTTTTAAAGGGATCCCTAAGCCTTTTAGCCAATTCATGAGTGGTTGCTGCCCCACCAGCCTAAATTGCTCAATGATTTTCTTGGTTTTTTTAGTATTGGGTAGACTGGTTTGCCAACTTGGAGATAACCATGTTGTCAGCTTATTCAGATGGTAATGTTCTGCCCATTCACGCCAAGTAGCTTCACTAATTCCTTTTATCTTCAATTGCTTGCCTAGCCAATTTAAACGAGCAACAAACTGCTGCTCACACTGAGGAGTCATTACAAAACAGCTTAAAGCGTGAAACTGCTTAAACTGAGATAAGTCAGGGTAGGTGCGTTGTTGAAGGCGCCAAATTACCGATTCAAGTTTTGGAATACCATGCCCCGCTAGTGCCACTTGAATAGTATCACCAACCAGCAGATCCTTTTTCTGCCATGATTTCAATGAGCCTAAATAGAGCCGACTCACCTTTTTACTATCTAGTTCAACAGGTTCAATTTCCGCCACCACACTCACAGCCCCCGTTCTCCCCACGCGAAAATGGAGGTTAGTCACTTTTGAGGCGATTCGAGCATAAGGATGCTTCCAAGCTACAGACCAACTGTTGTGATTCACTTGCCATGCCGCTACCCGTGGCGTTGGAAATGACTTAAGTACAATACCGTCTGTCGCAAAAGGCATCGGCTGTTGATAGTAATAGGACTGCCATTTTTTCACTTGTGCCATAGTCGTGACTTTATGGCTATATTGCTGAGTAAGTGGAAACCCTAAATTTGCCAGTTGCCGCCATTGCTCTTCGGCTTTCCCCACTCCCTCTGGCCATGCCCAAATAAAGACATCAATATTGGCCTCAGGGGTTACAGGCTTACTTTTGCGCATTAACCACCCTGCAACTTGATTTCTGGCATTAACCCCACCACTGGCTTGTTGCCTATGATCTTTTAGCCGCCAAAATAGCTCTCCTTGTAATATAAGCTGTGGTTGTGATGTCGGTAGTTGCTTGGGGATAGCTGGAATAAAATCCGCCTTATCACGCCATTCAAGCCCCTCAATACCATTTCCACGACTGATCATTGAAACCAATTTCCCTTGTTGATAAACCAACGAAATGGCAACGCCATCAACCTTCGGTTGTAGCCAGACCTCCTCCCGTGTATCTATCCATTTTCCAATATCCACTTCATTTAATTTTTTTAAGCCCGTATGCACAATAGGATGCTTGACTGTGCGCGAATGAGGTGGCAAATGGATAGGCGGTAATTGCCCAGACAAATTTTGGCACTTTTGCCATTGTTGCCATGTATTCAGCAGTTGATCATATGTTTCATCTGTTACGGGGCTATTCCCCGATAAACGGTATAGACGGTTCCATTGCTGCAACTGCTCGCCCAATTTCTGGCTCTCTTTTTTTAACTCATCCTGACTCAATGTTGAGCATTGGTGGGGATAAAAAAGCCGTGTTGCGTCGGCTGACACATAGCTACAGTAAAAACTCAGTACCACAAAGACGTATTGAGCAGCCCGCCCTCTTTTTTCCTGAACAAATCCCTTTTGCATAAGCTGTCCTTATTCCTTTAGTTATCCCTTCAGATTGCACATCGATCCTGACGCGATAATCCAAAACTATCAGCTTAATTTCGATACTTCTGCAAAACATTTCGCAAAAAGAGTGTACTTTGCATCAATAAAAAAATATTTTCTGGAACGGCTTCGCAATTCATCTATTTCTTAAATAAATTGCGCTGTATACTCTAGATAATTTGAGATGCAATAAGAAATGAATCGCTATCAGCGCACTGCCGTTTGCCGTTCGCGTTAATGAATATCATCAAGAATATGGCAGCTTAAAGAGAAACAAGCATGCTTCATGCTTGATTGATAACGCTGCATGTTGGTGTAAGTCCGTGTATACTATGTGGGGTTTATCATTATCATTTATGTTTAACCCTCGATTATTCAAGAAACCATCATGATACAAGGCACATTATATATTGTTTCTGCGCCAAGCGGTGCAGGTAAGTCCAGCCTGATCCAGGCGTTGTTGAAAACACAACCGTTGTATGACACTCAAGTTTCAGTCTCTCATACAACAAGAGCTGCACGCCCCGGTGAAGTTCATGGTGAGCACTATTTCTTTGTATCCGAAACTGAATTTTTGGCAATGGTCGAAAATAATGAGTTCTTAGAGCATGCCTGTGTCTTTGGCAACTACTATGGTACTTCACGGCCGATCATTGAAGAAGTCCTCAAAAGTGGGGTTGATGTTTTTCTCGATATTGACTGGCAAGGTGCGCAACAGATTCGTGCCGCCATGCCAGAAGCACGTAGTATCTTTATACTACCGCCATCAAAAGATGAGCTTTATCGCCGTTTGCGAGGTCGTGGCCAAGACAGCGATGAGGTCATTGAGAAACGCATGTCACAAGCTGTTGGCGAAATTGAACATTACAATGAGTACGACTATCTCATTGTAAATGATGATTTCAATACCGCATTGAGCGATTTGCAATCGATTATTCGCAGCGAACGCTTAAGATTGGAGCGCCAAGTCCAGCGACATGATGCTTTAATCAGCAAATTACTGGCAGACTGAGCATAGTTTCAGTATCATATCAGGTCATTTTTTTATTTCTTTTGGAGTAGCACATTTATGGCACGCGTAACGGTTCAAGACGCTGTAGAAAAAATTGGTAACCGCTTTGACCTTGTACTGGTCGCGGCTCGTCGAGCTCGTCAGTTGCAAACTGGCGGTAAAGATCCTTTAGTTCCTGAAGAAAACGATAAATATACAGTTATCGCACTACGTGAAGTAGAAGAAGGTTTAATTAACGGTCACATACTGGATGTACGTGAACGTCAAGAACAGCAGGAGCAAGAAGCGGCTGAAATGCAAGCAGTTTCTGCTATCGCTGAAGGTCGTCGCTAATTACTAAGGTGGGTCTGCCTTGTATCTGTTTGAGAGCCTAAATCAAGTAATTCAGAAGTATCTTCCCGAAGAACAGATTGAATTACTGAAAAAAGCCTATGTTGTCGCACGGGATGCCCATGAAGGACAAACCCGTTCAAGTGGTGAGCCTTATATTACTCATCCCGTTGCTGTGGCCTGTATTCTTGCCCAAATGCGTTTGGATCATGAAACATTAATGGCAGCGCTACTTCATGATGTCATTGAAGATACTCCAGCGACATTTCAGGATATAGAAGAGCTATTTGGCACCATAGTTGCGGGGCTTGTTGAAGGTGTGTCTAAATTAGATAAACTCAACTTCCGCGACAAAAAAGAAGCTCAAGCAGAAAACTTCCGCAAAATGATCATGGCGATGGTTAAAGACATTCGCGTCATTTTGATAAAACTGGCAGACCGCACTCATAACATGCGCACGCTTGGGTCGCTTAGGCCTGATAAGCGTCGGCGCATTGCAAGAGAAACGCTGGAAATCTACAGCCCTCTTGCGCACCGGTTAGGTATTCACCACATCAAAACTGAGCTAGAAGAGCTGGGCTTTGAGGCGTTATATCCAAACCGTTATCGCGTTATTAAAGAAGTGGTCAAAGCCGCCCGTGGCAACCGTAAAGAGATGATCCAAAAAATCCTCTCTGAAATTGATGGCCGCCTTACTGAAGCGGGTATTCCCTGCCTAGTCAGTGGCCGAGAAAAACATCTTTACTCTATTTATCGTAAAATGCACCTTAAAGAGCAGCGTTTCCATTCCATTATGGATATTTATGCGTTTAGGGTGATCGTAAAAGATGTTGATACCTGCTACCGCGTCCTCGGGCAGATGCATAACCTCTACAAACCACGCCCCGGTCGTATTAAAGACTATATTGCCATCCCCAAAGCCAATGGTTACCAATCACTGCACACGTCATTAATCGGCCCACATGGTGTTCCCGTTGAAGTGCAAATTCGCACTGAAGACATGGATCAAATGGCTGAAATGGGGGTTGCAGCCCATTGGGCATATAAAGAGCAAGGCGAACAAGGCACTACCGCTCAAGTTCGTGCTCAACGCTGGATGCAAAGTTTACTTGAACTACAACAAAGTGCGGGAAGCTCTTTTGAATTTATCGAGAGTGTTAAGTCTGACCTCTTTCCTGATGAAATTTATGTGTTCACACCGGAAGGCCGTATTGTTGAGTTACCGACAGGCGCAACCCCGGTCGATTTCGCCTATGCCGTCCACACGGATATCGGTCATGCTTGCGTAGGTGCTCGGGTTGATCGCCAACCTTACCCACTTTCTCAGGCACTCACCAGTGGTCAAACGGTTGAAATTATCACTGCCCCTGGTGCAAGACCGAATGCAGCTTGGCTCAATTTTGTTGTCAGTTCAAAAGCGCGCGCGAAAATCCGCCAATTATTAAAGAACCTTAAACGAGAAGATTCCATCAATTTGGGCCGTCGCCTATTGAATCATGCGCTCGGGGCGGGCTGTAAACTCAACGATGTGCCACAAGCGAATATCGATCTTGAATTAGCACGCATGAAGCTCAATTCAATTGATGACTTACTTGCTGAAATTGGTTTGGGTAATGCGATGAGCGTTGTTGTGGCGCGTAATTTGCAAAGTAATCCACAAACTGCACCTGAAAATGAGCCTGTCGTGACGACACGCAATAAGCTCTCCATAAAAGGGGCTGATGGCGTTCTTATTACCTTTGCGAAATGTTGTCGCCCTATCCCAGGCGACCCCATTGTGGCTCATATCAGCCCCGGTAAAGGGCTTGTTATTCACCACGAGTCTTGCCGTAACATCCGTGGCTATCAAAAAGAGCCTGACAAATTTATGGCTGTAGAGTGGGATAATGATACCGATACCGATTTTATTGCTGAAATCAAAGTCGATATGATTAACCATCAAGGGGCCCTTGCCAATTTAACAGCTGCCATTAATGATGCTAACTCAAGCATTCAGAGCATGAATACCGAAGAAAAAGATGGGCGAGTTTATTGTGCCTTTATCCGCCTAACGACGAAAAATCGCGTTCAATTAGCCAACGTGATGCGTAAGATCCGGATCATGCCTGATGTGTTACGTGTTAGCCGGAACCGTAATTAACGATGAATGAACGCCGCTATCGCCGCATTTGCCAAATGATGGCGATGCGGCAACCCGATCTCACCATATGCCTTGAAGAAGTTCACAAACCCCACAACGTTTCAGCGATCGTACGTAGTGCAGATGCCGTTGGTATCCATACCATTCATGCTATTTGGCCTGACCAACAAGTCAAACTCTCTGTCTCTTCTGCTGCGGGCAGTAACAGTTGGGTCAATGTAATTTCACACCCATCAACAGAGGCTGCTATTAGCCAATTAAAATCACAAAACATGCAAGTACTTGTCACCCATTTGTCTGAACAAGCCGTCGATTTTCGTGAAATTGATTATACTCAGCCGACCTGTATTATGGTGGGACAAGAGAAAAAAGGGATATCAGCAAAGGCGCTTGAGCTTGCTGATAAGCACATTATCATTCCAATGGTAGGGATGGTGCAGTCTCTGAATGTCTCTGTGGCTTCCGCCTTGATCCTCTATGAAGCACAACGCCAACGGCAGCTTGCGGGAATGTATTCTCGAGAAACCAGCCTTCTTTCTGAGCAAGAGCAGCAGCAGTGGCTATTTGAAGGTGGCTATCCCGTCCTTGCAGAGGTTGCCAAACGTAAAGGCCTACCTCGCCCCTATATTAATGCACAAGGGCAAATAGAGGCTGAAGAGTCTTGGTGGGCACAGATGCAGTTAACCGAAAAAATGAAAAAACGACAGTTAGGTTAAGGAAGAAATAATGAACAGTGGGCTGCTTGATACCATTTCACTGACGACTCTACACGGCGTAGGGGCTAGCCAATCGGAAAAATTAAGCAAGATAGGCCTAAATACCGTTCAAGATTTATTGCTGCATCTTCCACTTCGTTATGAAGATCATACTCGCCTTTACCAAATCCGCGATCTTTTACCTGGCACAACCGCGACTATCGTTGGTGAAGTGCTCCAAACAAAAGTGGTGTTTGGTCGTAAGCGAATGATGACCTGCTTAATTACCGATGGTACAGGGAATTTAACATTACGTTTTTTCAATTTTTCTGCTGCCATGAAAAATAGCTTAGCAGAAGGCCGCCATGTTATTGCATATGGTGAAGTCCGTCGTGGCAATACTGGGCCTGAAATTATTCATCCTGAATATAAAGTGTCCCAAGATACCTCAAATATCTCACTGCAAGAAAACCTAACGCCCGTTTACCCTACAACCGAAGGGGTAAGACAAGCAACACTGAGAAAGTTAATTGAACAGGCTTTGAAGCTGTTAGAAGGGGGGCAGATCAAAGAGTTGCTACCGGAAGAGCTTAGTCGTGGCTTAATCAGCCTCCCAGACGCGATCCGCCTTTTGCATACTCCCCCCCCTGATGTGGCATTAAGTGAGCTTGAGAAAGGGCAGCACCCAGCTCAAAAACGTTTGATATTAGAAGAATTGCTCGCACACCATTTAAGCATGTTAGCCATTCGAGCCGGTCACCAACGCCTCTATGCTCAACCAATGGTGATCACAGGTCAATTAAAGAGCCAATTTTTGGCAAGCCTACCGTTTACCCCAACCCATGCACAAACACGGGTTGTCGGCGAGATAGAGCAAGATCTGATTAAAGATGCACCGATGATGCGCTTAATTCAAGGTGATGTTGGCTCAGGAAAAACTCTGGTCGCGGCTCTCGCTGCATTATCTGCCATTGAAAATGGCAAACAAGTGGCTTTAATGGCTCCCACCGAGATTTTGGCTGAGCAACATGCCAATAACTTCAAATTATGGTTTGAGCCTTTAGGCATCAATGTGGGCTGGCTTGCAGGGAAACAAAAAGGTAAAGCGCGCGAGCAGCAACAAGAGGCTATCGCCAAGGGTGAAGTGAGTATGGTTGTTGGTACACATGCCCTGTTCCAAGAGCATGTGACGTTTAAAGCTCTTGGACTGGTCATTATTGACGAGCAGCACCGATTCGGTGTTCACCAGCGCCTCGCTCTACGTGAAAAAGGTGAACAACAAGGTTTTCATCCTCACCAACTTATCATGACCGCAACGCCTATCCCTCGCACACTGGCGATGACCGCTTATGCCGATATGGATACCTCTATCATTGATGAGCTGCCTCCTGGACGAACTCCGGTAACGACAGTCGCCATTCCAGATACACGGCGTAAAGATATTATTGAACGTGTCAGGCAAGCTTGTATTGATGAAGGGCGCCAAGCCTATTGGGTATGTACTTTAATTGATGACTCCGATGTATTAGAAGCACAAGCGGCACAAGCGACGAGTGATGAATTAGCATTAGCGCTACCTGAATTGAAAGTGGGATTAGTACATGGACGCATGAAACCGGCTGAAAAGCAAAGCATTATGGCGGCATTTAAAAATAATGAGATTCAGCTACTGGTTGCAACTACCGTTATCGAAGTGGGTGTTGATGTTCCAAATGCGAGCTTAATGATCATTGATAACCCTGAACGGCTTGGCCTAGCCCAATTGCACCAATTAAGAGGACGTGTTGGTCGCGGCGCAGTCGCTTCCCACTGTGTGCTTCTCTATAAAACACCGTTGACCCATACGGCAAAACAGCGGTTACAAGTACTGCGTGATAGCAATGATGGTTTTGTTATTGCTCAAAAAGATCTGGAAATTAGAGGCCCCGGGGAGTTATTAGGTACTCGGCAAACGGGCAATGTCGATTTTAAAGTCGCCGATTTGTTACGTGACCAATATATGCTGCCTGAAGTACAACGTATCGCGCGCCATATTCAGCAGAACTATCCTGAAAATGCCAAATTAATTATTGAAAGATGGCTACCTGAACGCGAGCAATACAGCCAAGCTTAATTCAATCATAACTCGATAAATACCTTAATATTTATTGTAAAAATTAAAAGTCATAGCAACAAGGGATAGTGGAACATGAAGATACAAATCTTAATTGGTAGTGTTCGACAAGCACGAATAGGACCTCAGATAGCACGCTGGGTTAAGGATGTTGCCTAGAAAAAATACCCTACTGAAATCCTTGATCTCAGAGATTGGCATTTACCAATGGATGATGAGCCCTATCTCCCCGCCGAAGGAATATATACCCAAGAGCATACCATTGCTTGGAGCAAAAAAATCGCTGAAGCCGATGCTTATATTTTTGTTTTCCCACAATATAACTGGGGCTATCCCGCTGCACTAAAAAATGCGATAGACCATTTGTATAAAGAGTGGAACAACAAACCCGCCTTAATGGTCAGTTATGCCAATAGAGGTGGAGGAAAAGCTGCGGAGCAGTTGCAACAAGTGTTGCAAGGCATTCATATGCGTACTACAGAATCTCATTTAGAAATTAAACTCTCTGAAGTTAATTTCTCACCTTCCAACAGTGATGCCTCTTACCCTGAAACACTTTGCCACTATGAAAATGCGCTAATTTCAGCGCTAAATCAGCTGAGCCTGTTACACGCATCACGCTAATTGCATCATTTTGTACCCTATAAACGAAAATTGCCGTGAATAAATTCACGGCAATACCTGCTATTTACCTTTATATATTTTTTATCTGTTATCCAGCCACTGATGGGAATACGGGTAACATTAGATATAGTTTGATCACAATCGCGTTAACGATATCAATAAAGAATGCGCCAACCATTGGAACAACTAAGAATGCAAGGTGTGATGGACCAAATTTGTCCGTGACCGCTTGCATGTTCGCGATTGCTGTTGGCGTTGCACCTAGGCCGAAACCACAGTGCCCTGCCGCCAATATCGCCGCATCATAGTTTTTACCCATCACGCGGAAGGTAACGAAAATAGCATAACCCGCCATCACACAGGCTTGGACTGCCAAAATAATCAGCATAGGAATCGCTAAAGATGCCAGTTCCCACAACTTCAGGCTCATCAGAGCCATCGCAAGGAATAGGGAAAGGCTAACGTTACCAACAACAGAAACCGCGCGGTCAAACACGCGATAAAAGCCCGCTAAAGATAGGCTATTACTTAAGATAACCCCAACAAATAACACACAAACGAATTTAGGAAGTGCAAAGGCAGTATCTGCCAGTAAGCCAGCAATAAAACTCCCCGCCATCAAACAAATCGCAATTAATGCAATAGTTTCAATCAACACCATAGAGGTGATCATTCGGCCTGATTGCGGCTTCTCAAATGCTGTTGGTACATCTTTATCATCTTCAGCAGTGCCTGGCGTTGGAATATTACGGATTAAGAAACGTGCAACTGGCCCACCAATGAGCCCGCCAAGCACAAGACCGAATGTTGCACATGCCATAGCAACTTCAGTCGCACTCTGGAAACCATAGCTATCTGTAAAGATTTTACCCCAAGCAGCCCCTGTACCATGACCACCAGATAAAGTGATAGAGCCAGCAAGCAGCCCCATTAGCGGGTCAAGGCCAAGTAATTCGGCTAAGGCAATACCAACCGTATTTTGTACTAATAGTAAACCTACAACGACAAAAATGAAAATAAACAGTGCTCTACCACCAGCTTTCAAGCTGGCTAAGTTTGCGTTTAAACCAATCGTGGCAAAGAATGCCAACATCATAGGTTCTTGTAATGAAAGGTCGAAAGACAAGCTCCAATCAAATACTTGCTTGATCACCAATAAGCTAAAAGCGACCAGCAACCCGCCTGCAACAGGCTCCGGGATAGTATATTTTTCGAGGAAAGGAACTGATTTTACAAGCTTACGTCCGAGCAATAACACAAGGGTAGCAGCCACAAGCGTACCGTAGACATCGAGATGATACATTTATGTACCTCGTCTGTTGTTAATATTATTTAAAACTAGTAAGACGTTAATTTCTTCCTTAAAACGCCAAAAGCAGGTTCCTGAATTAGAAAAAAAATCGGAGATAAACACAAGTTAAAACATATAAAAATGTGACATTCCTTATCTAACTATAAAGAAATATTTTTCGCGCAAACGATTGCTTTTTTACGTGGTCGCTTTACAATGCGTTTTTTGTTGGCAGAGAAATACCAAAATGACCACCGAAGCATCTCAAAGACAGGCCGTTGAAGTCGAGCCAAAAAGTGAACTCATTTACCGTTTAGAAGATAGGCCACCACTCCCTCAGGCGTTGTTTGCTGCGGGTCAGCACCTTCTCGCCATGTTTGTGGCCGTCATTACCCCCGCAATGCTTATTTGCCAGTCATTAGGGCTACCCGCCCATGATACACAGCGCATTATCAGTATGTCACTGTTTGCTTCGGGTATTGCTTCCTTAATTCAGATCCGTGCTTGGGGGCCTGTTGGCTCCGGGCTATTATCTATCCAAGGCACCAGTTTTAACTTTGTTGCACCTTTAATTATGGGGGGTGTTGCACTCAAACAAGGTGGCGCTGATATCCCCTCAATGATGGCGGCACTGTTTGGCACACTGTTGGTCGCAGCACTCACTGAAGTTGTTTTATCGCGTTTTCTGCATTTAGCACGTCGAGTGATTACCCCATTAGTATCTGGCGTGGTAGTCATGATCATTGGGCTGTCACTGATCCAAGTCGGTCTGACTTCTATTGGTGGCGGGCACAGCGCAATAACTGATAATACCTTTGGCTCCCCCGATTATTTGCTACTGGCAGGTATTGTGTTGGCTGTCATTATTTTACTCAATCGCCAAAAAAACCCTTACTTACGCGTCGCCTCTTTGGTGATAGCTATGGCAATCGGCTATCTTGCGGCTTGGTGGATGGATATGCTTCCCACAACTCAAGACACCGATAGCACACAATCCGTGATCACCATACCTGAACCTTTCTATTATGGATTATCCTTTGATTGGAACTTGCTGATCCCACTCATGCTCATTTTTATGGTGACCTCTTTAGAGACAATTGGCGATATCACCGCGACCTCCGATGTCTCCGAGCAACCTGTGCGCGGCCCCATTTATATGAAGCGAATTAAAGGCGGAGTGTTAGCAAATGGTTTGAACTCCATGGTATCTGCTGTATTTAACACCTTCCCTAACTCCTGCTTTGGCCAAAATAATGGCGTGATCCAGCTTACTGGCGTGGCAAGCCGCTACGTGGGTTATATCGTTGCTTTAATGTTGATCCTATTAGGGGTATTTCCTGCTGTCGCCGGCTTTGTTCAACAAATTCCTGAGCCTGTTTTAGGCGGTGCCACCATTGTGATGTTTGGTACGATTGCAGCTTCTGGTGTGCGTATTGTTTCCCGTGAACCCCTCAACCGCCGTGCAATTATGATTATCGCCTTATCGCTTGCGGTCGGTATGGGGGTTTCACAACAGCCACTTATTTTACAATTTGCCCCTGATTGGCTGAAAACACTCTTTTCATCCGGTATTGCCGCAGGGGGTTTAACCGCAATTGTTCTGAATTTAATTTTCCCTCACGAAAAGTAACCTGTCATTTACCGCCAGAGTTGAATACACTGGCGGTTATTCTGTATTCTATCTTGATAATTTATCCATCAGCGCATTTACCCATCAGTCCAATTATGGAGGGGCAGATAAACCATGAGGTGGTTAACCAAGCTCATCATAGCGCTTCTGCTACTGTTCTTACTCGCCGTGATATTCACCTATGCAGGGTTGCAAACACGCTGGGGTGCATCCTACGCTAGCCATTTTTTAAGTAAATTCACCGATTTTGATATTGATGTTGGTATCATGGGGCATGAGTTTTCGAATGCGGGTGAATTTGTTTTCCAAGACGTAAAAATCGCTTCGCGTAATCAAGACATGACACTGGATGCGAAACAAATTGTTGTCGATGTTAATTGGCGGAATCTGTTTAGCGGTACCGCAATTCGTCGCTTCGTGATCACGCAAGGTAATTTAGCGGCGACGACCTCAGAAACGTCAACGCCAATTCCATTGAGTGCAAATATCCTCCAGTTTGAAAATAGCAATATCCAGCTAAACCAAGCAGAAAATCGCCTTCAAGTTTCTGGGTTCACAGGTGGCATCACACCATGGCAGCCAACCACAAACCATCCGTTTGGTTATGGTGATTTCCGCTTCACCACTAAACAGTTAGATATCAATGAATTGCCCTTAAAAAATGTTGCAATCACAGGGAAGCTTCAAGAGAATCTCACTGAATTTACCGATGCCAGCGGCTATCTTAATAATGGCTACATCACAGGCTCAGGAAAAGCATTAGCAGACGGTTCTATCACCATTAATTCTTTAGCGATGGATAAAGTTGGCTGGCAAAATAGCATTCCCTTTGACTCATTGCGTGAAGCAATCGAGAGCCAACGCACTATCTCATTAAAAAATGTTGCGCTAACTAATGTTGATCTCCAAGGTAAAGACTGGGCAATCTCAGGGCTTAATACTGAAATTGACCATATCAACTGGGTGAGAGGAAGTTGGAGCAGTCCTAAGAGCCATATTAACTTTACTGTTAATCAATTGGTTATCAAGGACCAACAGGTCGATACACTGATTGGTGATCTCAATATTCAGGGCGATAACCTCAACATTGAAAAGCTTTCAGGTTATTACTATAAAGGGGTATTTAGCCTTAATGGTGTGTGGCAACGTAACGACCAAACCCTTACCCTCAATGACGCAAAACTAGCCGGTATTTTATACACCCTGCCTGAAAATTGGCTGCAATTTTTCAGTCAACCTTCTCCTAATTGGCTATCAGGGCTGACTATCAAACAATTTACCCTATCTCAATCATTGCTTATGAATATCGACTCTCGTTTCCCATTCGAATTGACTGCGCTCAGTGGCAACGTAGAAAATGTGAGTCTTATTAAGCAAAAACAGTGGGGAATTTGGAGTGGTAAAGCCTCATTCAATGCAGATAGCGGAACGGTTAATCAAGTTATGATACGCCGGCCTTATATGGATTTACGCCAAAGTGGGCAAGCCTCTGCTGCGGCTTCATTAACTGCCAGCACTGATAAAGGGGTTGTGAAGGTAGGTCTATTGGTGAAGCAGTCACCTAAAAAAGTGCCATTTTTACTGCGAGCTTCAGGTACGAATGTCGACCTTTCCGTCCTAAATCAATGGGGCTGGCAAGGCTTTCCACCTCAAGTCATTGGCGATTTTGATACATCACTACAAGGGGATTTATTAGCGCCATCCTTAGCAAAAAGCGTAAATGGTGAATTAGTCGCTACTCCACTGCAAGGGAAGCAAATGTATCGGACTGTGGTGAACGGTGTTGTTACCTCTTCTGTTGAGAGTGATACGCCCCCTACCGAGTCACAACCTGTGGGCTCTCTACCAACGAACGATCAGCTCCCAGCGCTACTTACGCAATAATAGAAAGGCAGGCCAATCATCTCATTGGCCTGCCTCTCAATCGCTATCATCAAGGTGATTTTATGGTCTTTTCCACCGGTAAAACCATATAGACACCACTAAATACTGCTCCAACCTCACTGTTCGCGCCACTGACGGCTACCTCAAGTTTCACTCTCGCTTTACTTCCTCTTGCGAGACGGTCAAGGTCGCCACTCATATGTGACATATCGGCAACGGCTGTTGGCCTGCCACTAACAGGCTTGCTATAACGAATGCTGGCATCCACTAAGACAATATCACCACCGAGTTGGTGCTCTTGCATGAGTAGCCAAATCAAACCCCATCCCGTTAATGTTGCCAGTGAAAATTGGCTACCTGCAAAAATTGTTTCATGGGGGTTTTGGTTACCCGCTTCAGGCATCGTGGTAATAAATTTTTTCCCTGTATATTGTTCAATACGAACACCCATTTTTTCACTTAACGGGATATATTTATACCACGCTTGTTGCAGTTCGCCGCACCAATCGGGTCGATGGAGGATTTGATCGAGGGTTTCAATCGGTTTAATCATTAAATAGTGGCGAACGGGTGTTTTCAGTTCACCAGCGATAAGGCCACGACTTTCAAAGCCGATCTTACTAAAGAAAGGAACGGCCTCTTCCCGAACACTCGATACAATGCGTTTTACACTTTCTTGTCGCGCAATGGACTCTAGGGCCATCAAGATGAGTTTACCTAAACCTTTACCTTGCATCACAGGATTAACAGCAAGAAAGCGGATCGCGCCTTCATTATCGGCATTAATATAAAGCCGCCCGATCGCTAAAATACGGTTTTTATCATCAACGACCATTTGATGATAAGCAGTAAGATCATAGCCATCTTTCTCAGAACCAAGAGGCTGATTAAAGGGTTTACGTAACATCTCCCAGCGGAACTGGTAATAAGCATCAAACTCAGCGTCATCTTTAGGTGCACGCAGATGGTACATAGTCTCCCCCTAAATAGTTGAATCAGACTTGCAACCAGAAAGTCACAGGACCGTCGTTGGTCAGGCTGACTTGCATATCCGCGGCAAATTGCCCTGTTTCAGTGATCACACCTTGTTGGCGACTCTGTTCAACAAAATATTCATATAGCTGTTCAGCGCGTGCAGGCTCTGCTCCCCCTGAAAAGCTGGGTCTCATCCCTTTTTTCGTATCTGCTGCCAATGTAAATTGCGAGACAACTAACAAATGACCGCCAGCTTGTTGAACATTCAGGTTCATTTTTCCCTGTTCATCACTAAAAATTCGATAACCAAGTACTTTCTCACACAGCCGTTTTGCTTTTTGTTCGTCATCATCTTTTTCAACGCCGAGTAAAACAAGTAACCCAGAACCGATTTGACCAACAACTTGCTCATTCACAACGACTGCTGCATGAGCGACTCTCTGTATTAATGCAATCATGGTAACTCTATAAAAATATGGAGTAACGGTTTAGGTTACTCCACGGTGATAACTCATTAATTATTCGACTTCAGCGTTGAAGTCATAAGTACGAAAATATTCAGGTACAGTGTCTTTGTTAACGACATGAACACCTTTGATACCTAGCGCTTCGGCAGCCTTAATATTGTCCTCAACATCATCAAAGAATATGGCATCTGCCGCGTCAAACTCTTCAGATTCCAGAACATATTGGTAAATGGCTGGATCAGGTTTGCGCATCCCCAAGTCTTGAGAGAGGTAGAGGAAATCAGAGGAGGCTGCAATTTCAGGGTAATGTTCAGGCCAGTAATCAAGGTGTAGGCGGTTGGTGTTAGATAAAACAACAACACGATGCCCTTGCTCACGTAGGCGCTCCATTATATCAATAACTTCTGGGCGCACCGACATAAAGATAGCGTGCCAGCCTTCCGCAAACTCTTCAAAACTGAGTGTAATGCCGAGTTCTTCGCATAGCATTTCAGCAAATTCAATATCTGAAATTTTGCCACACTCATGTTGTTGGAAGATATTCCCAAAAGTAAACCGTGATTTGATCTGCTCAGAAGGCGTACCGCTCAGCTCTGACCATTTATCAAAAACACGATTAAAGTCGATATCAATAATCACATTACCCATATCGAAGATATACAGCATACCGTTTCCTCGTTGTTATTAACTAAATTCACTTTAATCATAATTCATACAACTGAACAGCCCTAATTGCAGATTATTTGTTGTTTTTTTATTAATAAAGGGTGCCATCATCTCTATCATGACAATAGATTCGAAACAGTCGAGCTAGATGCTCCCCTGCTGGCGACAAGGTATGATCCCGCCGTTGCACCAGCGCAAAAGTTGCATAAGGCAATTTTTCAGCCAAATCTAGTGCGATAAATTGCTGGTCAAATAAAGGGTCATCAATTGTATCAACAGAGACAATCGTCAAAAAATCGCTTTGTGCCACCAAGCTCATGCAGCCAATTAATGTTTCACATGTCACACTAAAGCTCATTGGTCTCTCCATTCTGGAGAACACTTCAGAAAGCTGCTTATAATAAGTGCCTTTCGGTGTCGGCATTGTCCAGTCACAATTTGCTAATTGCTCTAATGACGTAGCATGCCTCATCGGGTGATCTTTACGCATGATCACCTTATATTCTTTGCGCATTAACCTTTCAAAATTAAATTCAGCATCCAAACTACCGGGGTAATAAGTATTCACCGTAAAATCTAATTCACCTTGGCGTAATTGCGGCAACATCGTCAATAATTGCCCTTCCATGATACGGATCTTGATATTGGGAAAGTCACGATGAAATTGAATAATGACTTTTGGCATCACTGAACGTGCAATACTCCCTGCGACACCAATATTAATCGTACCGCTGGATAACCCAATGCGCTGCTGTATTTCCTCTTGCCCTACACGTAACTCTTCCAAAATAATACTGGCACGACGTAAAAAACTTTCTCCGCAATCCGTTAAATAGATCCCTTGATTACTACGAATAAATAATTTTGCTCCCAAAGAGCTTTCTAATTCACGAATGGATTTGGTCAATGCTGGTTGAGAAAGCTGTAAAAAACGGCTTGCCGCCCTAATGCTGCCATGGCGACTCACTTCAACGAATGCCCTCAATTGATTCAACTTTATTGGCAAAGCCATATTAGCCCCTGATAACCATTAGTTATATAGACAAAGATAATCGTATCTTTTTTACCCTATTTTGATTGTGTACAGTCAACTTTTGACAATAACAAATAATTAACATAACTACTTATTAACTATTTTTTAATTATTAAAACAATCAAATGCAGCATATTAAATTAGTTTAAAAATATTAAATAAAATTTAATTTTATTTAAATTGAATCGTTCTGGGTATTTATACCGAGCCACTCCCACTTTATCGTGATAACTAAAAGAGATAACAATTATGGAGATTTCTTTAAATAACGCTATTGGATCCATCACACATCAATTACAAATTTGGCGGCGTGATTTTCATCAATATGCCGAATCCGGTTGGTTTGAATTTCGAACTGCAACATTAGTTGCTGATGAGCTGGACCGCCTTGGCTACCAATTACAACTAGGAAAGGAGGTCATCAACGCTGAAGATCGTATGGGGCTTCCCTCACCACAGCAATTGGCAGAGCAAGAAAAACGAGCCATTGAGCAAGGCGCGCTAACCAAATGGCTTCCCTATTTTTCAGGAGGATTTACGGGGATCGTTGCGACGTTAGATACGGGTAAACCGGGGCCTACACTGGCGTTTCGTGTTGATATGGATGCGTTAGATCTGAATGAAGATCTCACTGAGCAGCACCGTCCACACGCAGAAGGCTTCTCTTCTTGTAATGCCCATATGATGCACGCCTGTGGTCACGACGGTCATACCGCCATTGGCCTCGGTTTGGCACATATCTTGAAGCAATTTCAATCACAACTGACTGGTCGTATCAAAATTATTTTCCAGCCTGCCGAAGAAGGAACCCGTGGAGCAAAATCAATGGCAACCGCTGGCGTTGTGGATGATGTCGATTTCTTTGTCGCCATACATATCGGCACTGGAGTGCCTAAAGGGGAATTAGTGTGTGGCAGTAAAAGTTTTCTTGCGACCACTAAATTTGATGTCACTTTTCAAGGGAAAGCCGCACATTCAGGAGCAAGACCAGAAGATGGCAAAAACGCATTAGTTGCCGCCGCTCAGGCCACACTGGGTCTATATGGTATTCCTCGGCATAGTGAAGGTAGTTCTCGTATCAATGTTGGTGTACTCAATGCAGGAATTGGACGTAATGTCATTGCTGATCACGCATTAATGAAAGTTGAGACGCGCGGCGAAACGAATGATATTAATGAGTTTATGTATCAAAAAGCCCTCAATATCATTGAAGGTGCCGCCAAAATGCAAGATGTTGAGTTCAACATCAAATTAATGGGCGCTGCACAAAGTAGTCATCCTAGCCCGCAATGGGTCGATTTCATTATGCGTCTAGCACAGAACAATATTCCTGAGCTGACTTCCGTTATTAAAGATAAACCTCAAGCAGCAGGTTCAGAAGATGCAACCTACTTTATGGAGCGCACCAAAGCACTTGGTGGGCAAGCAACCTATATGATTTTCGGTACTGAGCTTAGCGCAGGGCATCACAATGAACGTTTTGATTTTGATGAAGATGTTATGCCTGTTGCCGTCAAAACCTTAGCCACTATTGCGCTTTCGCTACCTGAATTTGGAGATCACCCTAATGAGTAACGCATTCACATCATTCATCAATCATTATATTGAACAGAATCGCGCACGTTTCACCCAATTAAGCGATGCGATTTGGGATCATCCAGAAACCCGTTTTGAAGAGACCTTCTCGGCTGGGCTACTCGCTGATGCACTGGAGCAAGAGGGCTTTACTGTAGAAAGAGGGGTGGGCGATATTGATACCGCATTTATTGCCAGCTTTGGCTCCGGCGCCCCTGTGATAGCGCTGCTGGGTGAATTCGATGCGCTTGCTGGTTTAAGTCAGCACTCCGCTTGTAGCCATCCTAGCCCCGTTATTGAAAACGGTAATGGTCACGGTTGTGGGCATAATTTATTGGGAACTGCCGCATTAGCTGCCGCCTTTGCCGTAAAAGCTTGGATAGAGGAAAACCAACTACCAGGTACAGTACGTTTCTATGGCTGTCCGGGTGAAGAAGGCGGCTCAGGTAAGACTTTTATGGTAAGAGAAGGCTTATTTGATGATGTAGATGCGGCGGTAACATGGCACCCTGAATCATTTAGTGGTGTTTTCAATGTTCAATCCCTCGCCAATATTCAAACTGCATTTCGCTTCAAAGGCATTGCAGCACACGCGGCAAACTCTCCACATTTAGGCCGTAGCGCACTTGACGCGGTTAGCCTAATGAATGTTGGTGTTCAATTTTTACGTGAACATATTATTCAAGAAGCGCGCATCCACTATGCAGTCACGAATACGGGAGGCGCTTCCCCTAACGTCGTTCAAGCAGATGCCGAAGTTTTGTATCTGGTTCGTGCACCACAGCTAGACCAAGCTCAAGATATTTATCAACGAGTTATTGATATCGCTAAAGGCGCAGCTTTAATGACTGGTACACAATTAGAGATCCGACTCGATAAAGCATGCTCAAATTATGTTCCTAATCGCACTATTGAAAAAGCGATGTATCAGCATATTACCCATTACGGTATTCCTGAATACAGCGAGCAAGAGCGCCAATTTGCAGAAGAGATCCATGCCACCTTAACCAAAGATGATTTGCACAACGCAAAACTGAATGCCGCGCGTAGTGGTGGTGAACAAGCGATAAAATGGGGTGAGCGCCAAGGTAACAAGGCTCTGACGGATGAAGTTTTACCCTATGTTGAATCAAAAGAACTGATGTATGGCTCAACGGATGTGGGGGATGTCAGCTGGGTCACACCAACGGCACAATGCTTTAGCCCTTGCTTTGCATTCGGCACACCTCTGCATACATGGCAATTGGTTGCGCAAGGAAGAACATCTATCGCCCATAAAGGCATGCTATTAGCAGGGAAAATTATGGCAGCTACCGCCGTTGATCTACTCACAACACCGAACTTACTCGCTCAAGCAAAAAGTGAGTTCCAACGTCAACGTGCTCAACAACCTTACCACTGCCCAATTCCCCCTGACGTTAAGCCGTCTAAATTGCAGTAATTTTGTATTGGCGGGTCAATAACAATCACAAATCCCGCCATCAAGACCATAAAAATAACAATAATTGCAAATACATAGGAAAAACATCATGAGCCAAACCACAACATCAATGAATAAGAGCCCAGGTGCTATTTTTCGTTGGATAGAGCGTGTTGGGAATAAAATACCAAACCCTTTCATTCTTTTTGTCTATCTTCTAGCGATCTTAATGGTCGCTACGGCTATCCTTTCTTGGTTTGATTTATCGGTAAAGAACCCAGCTAACGGCGAACTCGTTTCCGTAAAGAACCTATTGAGTGTCGAAGGCATACAGTGGATTTTGCCTAATATTGTCAAAAACTTCAGTAGCTTTGCTCCATTAGGCGCCATCTTAGCGCTCGTCATCGGGGCAGGACTCGCTGAAAAAGTGGGTTTATTACAAGCCTTAATGTACAAAATGGCATCAGGGATTAATAAACGTTACGCCAGCTATATGGTGTTATTTATCGCCTTTTTCAGCCATATTTCATCAGATGCCGCTTTGGTGGTTATGCCCCCTTTAGGTGCATTAATTTTTATTGCGGTTGGTCGTCACCCCGTCGCGGGTCTACTCGCAGCTATTGCTGGCGTAGGCTCCGGCTTTACCGCTAATCTCCTGATTGTTACAACGGATGTTTTACTCTCTGGGATCAGTACGGAAGCCGCCATGATCATCGACCCTAACTTACATGTTAGTGTCATTGATAACTGGTATTTTATGGCTACATCCGTCATCGTCTTAACGATTGCAGGTGCCATCTTAACGGATAAATTTATTGAGCCACGATTACCAAAGTGGGAAGGCACTTCTCATGACCGCTTAGAAAAATTAACCCCATTACAAAATCGTGGGTTATTAATGAGCGGGCTCTCGGCATTAATATTTATTGGACTCGTCGCATTAATGGTTGTACCTGAAGGTGCACCACTTCGTGACCCACAGACAGGCTCGGTGATCCCTTCACCATTTATTAAAGGTATTGTGCCTGTCATCATTATTTTCTTCTTTGTCGTCTCAATTACTTATGGTATTTCGACCAAGCAAATTAAAAAACCAAATGATATTCCTGACCTATTAGTTGACCCCATGAAAAGCATGGCGGGCTTTATTGTCATGGTTTTCCCTCTGTCTCAGTTCGTTGCGTTTTTCAACTGGAGCAACATGGGGAAATTTATGGCGATTGGCTTGACTGATTTACTCGAAAATTTAGGAATGACAGGCGTACCTGCCTTTATTGGTTTGATGTTTTTATCTGCATTCTTATGTATGTTTATTGCCAGTGGCTCCGCAATTTGGTCTATTTTAGCGCCAATATTTGTGCCAATGTTTGTGCTGTTAGGCTTCCACCCTGCTTTTGCACAGATAGTCTTTCGTATCGCTGACTCCGCGGTACTCCCACTTGCACCGATGTCACCATTCTTACCTCTATTTTTAGGGTTTCTACAGCGATATTACAAAAATGCCCAACTTGGTACTTATTACACCTTAATTCTGCCTTACCCACTGGTTTTCTTTGCAGTATGGATATTGCTGCTCGTCGGTTGGTACTATGCCGGTTTACCAATAGGGCCAGGGGTTTATCCTCAACTGACACCTTAATAAGTCACCCATTACCTTTAAAATTTACTGTATCAATAGAAGGTGGGATAGCCTCCCGCCATCCTCTTACCCTACCGTACATACAGCGCTGTATGCACGGTAGTTTGTACTTATTCCGCTCAGGTCGTCACACATGTGTGTCGCTAATAATTTCGTTACTGTTCGTTTATTGCGACTAACAAAATTAAGGTGATTTTGGGAAGTGCTTTCCTTCTCCACGCGCGATGACTGATTATTCGTTATATCTACTCAAGTTGCAGTGTGATAATAGATATCACTCAGAACTGATTGATTTTACGAACGTAAATATCCTTCCAAAATGTGTTTATCTCGTGCGATAGCTTGGAATTAATATGATGGGAATAAGAGGCTTTTAATATGTCGGCTAGCTCACTATTTATACTAGCCCCATAACAGCAAAGTCCTAACCTTTTAGGCTAGGACTTTGTTAGCAATCTGAAAGCGCCCAATGAGCGCCTTCAGCAAGAAGAATAACTAAAAATTAGTCTTCTTTTGAACGGTTCGCACGGCGACGATCGTTTTCAGTTAAGTGACGTTTACGCAGACGGATAGACTGTGGAGTCACTTCAACTAATTCGTCATCATCAATAAACTCTAGTGCTTGTTCCAAAGTCATTTTAATTGGTGGTGACAAGGTTGTCGCTTCATCCGTACCAGACGCACGCATGTTAGTCAGTTTTTTACCTGTTAAGCAGTTCACAGTCAGGTCATTTGAACGTGAGTGAATACCAATGATTTGGCCTTCATACACTTCTGCACCATGACCTAAGAATAGCTTACCGCGGTCTTGTAGGCTGTACAGGGCGTAAGCAACTGCTTTACCTTGACCATTCGAGATCAATACGCCATTTTGACGACCACCAATTTCGCCTGGGCGAACATCATCGTAGTGGCTGAATGTTGAGTACAGCAAACCCGTACCTGACGTCATCGTCATAAATTCAGTACGGAAACCGATCAAACCACGGCTTGGGATAACATAATCAAGACGTACACGGCCTTTACCATCTGGCATCATGTCACGTAGGTCACCTTTACGCTCACCCAACGCTTTCATGACATCACCTTGGTGCTGCTCTTCAACGTCTAAAGTCACTTGCTCAAATGGCTCTTGTTTACGGCCATCCACTTCACGGAAGATAACTTTTGGACGAGAAACACCTAACTCAAAGCCTTCACGACGCATGTTTTCGATCAGAACTGACAAGTGCAATTCACCACGACCGGAAACTCGGAATGCATCTGGATCTTGAGTTTCTTCAACACGCAATGCCACGTTGTGCACTAGCTCTTTGTTCAAACGGTCAAGGATCTGACGCGAAGTCACATATTTACCTTCACGACCACAGAATGGTGAGGTGTTAACACAAAAGAACATGCTCACGGTTGGTTCGTCGACCGCCAATGCTGGTAACGCTTCAACATTACCCACATTACAGATAGTGTCTGAAATGTTTAGTTCACCTAAACCCGTCAGAGCAACGATATCACCTGCTTCTGCATGTTGAGAATCAATACGTTCTAAACCTAAGTGAGTCAGAACTTTACCGATTTTACCGTTACGTGTTTTGCCTTCGCTATCGATAACTGTCACTTGTTGGTTTGGCTTAACAGTACCACGTTTGATACGACCAATACCGATAACACCTAAGTAGCTGTTGTAATCTAGTTGTGAAACTTGCATCTGGAAAGGCCCTTCCAGATCAACTTTTGGTGGCTCAACATATTTGACAATTGCTTCATAAAGCGGGGTCATGTCTTCTGCCATATCTGTATGGTCAAGACCCGCGATACCGTTTATTGCTGACGCGTAAACGATAGGGAAATCAAGCTGTTCATCCGTTGCGCCTAAGTTAACGAATAAATCGAATACTTGGTCAATAACCCAATCAGGGCGTGCACCAGAGCGGTCAACCTTATTGATAACAACAATCGGTTTTAAGCCATTATCGAACGCTTTTTGGGTAACGAAGCGTGTTTGTGGCATAGGGCCATCAGTGGCATCAACCACCAGCAGAACGCTGTCAACCATTGACATTACACGCTCAACTTCTCCACCAAAGTCGGCGTGACCTGGGGTATCTACGATGTTGATGCGATAGTCATTCCATTTGATAGCGGTATTTTTGGCAAGGATAGTAATACCACGCTCTTTCTCCAAGTCATTGGAGTCCATAACACGCTCATCCACAGTTTCACGTTCACCGAACGTGCCTGATTGCTGCAATAATTTACCAACCAGTGTTGTCTTGCCATGGTCAACGTGAGCGATGATGGCGATATTTCTTAAGTTTTGAATTGACAAGGATTTTTACCGTTTAATTGACAGGAAAGGAATATGCTTTATAGAGCCTAACTATAAAACTGCAAAATAGGAAGCATACTTTCTACGTTAATTTGCTGTTATTTTACACGTTTTTCCGCGCAAGTGGAATAAATGTGAATTTCATCACTGTATAAAAAGTTTTTAACTAAAAAACATTTAGTTGCGTAACAACTACGGAATATCTCAAAAAATAACTGGTATCAATACTGAGAAATCACAAAGTAACAGAATAATACGCTATATTTTAAATTTTAACAGCCGTAAAAAAGAATAAAAAATAGAAATTCTTCTACTAACTCCCTCTTTCACGCTTTTTTCTGTAATTTAGATATATCTAAATTGACCAATTAGATATATCTAATTATATTTGTTCTCGTAAATTCGATATATCTAATCAAGGAGAATTATATGCGAATTCATTGTTGCCGTCATGTTTATCATTCACGCCATGAAGACGGTCATGGACACCAATGTTGCCACGGCGAAGGTCGTCATGGTCATGGCGAAGGTTGCCATGGTCGCGGTGAGGGACGTGGGCAGGGTGGTGGTCGCCATAGAGGTCGTGGATTACGCCGTTTATTTGATCATGGTGATTTGCACATTATGGTACTTTCATTAGTGGCTAAAAAACCTAGCTATGGCTATGAAATTATCAAAGATATCCAAGAAGCCTCAAATGGCCTTTATGTACCAAGCCCAGGTGTTATTTATCCAACGCTAACACTACTCGAAGAACAAGGTTTCCTTGAGTCAGAAGTGGTTGAACGTAACCGTAAAAGTTTCAAAATCACGGCAGAAGGTGCAGCACATTTAAAAGCGAATCAAGAGACAGAAACCATTATTTTCCGTAAATTAGCCAAAGCGCGTGATATGCAGCACGGCGGTAATTTATCTGAAGAAATCGAAATGGCTGTCAGCCGTTTTAAAGCGCTCTTGCGCCATAAAATGGTTTTAAAACAATTAAGTGAACAACAAACTCGTCAAATTGCGCAAATCATCAATGATGCCGTACAGCAAATTGAGCAAGTCAACATTTTATTAACTGATAACATTGATGAATAAAAAGCGGGTTGGTTAATCATTTATTTTATCTAAATGGCCTTGTGTTTTGACGTCAAGCACAGGGCTAACGGTCAAAGCTCCCCCTCTCTACTAGCCATTAATAATGACTTTCCTTTGGTACGGCAAAACCTTTGTGTAGCCGCTAATCCTCGCTTTTTATCACTAAAGCACCAATATGATGCACTCCACACAGAAAATGCACCATATTGGTGCAATAATTCACATGTACTCTCCTACTAATTTGTCATAACGGCGTAACACTCCATATTTAGGCTATTTTAAAAAGTTGGCACGTTTTTCGCTTATACTTTTATGTGAGAAGTTACACCTTGATTAACTGATGCTGAAAAGCCAGAAATAATTGCAAAAAGTAACGCAACTGTATGTGGTTATTTTGCAGACCCGACCTGACCAGGAGAGCCGACGATGTCCGCAGAACACGTTTTATCGCTGATAGAAGAGCACAAAGTAAAATTTATTGACATGCGTTTTACTGATACCAAAGGTAAAGAGCAACACATCACCATCCCTGCTCATCAAGTCAACGAAGACTTCTTTGAAGAAGGTAAAATGTTTGATGGTTCATCAATTGGTGGCTGGAAAGGCATTAACGAGTCTGACATGGTGCTAATGCCAGATCCATCCACTGCAATGCTCGACCCATTTTTTGCCGACCCAACTTTGATCATTCGTTGCGATATTCTTGAACCAGGCACAATGCAAGGTTACGACCGTGACCCGCGCTCTATTTCTCAACGTGCAGAAGATTTTTTACGTGCCAGCGGTATTGCTGACACCGTGCTGTTTGGGCCAGAGCCTGAATTCTTCATCTTTGATGATATTCGTTTTGGTAACAGCATGCACAGCAGCTACTATCACATTGATGATATTGAAGCGGCTTGGAATACTGGTACAAAATATGAAGGCGGTAACAAAGGCCACCGTCCGGGTGTAAAAGGCGGTTACTTCCCAGTTCCCCCCGTCGATTCTTCACAAGACCTCCGTTCTGCGATGTGTACCACCATGGAAGAAATGGGCTTAGTCGTTGAAGCTCATCACCATGAAGTGGCTACCGCAGGTCAAAACGAAGTGGCATGCCGCTTTAATACAATGACCAAAAAAGCAGACGAAACACAGATTTATAAATATGTCGTGCACAATGTTGCCCATGCTTACGGTAAGACGGCGACCTTTATGCCTAAGCCATTAGTCGGTGATAACGGTTCAGGTATGCACTGCCATATGTCACTGTCAAAAGATGGTATTAACCTATTTGCAGGCGATAAATACGGTGGTTTGTCAGAAATGGCGCTTTACTACATTGGCGGCATTATCAAACACGCACGCGCACTGAATGCCTTCACTAACCCAACAACCAACTCGTATAAACGTCTGGTTCCGGGCTTTGAAGCACCAGTTATGTTGGCTTATTCTGCACGTAACCGCTCTGCATCTATTCGTATCCCTGTGGTTGCAAGCACCAAAGCGCGTCGTATTGAAGTGCGTTTCCCTGACCCAGCAGCCAACCCATACTTAGCGTTTGCTGCGCAATTAATGGCGGGTCTTGATGGCATTATCAATAAAATCCATCCGGGCGACGCCATGGATAAAAACCTATACGACCTGCCACCAGAAGAAGCAAAAGAGATCCCAACAGTGGCTGGTTCACTAGAAGAAGCCTTGGCTGAGCTAGATAAAGATCGTGAATTCTTAATTCGCGGTGGTGTATTCACCAACGATGCAATTGATGCCTATATCGAACTACTCCGTAGCGATATTCAACGCGTTCGCATGACCCCGCATCCATTAGAATTTGAAATGTACTACAGTGTGTAACACGCCGTTCCACTGCTAGTCTTTGTTGCCGTGAAACATTTGCCCCATCTCTGATGGGGCCTTTTCTCCTACTTTCAGTGGTATCATTTTATTTACGGCACCGTTATTCAAATTGCAGCTTTGTTGGGTAAATCAAGTATAATGCACCAAAATAGTGCAGGAGCAGAATTACATGAAAGCCGAACATTTGCCAGCACCGGAACATATTCTTGATTCACTGTTAAACAGCGTCTTAATCGTTGATTATGACCTTGTGATCCATTATGCCAATCATGCGGCTTTACAAATACTTGCCCAAAGCCAACGTAAAATATATGGCACCCCATTACCTGTACTTTGCAATTATTGCTCCTTAAATGATGAGCTAATGTTAAATAGCTTAAAAGAGGGCCATAGCTTCACCGATAACGAAGTTACGCTCGTTTTTAATAATCATTCCCATGTCATGTCGTTAAGTGCACAGCCTTTCTCTGCTCAGTTTATTTTGTTGGAACTGTCTCAATTAGATAGCCAACGCAGGCTCAGCCAAGAGCAGGTACAAAATGCTCAGCAATTGGCAGCAAGAGAGCTGATCCGGGGTTTGGCTCATGAAATAAAAAACCCATTAGGCGGCTTAAGAGGCGCTGCACAGTTGCTTTCAAGGGCATTACCTGACCCAAAACTGAATGAATATACGCAAGTTATTATTGAACAAGCCGACCGATTAAGGGCATTAGTCGATAGATTACTTGGCCCTCAATACCCTGGGCCAAAAACGCAACAGAGTATTCATCACAGCGCTGAAAATATCGTGCGCCTAGTGTCATTAGAGAAGCCCGAAAATATCACGTTAATACGCGATTATGACCCTAGTTTGCCTGATCTTGAGTACTATCCCGATCAAATTGAACAGGTTCTACTCAACATTATCCGTAATGCGTTACAAGCACTTTCCGATACGGGTGGCACAATAACGCTACGCACTCGCACAGCATTTCAGGTCATGTTACAAGGGGAGCGTTATCGCTTAGCCGCTCGTATTGATGTTGAAGATAATGGCCCAGGTATTCCACCCGCTATCCAAGATACGTTGTTTTATCCTATGGTAAGTGGTCGCGAGGGCGGAACAGGATTAGGCTTATCTATCGTTCACAGTTTAGTGGATCAGCACGCTGGGAAAATTGAATTTACCAGTTGGCCCGGTCATACCGAATTTTCTATTTATCTACCAATTAAAAAATAGGGGATAACAATGCAGCAGGGAAAAATCTGGGTTGTTGATGATGACAGTTCTATTCGTTGGGTGCTTGAGCGCGCCTTAAATAGTGCCTCTTTTCATTGCACCTGCTTTGACAGTGCCGATGCTGTTCTTGCCGCTTTAGAGCATGATTGCCCTGATGTTTTGTTATCAGATATTCGTATGCCGGGTATTGATGGTTTAGCCTTACTTAATCGGCTAAAGCAGTCGCACCCATCGCTTCCCATTATTATTATGACGGCACACTCTGATCTTGATGCAGCGGTAAATGCTTATCAATCGGGGGCTTTTGATTACCTACCTAAGCCTTTTGATATTGATGAAACCGTCGCTTTAGTCGAACGTGCCTTGAGCCATAGCCGAGAACAAAACCACCTCGAACGTGATTCGAAACAGAAAACGGAGAGTGTCTCTTCCACCATGATAGGTGAAGCTCCTGCTATGCAAGAGGTTTATCGGATCATAGGTCGCCTCTCTCGCTCATCCATTAGTGTGCTGATTAATGGTGAGTCCGGTACAGGTAAAGAATTAGTTGCACATGCACTGCATCAGCATAGCCCCCGTGCCAACGGCCCTTTTATTGCTCTCAACATGGCGGCTATTCCTAAAGATCTCATTGAGTCAGAGCTATTTGGTCATGAAAAAGGGGCCTTTACTGGCGCCACACAGGTTAGGCAAGGCCGTTTCGAGCAAGCTAATGGCGGCTCACTATTTCTTGATGAAATTGGCGATATGCCTCTAGATATACAAACACGACTATTGAGAGTTCTTGCGGAAGGGCAATTTTATCGTATCGGCGGTTATACTCCGGTAAAAGTCGATGTGCGTATTATCGCAGCAACACACCAAAATCTAGAAAAACGTGTTAAAGAGGGGCTATTCCGTGAGGATTTATTTCATCGCTTAAATGTCATCCGTGTACAGCTCCCACCATTACGTGAAAGAACAGAAGATATCCCACGTCTTGCCCATTATTTTTTACAAAATACTGCCAAAGAGCTAGGTGTCGATAGTAAGGTACTACATCCAGATAGTGAACATATTCTGCAACGCTATCATTGGTCCGGTAACGTGAGGCAATTGGAGAACGTTTGTCGCTGGTTAACGGTTATGGCGGCTAGCCAAGAAATTCTACCGCAAGATTTACCAGAGGACCTGTTGGATAGCCCACAACCGGACGATGCTAGCGAGGAGCCAGCAGCACGTCAGTCTGTCACAAGTCATCATCCATCATGGTTTGAACTGCTCGAGCAGTGGACACACAGTGCATTAGCTGAAGGTAAAGAAAACTTATTAGCTCAAACCGTTCCTCTAATGGAGCATACCATGCTAAATTGCGCCCTCAAATATACGAATGGGCACAAACAAGAAGCGGCTCGTTTATTAGGTTGGGGGCGAAATACTCTCACCCGCAAATTAAAAGAGTTGGGTATCGAGTAAATCACCACAGGCTTATTTCTGCACCTCTGCAAGTAGCCAATGACGAAAGATAGCCATTGCAGGGGTTATCGGTCGTGATTTCAATCGACTCAGCCAATATCCCCCTAAAGTGACGCTAATATCAAACGGTTGAACCAATGTACCGGCGCTCAATTCGTGCTCGAACATACAACTTGGAGCCAGCGCCACGCCATCCGTTAACAGCGCAGCTTCAACCATTAAGCGCGAAGAGTCGAAAATTGGCCCTTTCACTCGCCATGGCTCAAGCTCTGCTGCTATCTGCCATTTTTCCCATTCGTCTTTACGATAAGAGCGCATCAAACTGTGATCTTTTAAATCTAATGGATGAGTTAACTTATTGGCCACTTTTTCAGAGCACAGTACGGTATGAGCCGCTGAAAATAGCGCCGTATTTTCTGCTAATGGCCACAATCCTTCCCCAAAACGGATCGCAAAATCAACCCCCTCAGCTGCTAAATTAACCACGTTATTGTGCGTCATGATGCGCAAATCGATATAAGGATACAATGCAGCAAAAGCGGGTAAGCGTGGTAATAACCAACCTACTGCAAACGTACCGACAACGGAGACACTCAAGACTTCATGGTAATGCCCATCTTCAAATTGTTGTAACAATGACTCTATTTGGTCAAATGAGCGGCTGAGTACAGGAAGTAAAGCCAACCCTTCATCGGTCAGAGCCAGCCCCCGAGGTAAGCGAATAAATAGCTCAAGTCCAAGCTGCTCTTCCAGCAAACGTACCTGCTGACTCACAGCGGCTTGGGTCACATTCAACTCCAGCCCTGCTCTTGTAAAGCTTAGGTGCCGCGCTGAAGCTTCAAATGCTCTCAACGCATTCAAAGGGAGACGATGACGATAATTCCCTGACATAAGTTTTTCTTTTACCTCATCGAATTTTATATCGTTTCAAATCAGAATTTAAAATAGGCATACTCTTTGCTCATCATCGGACAATACGGTATTAATCAATGCCTCAGCATCTAAGGCATGTGGAAATTAGAATACCTGAATTTTAATTATCAATAACTAAAACTTTTACTTTAATGGATAACTCTATGAAAAATATTTTTCGTCAGGGGCGGCTTTTTATCGCCTTAAGTTTAGCAATGACATCGATTTCCGCCTTTGCCCTTACACAGCAAGAGGTCGATGACATTATCAAGCCCCTGATGAAACAAGAACAGATCCCGGGTATGTCTGTTGCCATCTCAGTGAATGGCAAACAAGCTATTTACCATTACGGTGTTCAGTCAAAACAGACCCAAATTCCTGTTTCTGATAGGACGCTGTATGAAATTGGCTCCTTATCAAAAACCTTTACCGCAACACTGGCAACTTATGCGCAAATTCAAGGAAAACTCGACTTTAGCCAAAGTGTCAGTCATTACCTACCTGAATTAAAAGGCAGTGCTTTTGATAATGTTAGCGTGATGAATTTAGCCACCCATACATCAGGGTTATCGCTATTTGTACCTAGCGATATCAAAACCAACGATCAATTAATGGCGTATTATCAAAAATGGCTTCCTGACAATGAGGTTGGACAATATCGTTCTTATTCAAATTTAGGGGTTGGGTTACTTGGTATCGTGACGGCAAAGCAACTTAATATGCCTTTTTCTCAGGCTATGGAAAAATTGATGCTGCCTTCACTTGGCTTAAAACATACTTATATCCATGTTCCCAAAAGCCAAGAGAAATATTACGCACAAGGCTACAATAAGCAAAATCAGCCTGTTCGCTTAAACCTAGCAATCCTTGGTCCAGAGGCTTATGGCCTAAAGTCCAATGCCAAAGATTTGATCCGTTATTTAGAAATCAATATGCAATCCATTAAAGTGGCGAAAACTTGGCAAGAAGCGATTGAAAACACCCATACTGGCGTTTACCTAACCGATTCGTTTGTGCAGGATATGATGTGGGAAAGCTATCCATGGCCGGTGTCGCTTTCACAATTACTGCAAGGCAACCGTGATGATATGGCTCTCAAACCACAAAAAGTGGAATTGATTAAGCCAGCCATGGCGCCAGAAGTACGCGCTTATTATAACAAGACTGGCTCTAGCAATGGCTTTGCGACATACGCGATATTTATTCCAGAAGAGAAGATTGCCATTGTTATGCTATCCAATAAATGGATACCTATTCCTCAGCGCATTACAGCGACTTACCAGTTACTAGAGAAAATCGAACGCTAAATACTCAAACGGCTCCATTGTAATATGGAGCCATGTATTTAAATAACACGAGAAAATTGGCGTTGACGCATTTGATTACGCAAATAGACATCAAAGCACATACAGATATTACGGATCAGCAAGCGCCCTTGAGGAGTCACCTTAATCGCGGTTTCTGTTATTTCGACTAAGCCATCTTCTTCCATCGGTTTTAACAGCGCTAAATCCTCTGCAAAATAGCGTTTAAACTCGATAGGATAAAGCGCCTCAATTTGCGCATAATGAAGTTGGAAATTACAAATCAGTGTCTTTATCACATCTCGGCGTAAGCAGTCATCATTGGTTAACACTAACCCACGCCACAAAGCATGCCCTTGCTCTTCTACTTGCGCATAATAGGTTTTTAAATCTTTTTGGTTCTGCGCATAACTATCACCCAACATACTGATCGCCGATACGCCCAATCCTAATAAATCACAATCCCCTTGAGTGGTGTAGCCTTGGAAGTTGCGATGTAAAATCCCTTCACGCTGTGCAACGGCTAACTCATCTTGTGGTTTGGCAAAGTGATCCATACCAATAAACTGATAGCCTTCTGAGGTTAAGGTCGCGATGGTTTCTTGCAAAATATCCAGTTTTTGCTCAGCACTTGGCAAGTCTTCATCTTTAATTTTACGCTGTGCCGCAAACAAGTTAGGCAAATGAGCATAGTTAAACACGCTCAAACGATCCGGTGACAGTTCAATCACTTTTTTCAAGGTAAAAGCAAAGCTTTCTGGGGTTTGCTTTGGTAGACCGTAAATCAGGTCAATACTGGTTGATGTAAACCCCGTTTCTTTTGCTCGATTAATGAGCGCAAAAATAAAATCTTCATCTTGTTCGCGGTTAACTAAAACCTGAACGTCTTTATTAAAATCTTGCACCCCCATACTCAGGCGGTTGAACCCTTCGCTGCGCAAATGATCTATCATATCCAGTTCAATTTCACGGGGATCTACCTCTATCGACATTTCAACGTCATCAGAGAAATGGAAGTGTGTTTTGAGCAAAGTGACCAAATGGCTAACTTGAGCCTTATCGAGATAAGTAGGTGTGCCGCCGCCCCAATGCATCTGTGTAACGGTTCGCCCTTTTAATAAGGCTGCACGTTGAATAATCTCTTTTTCGATGACCTGCAAGTATTCATCTGCTTTATGTTTTTGCCGTGTCACCAGTTTATTGCAGCCACAAAAATAACAAAGCTTATGGCAAAAAGGGATGTGAACATAGAGCGATAATGGGGTTTCAGGGTAGCGTTGAGTTGCAGCCACAAACGCACTCTCATCATACTCTTGGTTAAATTCCAAAGCTGTCGGGTATGACGTATAGCGTGGCCCTGAATAATTATATTTTTGGATGAGAGAGAGATCCCAAACGATATTTTGCTCTGACATTAACATTCCTCAATTGCGCCGAATACCTACTTACAGGCTGTATCTTATGCTTTTTTATTGGCGAACTTATATACACGACATAATAACATAAAAGAAATTATAACTTGTGATTGGCAAGAGAGAGTTGATGCAGCACCAAAAGTCGCATGACTTGAATGAATTTTAACCAAAACCTCCTCCAGCAGTGCACCGGAGGAGATAGAAAAACGATTATTTACTTTTCAGGATACGCATAATGTCATCCAGTTTATCTTCGTCTTCTTCTTCATCGTCGTCGGTCAGTTCAATACCTAAAATAGACATCAGCTCATCAATGCGGTCTAAACAAGTATCAATATACGCCTGCTCTTCCGCTGTCACCGTTTCACCATCTTCTAAACGCGCCAACAAGCTATCTAAACGATCGTCCTGCTCAAGCATTTCAAGCTCTTGCTCTGGTGATAATTTAACTTTTACTGCCGGCTCTTTAGCGGGCGCTGGGCGTGTTACCACCGCATTATCATCAACAACCAACGGAATCGGTTTTTTGCTACCCACACGTGGGTCTAGGGCCTGATTTTGATTTCCAGACTTGCTATTCGTTGATTTTTCTTGATAACGCGCCCCTGATTTATTACCACGATGCTTTTTCTGGCGTTTGCGCTCACGCCCTTCTGCATTAAGCTCTTCTTTTGTTTTACGGTACTTTTTCTTGGTTTTGCTGGCGGTTTTACTTGCCGGTTTTTTTGGTGAATTCATGGTCTGATACCTTGATAAGTCAGTTTCTGCTGCGGAATCTAGCAGAATCCCTCAAGCTGTGAAAGCACTTGAGCAGCAATTAAAACGGTTTTTTGCATTTTGCTTGTCAGTCTTATTGATTATAGCTCGAATTGATAGCAATTAAGAGTATTTGATGACAAAACGGCTCCAAGAAGGGAGCCGTTAGATAAGGAAGGTGATTAGGCGTCGACTAAAACCATTTTTAAAATAAATAAAATGGAAACTAAAACAACACATAACCCTAAGTCGCGCCAACGACCAGTACCGATCTTCATTGCACAGTAAGCGATAAAGCCTAATGCAATACCTTCTGTAATCGAAAAGCTAAATGGCATCATGACCGCAGTAATAAATGCAGGCACCGACTCCGTCAAATCATCCCACTTCACACGCGTTAAACTGGATGTCATCAACACGCCAACATAAATCAGCGCGCCCGCGGTTGCATAAGCAGGAACCATACCCGCTAAAGGAGAAATAAACATGGTTAATAGGAATAACACCCCGACCACAATGGCAGTCAGACCAGTACGCCCACCAACAGATACCCCCGAAGAGCTTTCGATATAAGCAGTTACCGATGATGTTCCCATTGCAGAGCCGGCAACAGAACTTAAGCTATCCACATAGAGTGCTTGCTTCATGCGCGGGAATGTTCCGCGAGCATCAGTAATGCCAGCTTTATCCGTAACCCCAATCATTGTGCCGGATGAGTCGAATAAGTTAACCAACATAAAAGCAAAGATGACCCCAGACAGCGCCAAGTCCAGTGATCCCAAAATATCGACTTGCCCCACTACACTGGTAATGCTAGGCGGCAAAGAGAAGATGCCGTTGAACTTCACATCGCCTAATGCAAGGCCAATCAAGGTAGTGACCACAATGGAAACTAATACTGCTGCATGAATATTACGGGCAGCTAAAATTGCAATAATGAAAAAGCCCAGAGCACCTAACCAAACGTTATGTTGGGTGAAGTTACCAATGGAGACTAAAGTGTCTGGATTCGCCACGATAATACCTGAATTTTTCAGCCCCATCATGGCAATAAATAGACCGATACCGCTGGTGATCCCCACACGCAAACTCAATGGAATATTTGCAATGATCCAGTAGCGGATACGAAAGAGTGTTAGAATAAAGAGACCCACAGCGCCCCAGAACACAGCGCCCATCGCAACTTGCCATGAATACCCCATCGCCCCAACGACGACAAAAGCAAAAAAGGCATTTAGCCCCATTGCTGGCGCCACCGCGATAGGTAGGTTTGCTAATAGCCCCATCAAAATACTGCCGATAGCCGCAATTAAACAGGTCGTTACGAATACGGCTTTAATGTCCATCCCTGCGACAGATAAAATTTGAGGGTTAACAAAGACAATGTAGACCATTGTGAGGAAGGTTGTAAAACCTGCAACGACTTCAGTTTTCGCCGTTGTTCCGTGTTCTTGTAATTTAAACACGCGTTGGAACAGACCCTGTTGTTGCACAGAGCCAGAAGATTGATTACTCATTAGATATTGCGCCCAAAAAAAGTTTTTTTCGCCCTATCCTACAACAAACAAATCGAGAGTGTTACCGTTAAAATGAAAAAAAGAAAACGTTTGCGTGATGATAATACTCAAAAGTGCGATAACTTACTGATACAGCAAGATGAATTGGAATTTACAGAAAAAAGAAATTTTTGCGTGATCGTGGCGGCGCCATTTGCACCGCCACATTATGATGATTACGATAAGGCGAGTAGCTTCTGCCTGCGCCAAAAGAGTAATGACCGCTTCGCAGCAAATGGTTTAGCCCCACGATGATGGCTTAAACGTTTTGCTATCAAGTTGGCGACAATTTCTAATGTCAGACAGATGACAAAGTAAATAAACGCGACAAATAAGAAAATTTCGAGTGGATAAACCATTTCACGGTTATTCACCTGTGTTGCCAAAAATGACAGTTCAGCAACGCCCACAATGTAAGCCAAAGACGTGTCTTTAATCAGCGCAACCCATTGGTTAATAAACGATGGCACCATCATGCGTAATGCTTGGGGTAAAACTATTTGCCAAAGCACTTGCCAACGGCTAAAACCTAACGATAAGCCAGCCTGCCATTGCCCTTTGCCTATTGCTAAAATGCCCGCCTTAACCGCATGGGCCAAATACGCCGACGTGATTAAGGCGAGAGCGCAAATCACTGAGGCGATACCCGGTATTTCGGTTCCGAGCACAACGGGCAAAAAGAAATAAGTCCAAAAAATCAGCATAATGACGGGAATGGCGCGGAAAAAGCCTAAAACAGCAGCGAACAGGTTCATCCAGAAACCACGTAACATCGCTAAGGCAACACCACCAAGCGTACCGAATACAATCGACATTGCCCCCGCGACCAAGCTGATAATTAATGTTAATGCGGCACCTTCAATAGGGCCATCTGGAAACGCACCAAACAAAAGGTACTGCCAGTTTTGCTCAATGACTGAAAAATCCATCTTACACACTCTCCACTAAATTACGTTGCGCTCGCCACTGCCCCCAACCTTCCATTACCGCGATAATCGCAATATACAGCACAGTGGCTAGGCCAAATGCCGTAAATGTCTGTAGTGTTTGGCTTTCAACCTGACGTGATACATAAGATAGCTCAGCCACACCAATCGCCATGGTTAAAGAGGAGTTTTTAACGACATTCATGTATTGCCCAAGAAGAGGTGGCATGGCTATTTTAACGGCCTGGGGTAGCACCACATGTTTCATCGCTTGCCACCCTGTTAAACCCAGCGCAAAAGCGGCATATTTTTGGCCTTGTCGTACACCACGGATACCGGAGCGTATTTCTTCGGCAATAAATGGTACGGTATATAACGTTAAGCCAATAAAACCCGCTAAAAATTCAAACGAAGGCCAACTGAGCGCCATCCCCGCAAATGTGATTTCGTGGGGAGTATTAAGCCACGCCATCATATCCGATGATAAAATTTCACCGGAAGCGAAATACCAGAAAAAGAGTTGAACCAACAACGGGGTATTGCGAAAAACGGAAACATACACTCCGACAATCCAGCGTAGCGGAGCAATTTGGCTATCCCTTGCCGCAGCAACCACAAAACCTAATAACGTTGCAGCGATAATGGTACAAATGGAGATCCAGAGGGTCAGTAAAAAACCATAACCAAACCATTCCAAATACTCGGGAGCTAAAAAATGCTCAGAAAGAAACTCGCCGCTCGTTAATTTTTCAAACATAAGTGCTGCCTTTTATAACTAAGAACCCCGCGATAATATGCGGGGCTATTTATTCTATGCTTATCGACCAGTGAGCATGGAATCGGCGAAAGAGAACGCCTATTATTTTTGCTGATCCAGTGGTGCAAATTTGAACTCACCGCGAGGTTGAGCGGCCTTTGTATCAGGGCCAAACCAACGGTTATAAATCTGTTCTGCTTTGCCTTCTTTTTCAAGCTTCAACAACGTGTTATTCACATTTTCGATTAAACGTGTTTCACCTTTAGCGGCAGCAACCGCTTGATATTCGCGAGTGATGCTAAATGGAGAGATTTCAAAATCTGCTTTGACTTTCTCAGGTAAGTTACCAAGTAATCCCACTAATTTTGCATCGTCTTGGGTAATTGCTTGTACGTTACCATTGCGTAAAGCCGCAAATGCCTGTGGTGTATCATCATAAGAAATGACTTTTGTATTCGGATAACGTTCACGTAATGTCACTTCTTGCACGGTACCTTTGTCGGCACCAATACGTAAAGGTGCGATATCATCAGGCGTCTTCAATACCCCTTTGCGCGCAATAAACTTTTGCCCTGTTGCAAAATCAGGAATAGAAAAATCCACCTGCTTAGCACGTTCATCAGTGATAGTGAAATTTGCCCCAATTAAATCGACTTTACCTGAAGTCAGTAGTGGAATACGGTTTGCTGGGTTGGTTGGACGCAACTCTAACTTGACGCCAAGGTCATCCGCTATCGCCTGTGCGATATCAACATCATAGCCCGCGAGTTTTTTCGTTTGTGGGTCAATAAAACCAAATGGTGGGTTACTGTCAAAAACAGAGATACGGATCACACCCGCTTGCTTAATATCATCCAGCTTATCTGCATTGGCGACATTGGCCACCAGCGCAAGGCCTGCAAGTAGTGCGGTAGTTAAAACGCGAGCTTTCATTGAACACCTCTGACGGTAAACTTATGTAAATTGACCATCCCAAGTTATCAAGGAACGCTTATTTCTTGAAATACTATTAGTTAATATATTTATATCAAAAAAGAATATAAGAATGCGGATATAAAAAAAGGGCAAACACCATCGGAGACGCCCTAAATTATGGTCTAAACCATGAATAGCCTTTTCTTATAACAAAAAGGAAAAACGGAAATGTTTAAAGGTTGACTAGAGCGGGTATCACCCCAGACGAAAAAGAAAGTTTGTACCAAGGAGTCACCGTGAGGCGGCCCCTTGGCGGCATTACCTCGTTATTCCTTCTTAGTGATCATCTTTTCTAAGCGATCACCACCTACATGACGGAAGTCTTGGCCTTTGACATAGTAAAAAATAAATTCACAGATGTTTTGGCAACGATCACCGATACGTTCAATAGAGCGAGCACAAAACAGCGCAGTCAGTACACTTGGGATAGTCCTTGGGTCTTCCATCATGTACGTCATCAGTTGACGCACGATCCCTTCGTATTCTTGGTCTACCTTTTCATCTTCTCGATAAATCCGAATGGCTTCTTCCAAGTCCATGCGTGCAAAGGCATCTAAGACATCATGCAACATTTGCACAGTATGACGGCCTAATGACTCTAGGCTCACCAATAACGGCTGGTGCTGGTGAGAAAACTTTTCCAATGCAGTTTGGCAAATTTTATCGGCAACATCACCAATACGCTCAAGTTCGGCAATCGTTTTAGAAATTGCCATAATCAGTCGCAAATCGCTCGCTGTCGGCTGGCGTTTTGCGATAATTTTCACGCATTCTTCATCAATAGCCACTTCCATCATATTGACTTTATGGTCATTTTCGATAACTTCGCGCGCAAGAGCCTCATCCTGATTATGCATCGCTGTGATAGCTTTGGTGAGCTGTTCTTCAACCAGCCCTCCCATTGTCATCAACTCTGTATGGATATGTTCCAGTTCAGCATTGAACTGCCCAGAAATATGTTTGTTGTGGTTCAGCGTATCCATAGTCGGCTCCATATCAACCGTAACGACCAGTAATGTAGTCTTCAGTTTGTTTCTTTTCAGGTGTGGTGAACATCTTGTCTGTATTATTAAACTCAATCAGCTCACCCAAATACATAAAGGCCGTATAATCAGAACAACGCGCAGCCTGTTGCATATTGTGAGTTACGATCACCACGGTGTATTCAGATTTGAGTTCGCTGATCAACTCCTCAATGCGCCCTGTTGAAATTGGGTCAAGAGCTGAACACGGCTCATCAAGCAATAACACTTCTGGGCGGATAGCAATACCACGTGCGATACATAGACGCTGTTGCTGACCACCAGATAGGCTATAACCACTTTGATGTAATTTATCTTTGGTCTCATTCCACAAAGCCGCTTTGGTTAATGCCCATTGAACGCGCTCATCCATCTCTACACGAGAGAGTTTTTCAAACAGGCGTACACCAAATGCAATATTATCGTAGATTGACATTGGGAATGGCGTTGGTTTTTGGAATACCATTCCGACCTTGGCACGTAACAGAGCGATATCCTGTTTGTCTGTCAGAATATTTTGACCATCAAGTAAGATTTCACCTTCCGCACGCTGTTCACCGTACAGCTCATACATTTTATTGAAGGTACGCAGTAAGGTCGATTTACCGCAACCAGATGGGCCGATAAAGGCGGTGACTTTATTTTTTTCGATATCTAATGAGATATTTTTTAATGCGTGGAATTTCCCGTAATAAAAATTAAGGTCACGTACTTTAATCTTACTGTTTGCAATATCATTTGCATTAATCATGGCAACTTCTCTCTATAAATCTTTATTCAATCCGGGGTTAGTGTTTTTTCTGAGCAAACACAACACGTGCGACGATGTTAATTAACAAGACACATAGGGTGATTAATAGAACCCCTGCCCATGCCAGTTGTTGCCATTCAGAGAACGGGCTCATCGCAAATTTAAAGATAGTGACGGGTAAGTTAGCAATTGGCTCATTCATATCCGTACTCCAGAACTGGTTCGACAGTGATGTGAACAGTAATGGTGCGGTTTCCCCCGCAATACGAGCAATAGCCAGCAAAATACCTGTAATGATCCCGGAGACAGATGCTTTAAGCGTAATCGATAAAATCATTTTCCATTTTGGCGTACCTAGCGCATATGCGGCTTCTCGTAAGCTATCCGGTACTAACTTCAACATGTTTTCAGTGGTACGGATAACAATCGGAATTTGCAACAACGCCAATGCGATAACGCCAGCCCAGCCAGAGAAGTGCTGCATTTGCGCCACCACAATGGTATAGACGAATAGCCCCACCACAATCGATGGTGCTGAAAGCAAAATGTCATTAATAAAACGCGTTACAGAAGCTAGCCATGATTTACGACCATACTCTGCCAAATAGATGCCTGCTAAGATCCCAAGCGGTGTACCCACGACCGTTGCCCACAAGATCAACAGCCCACTGCCTACGATAGCATTAGCAAGGCCGCCCCCTTCCGTATTCGGTGGAGGAGTCATTTCTGTGAACAAGTTCAATGACATGCCATCGAACCCTTTGGTAACGGTTGAGAACAAAATCCAAATTAACCAGAACAGCCCAAATGCCATCGTTAGCATCGAAACAAACAGAGCGATTCGGTTAACTTGGCGTCGCCATGCCTGACGACGGGCTCGTTCTTTTTGATTAACGACAATATTATCGGATGTCGACATATTAACGGCCCTCGTTCTTCGCTAAACGCATAACCATGAGTTTTGATATCGCCAGAACAATAAAGGTGATAACAAATAGAATTAACCCAAGTTCCATCAGCGCAGCGGTATGTAGACCACCTTCCGCTTCGGCAAATTCATTCGCCAATGCAGAAGTAATACTGTTACTCGGCATAAACAACGAGAAACTATCCAGTTGATACGTATTACCAATTACAAAGGTCACCGCCATTGTTTCACCAAGCGCGCGCCCTAAACCTAACATTACCCCACCTATCACACCGTTACGTGTATAAGGCAGAACAATATTCCAGATCACTTCCCATGTAGTACAACCGATACCATATGCTGACTCCTTCATCATGACAGGTGTTTGTTCAAACACGTCACGCATGACAGAGGCAATATAAGGAATGATCATAATGGCGAGGATAATACCTGCTGCCAAAATACCAATCCCGAATGCAGGACCTGAGAAAAGCTCACCGACAATTGGGATACTCGACATCACATTGCCGACAGGCTCTTGAAAATATTCCGCAAACAGCGGCGCAAAAACAAACAGCCCCCACATACCATAAACGATACTAGGAATGGCAGCGAGAAGCTCAATCGCAATCCCTAATGGGCGTTTTAACCAATTAGGTGCAAGTTCAGTTAAGAAAAGAGCAATACCAAAGCTCACGGGTACTGCAATAATCAGGGCAATCAGTGATGTGACGATGGTGCCATAGATAGGCACAAGCGCACCAAACTCCTCAGCGGGAGCATCCCATTCTTTAGTCCATAAAAACGAAAACCCAAATTTTTGCATACTCGGCCACGAGGCAAAAATAAGGGAAATAATGATGCCACCAAGCATTAACAAAGTGATTAGCGCGGCAATTTTGACTAATGCGCCAAATATCACATCGCCTGACTTGCTCGGTGCTTTAAATGCCGTTGTTTTTTCGGCCATGCGCTTTGTCTCATCCTACACCTACTTTATTTAGTAGGATTTAGTTACTACGTCAGAAGGCGGATGTTAATCCTAAGCATCCGCCTACCATTACCAACCCGAGGCTCACTGATTAGAACAGTGGTTTGCCTTGGCTATCTTTGACTTCTGTTTTCCATGCTGCACGAATTGCTGTCACAACTTCTTGAGGAAGGATAGCATAATCCAATGCTTCTGCTTGCTGACCACCTTTCTCATAAGCCCAGTTAAAGAAATCGAGCACAGCTTTTCCTTTTTCTGCATTCGCTTGATCTTTGTGAACTAAGATAAACGTGGTTGAGGTAATTGGCCATGCGTTCTCACCATTACGGTTAGTCAGGTCTTGAGCGAATGACTTAGACCAGTCAACTTTCTTCGCTGCTGCGCTGAAGCTTTCACCTGTTGGGGAAACAACCTTACCATCTGCGGAAATGAGTTTAGTATAAGCAAGGTTATTCTGTTTCGCATAGGCATACTCCACATAACCGATAGAGCCTGGTAAACGCTGGACGAAAGCTGCAACGCCATCGTTACCTTTACCTGCGACGTTGTTTTTCGGCCAGTTTACTGTAGAGCCTGCACCAATATCATTTTTCCAGCTTGAGCTGACTTTTGATAAGTAGCTCGTAAATACGAACGTCGTACCTGAGCCATCAGAGCGTCTTACCACTGCAATGTTTTGATCGGGTAAGTTAACACCTGGGTTCAATTTAGCGATGGCAGGATCATTCCATTTGGTGATTTTACCAAGGTAGATATCACCTAATGTTGTACCGTCTAATGTCAATTGACCTGACTGGATACCTTTTACGTTAACCGCCAGTACCACACCACCGATTACGGTTGGGAACTGGAATAGGCCATCTTCTTTCAATTTTTCATCGGTTAATGGCGCATCAGACGCACCGAAATCAACCGTTTTTGCATTAATTTGTTTAACACCACCAGAAGAGCCAATCCCCTGATAGTTCACTTTATTACCTGTTTCTTTCTGATAAGAGTCCGCCCACTTAGCATAAACTGGAGCAGGGAATGTTGCACCCGCGCCAGTTAAGCTTGTGGCAGCAAAAGAAGACATTGCAGTCATTGAAAGGGTTGCTGCCATTACGCTAGCTAAGGTTGTACGCATCATTTTCATAATCCCTCCGGGGATGTATAGAAACAATTAAGTAGTAAATTGTTGGTGAAATGTCACGGTAGGAAAAATAGGACAATTTGATGACAACAACATGTCTGATTTATGACAGTTTTATGACAATTGACGATTTTCGTCTAGCTATCGAAAAAAACAGCAGCTTAAAAAAACAAAATTGACCATAAAATCAATAAGTAATGAAATACAGAGCAGAATATCTCTATATTGAGACCACCATGACAAACTGTCATAAAAAAGTCGTAAAATCCTTTTTTACTGCTTCTCTATTTTGATAATACGGTTTAATTCACCGTTTCAAGGGAGAAACATGCGCTTGCCATCAAGGGATTAAAATCAGCAATTTGCGTATGCGGTCAGACTACCATCACAAAATGGTCATCTCGCGTGGTGCCTGCTTTATGATAAAGCAGGCAGATAATCAGCGAAAATTGAGCCTCACGCCAGCTACGCAAACAACAAGCAAATATTCATTATTCTTTATTTGACTTGAAAACCGGATGTTGTTTGAGCTGAGCGATTACTTGATCCATCCCCGTTTTATCATGAGTGGTCTGCGATGATGCCGCTATAGTGTTGCGAAGACCTGCAAATTTTGCCATCGGCGGTGGAGGTGGCGGTGTATTTGTCGACGTCGGTTGCTCCGTGGCTGCGGCTTGGTATTTCTGCGCATTGGCTTTAAATACTGGGCTATTTTTAAGTTCAGCAATCACTTGATCCATCCCCGTTTTACCATGAGTGGTCTGCGATAATGCCGCTATATTGTTGCGAAGACCCGCAAATTCTGCCATCGGCGGTGGAGGTGGCGGTGTATTTGTCGACGTCGGTTGCTCCGTGGCTGCGGCTTGGTATTTCTGCGCATTGGCTTTAAATACTGGGCTATTTTTAAGTTCGGCAATCACTTGATCCATCCCTGTTTTTCCGCCATCTCCTGTTTGAGCGGGCTTAATATCAGGCTTTGGCATAGGGGGTGGCATAGGAATAGATAATGCCCCTTTCGATGCTAAGGGTTGATTTGGAGGTAGTTGTATAACGGTTGCCAGTTGTTTGCTCCATTTCACCTGCTTAAAGGCCTTTTTGGGTTCTTGAAACAGCCCTACGACTGTGTTTTTGATATTAATTATTCCCGTGGAGAGTGTAGCCTGCTTTTGCTTTCCCTCTATTCCAGCGAAAGCTAATGCCGCTTTACTCTGAAAACAGCAAATAGGTTTAGAAAAATTGATATGCATAAATTCACCTGAGTTATTTTATTTATGTTTATTATCTAAATAAAATAACTATCAGATCTTTTATATAACGATGGTATTACTTATAGAGTAAGTTATTTTTTATATGATGACTGGCGCGTAAGATAGGCGTTAATACCGAAATAAAATAGAAGGTAGGTCGTTTTATACGACCCACTACCGACAATGGTTACTCTTCTTTTTCTTTCAATGGCAGGAGTGCACGAATGGCGAAACCGCCGCGTTCACTTTTATGGATTTCGATACTACCTTCATGGGCATCGACAATACGGCGGATAATTGCCAATCCTAGCCCTGTTCCCTTATTGCTACGGGCTTTTTCACCTTGCACAAAAGGTTGGAAGAGGCGTTGAATATCTTCTTCTTTGATACCTGCACCATCATCTTCCACTTGGAACCAAACCGAATCCTCATTTTTGCCACTGCTCACTTTGATCCAGCCGTTACCATAGCGATAAGCGTTAACAATCATATTGGTGATGGCGCGTTTAATGGCTAATGGATTCGCATTCACGATCAGACTACCCGGCTCCAGTGCCGTTTCAATTTCACCAGTCACGCTCGTTTCAGCGGTAACTGCCTCATTGAGGATGCTATTTAGGTCACAAAACTCCATATTCATTTCCTGACCCGTTTTCAGGTAGTCCATAAACTGACCAATAATCGCATCACACTCTTCAATATCCTTATTGATGGATTCTGCTAGGTAGCCATCTTCAGGGCTCATCATTTCCGTCGCCAATCGGATCCGTGTCAGTGGGGTACGTAAGTCATGACTGACCCCCGCCATTAAAATTGTCCGATCATTTTCAAGCGTCTTTATGCCCGCAGCCATATGATTAAAGGAGCGGATCGCGGCTCTTACCTCAGTTGCCCCTTTTTCTTGCATGGCGGGTAATATGACCCCTTTTCCCACTTGCCCTGCATGGTATTCAAGTTCAAGTAATGGCTTGTTTTGGTAACGAATATAGAGCCAGACCCCTGCAAAAATAGACAGGAAAATAGCTAAAGTATAACGGAATACTAACGAAAATTGGTTTTGCCCAATTTCAGTTAATGGCACACGCACCCAGATATCAGGCGCAAGATAGGAGGTCAACCAAAGAATAGGATATTCGCGGCCAAGCTCAAGACGCACTTGGGCTTCGCCACCAATATATTCCGACATGTTTTCGCTGAGAAAATCGTATTCTTTCGCCCAATTTAAGCCTTCTTCCATCGCGGCTGATTGAGCATAAAAGGTGATCCCCAACTCATTGTAGATTTTTTTACGTAATGCGGGAGAGACCCGTACTGTGGTTCCATCTTGCAGCACCATCCGCTCCGTCATTAATGTTCGCACTTCATAAGCCAACACTTTGTTGAATTGCTGCAAACTTGGCATAACAACAAAATTCAGCACCACCATATAGCTGGTGACAAGGCTGGCAAACAGTAATGCAACAAACAAAAATAACGAACGCGAAAATGTACTACGGCGAGAGAACCTCAGTCGCTTCATGCTTTACTACCGTCCGGCACAAATACATAGCCCAAGCCCCAGACTGTCTGAATGTAGCGAGGGTGAGCTGGATCTTCTTCAACCATACGACGTAAACGTGAAATTTGAACGTCAATTGAACGTTCCATCGCACTGTATTCACGGCCTCTCGCTAAGCTCATCAGCTTATCACGAGATAATGGTTCCCTTGGGTGCGAAACCAATACTTTAAGTACAGCAAACTCACCGCTCGTCAAAGGCATATTTTCTTCGCCTTGGAACATTTCACGGGTGCCTAGGTTCAGTTTAAACTTACCGAAGGTAATAATCGCATCATCCTGAGATGGTGCGCCTGGCAATTCATTTGCTTGGCGACGTAATACAGCACGAATACGTGCAAGTAATTCACGCGGGTTAAAAGGTTTAGGAATGTAATCGTCGGCGCCAATCTCTAAACCAACAATACGGTCAACCTCTTCACCTTTAGCCGTTACCATAATAATCGGTATTGGATTGTTTTGGCTGCGTAAACGACGACAAATTGACAGACCATCTTCACCTGGCAACATCAAATCTAAAACGATTAGATGAATCGACTCCCTCGTTAGGATCCTATCCATTTGTTCAGCATTCGCGGCACTACGTACCTGAAATCCTTGCTCTGTGAGGTAGCGTTCAAGCAAGGCACGCAAACGCATATCATCATCGACGACAAGAACTTTATAGCTTTCTTGCATTTTGTAGCCCTCAAGATGTGCAATCTATCGAAATTATTTTTAAAATAAGAATATACCCACCATGCTCCAAGCTGTATGGGTGTTACAAAGCGCTGCTATCTAAATCACAAAAATAGTCATGACGATAAATTTTTACTTGCGCTTAATAACGGCATATCACCTGAATTATTTTGTGTATAAGTAAAATATAAGATAGTTAACGTCCTAATTTACCATCAACTTGAAATTTAATGAATAATTTTACGCCTTATAGGACTAGCGGTTTATAACTAATTTCTAACACTGTATAGGTTACCCGCCCCCCAGGTGTATTCACCGTAATTTCATCATCAACCTGCTTACCAACTAGCGCGCGAGCAACTGGAGAATCAATAGAAATCCAATTTTTGGATGGATTAAACTCATCGGCACCGACCAATCGGAATATTCTGATATTTTCATTATCGTCTTCTAATTTCACCCATGCGCCAAAAAAGACTCGCCCTTCTTGCCGTGGGTCTGGTTCGACAATTCTTAGTTGATCCAATCTTTTAGATAAAAAGCGTACTCGACGATCAATCTCTCGCAAACGCTTTTTACCATAAATATATTCCGCATTTTCTGAACGATCACCTTGAGCCGCAGCTTCAGAAACCGACTGAGTGACTCTTGGGCGCTCCTCTTTCCAAAGATATTTAAGTTCTTTGTCTAGCGCATCCCAACCTTCGCGTGTGATTAAGAGACTCTTATTCATAACCTTCATAAATCAGTAAGCAAGTTAGATAATTATAAATTATATACAGAATTAATCTTTAACTTTAGCAAAGTTCACCCTAGAAATTCTGCTTCTGTGCAAGTATAACAGTGCCATAAATTTTTTAACCATTCTTTGACTAGGTATTAAAAAGCGACATGAATGAAACTCTAAGCCAAATAATCGCGGGAGAGCTACAAGTTCAACCGAAACAGGTATTTTCTGCTATCACCTTGTTAGATGAAGGGAATACGGTTCCTTTTATTGCTCGTTATCGTAAGGAAGTCACAGGAGGCCTTGATGATACTCAGCTTCGCCAATTAGAGAACCGTTTAGGCTATTTACGAGAGTTAAATGAACGCAAGCAAACCATCCTCAAGTCAATCGAAGAACAAGACAAACTCACTCCCGAACTCGCCGCTGCTATCAATAACACCTTAAATAAAACCGAGCTTGAAGACCTCTACTTGCCCTTTAAGCCCAAACGCCGCACTCGTGGGCAAATTGCTATCGAAGCAGGCCTAGAGCCGTTAGCAGACACATTGTGGAATGACCCCACTCAATCCCCCGATGATGTCGCTCAATCCTTTGTCAATGCCGAAAATGGCGTGGCAGATACGAAAGCGGCTCTCGATGGTGCTCGTTATATCTTAATGGAGCGTTTCGCCGAAGATGCAGCATTATTAGCTAAAGTTCGCGACTATTTACTGAAAAATGCCCATTTGGTTTCCAAAGTTATCGATGGCAAACAAACCGAAGGCGCTAAATTTAGTGACTACTTTGATCACCAAGAACCTGTTTCTTCCGTTCCGTCGCATCGCGCATTAGCCATGTTCCGTGGTCGTAATGAAGGTATTTTACAGTTATCACTAAACTGTGACCCGCAATTTGAAGAGCCACCAAAAGAAAGTTACTGTGAAGAGATCATTACTCGTCACCTTGATGTTCGATTGAATAATGCACCAGCAGACCAATGGCGTAAAGCGGTTATTAGCTGGACATGGCGCGTCAAAGTATTGCTACATCTCGAAACTGAGATTATGAGCTCACTGCGCGAAAAAGCAGAAGAAGAAGCAATCAATGTGTTTGCGCGTAACCTCAGTGACTTATTGATGGCGGCACCAGCCGGTATGCGGGCGACTATGGGGTTAGATCCGGGTCTACGGACAGGGGTGAAAGTCGCGGTGGTGGATGCGACAGGTAAACTTATCGCAACGGATACTATCTATCCACACACAGGTCAAGCGGCTAAAGCGGCGGCTAGCGTTGCGGCCTTATGTCAAAAACACCAAGTCGAGTTAGTCGCTATCGGTAACGGAACGGCTTCAAGAGAGACTGAGCGCTTCTTTGCTGACGTGCAAAAACAGTACCCCGAAGTCACAGCACAGAAAGTGATTGTGAGTGAAGCGGGGGCCTCCGTTTACTCGGCATCAGAGCTGGCCGCTCAAGAGTTCCCTGATCTTGATGTGTCATTGCGCGGAGCCGTGTCTATCGCACGCCGCTTACAAGACCCCCTCGCCGAATTAGTGAAAATCGACCCGAAATCGATTGGTGTTGGTCAATATCAACACGATGTGAGCCAAACTCAATTAGCTCGTAAACTCGATGCCGTGGTCGAGGACTGTGTAAACTCTGTCGGCGTTGACTTGAATACCGCTTCTGTTGCCTTGCTAACCCGCGTTGCAGGTCTAAGCAAAATGATCGCGCAAAACGTGGTAAATTGGCGCGATGAGAATGGCCGTTTTGCAGATAGAAAACAGCTTCTAAAAGTCACTCGCTTAGGGCCAAAAGCCTTTGAACAGTGTGCGGGCTTCTTACGGATCACCAACGGCGATAACCCACTTGATGCTTCTGGCGTTCACCCAGAGGCTTATCCCGTTGTTGAAAAGATCCTCGAAACTGTTCGCCTGCCCCTTAAAGAGATTATGGGCAACTCCTCTGTTTTAAATAGCTTAAGCCCTCGCGACTTCACAACAGAGCAGTTTGGGGTTCCTACTGTTACCGATATTATCAAAGAGCTGGACAAACCGGGCCGCGACCCACGCCCTGAGTTTAAAACGGCGACCTTTGCCGAAGGCATTGAAACCATGAATGACTTAGTCGCAGGCATGATTTTGGAAGGTTCGGTGACTAACGTCACTAATTTCGGCGCTTTCGTTGATATTGGTGTGCATCAAGATGGCTTAGTGCATATTTCATCGCTGTCTAACAGCTATGTTGAAGACCCACATAAAGTGGTTAAAGCAGGTGATATCGTTAAAGTAAAAGTGATGGATGTTGATATCCCTCGCAAACGTATCGCCTTATCGATGCGCCTTGATGAACAACCCGGCGATACCAATAGCGCACCACGCCGCCATAATGACCAGCAAGAGAGAAACTCACGTAAACCGCAATCTGCACAACGTGACATGTCACGGAAAAACCAAGCCGCCACTGGAAACAGTGCGATGAGTGATGCCCTCGCTGCCGCATTCGGTAAAAAACGCTAATCCCTCAACCTCTACAATCCGATTTCTCTTTGATTGTAGAGGTTTTTACTCACGCCCAAGCTATTTCGCCCCGTGAATAATTAACAAAACAAATACATTAATCGATTTTAATTTACTCTATAAATTTATTGGGTTTCGCCTTGGTGCGCGGCAAACTCAATGCTTAGTTGATCCACATCAATTAAATTTGACGAAAAAAGAGGCTAAATATAACGAATAGTTGATGATTATTATTATCATTATTGATTAGATTTTTTTCTGTTTATGCTGACTTTTTACTTGTATCTCTCTTAATAACAATCATCAGTATTATTACCTATGACTAATGGAAGGCGATATGTCACTACTTCCTCAACACAGCTACAAAATACTCGGTTTTTCACCGCAGATAAGCCCCGCTTACCGACAAAAACTGCTCTCGCTTGGTTTATTACCGGGTTCCATTTTTAAAGTAGTACGTTTTGCTCCTTTAGGAGACCCAATACAAATCGAAACGCATCGAGTTAGTCTTGTACTACGAAAAAAAGATCTCGCCTTACTCAACCTTGATGAAGCCACGCCGACTTAATATCAGGTGTTGTTATACCACGTTACTATTTTGTATTTTTATTATCGGTAAACACTATGAAACCATTAACCATCGGCCTCATTGGCAATCCAAATGCAGGTAAGACAACGCTATTTAACCAATTAACTGGCTCTCGCCAACGGGTTGGTAACTGGGCTGGTGTCACCGTCGAAAGGAAAGTTGGGCGTTTTAATACGGCTGAGCATCATATTGAATTAGTTGACTTGCCCGGTACTTATTCGCTAACCACCATTTCAGAACAGACATCTCTCGATGAGCAAATCGCCTGCTATTTTATTTTAAGCGGCGAAGCCGATATGCTGATTAACGTCGTCGATGCCTCTAATTTAGAGCGCAACCTCTACCTCACTTTGCAATTAGTGGAGTTGGGAGTACCTTGCATCATCGCACTTAATATGTTGGATATTGCACAAAGCCAACACATTGAGATTGATGTTGAAAAACTGCAACAGCAGTTGGGTTGCCCTGTCATTCCGTTGGTTTCAACCCGTGCGACAGGGATTGATAAACTCAAACAAGCGATTGATAAACATCCTCAGAACAATATGACAGCGCTGGTTGAATATCCGGCGGCCTTATTACAAGAGGTGGATTCACTCTCTGAGCAGATCTCGGCGCAGCAATTTAGTCAGCAACAACGTCGTTGGTTAGCATTGCAGATACTCGAAGGCGATATTTATAGCCGCCAGCGCGCGAATATTACAGAAGCGCAATTGCAGGCAACTCAACAGCACTTAAAAGCTAGCTTAAATGAAGAGCCTGAACTGTTAATTGCCGATGCCCGCTACCAATCCATTGCAGCGATTTGTGAGAAATCCATCAATAACAGTGCCGCGGAGCCCAACAAATTAACGCAATCCCTTGATAGACTCATCCTTAACCGCTGGCTTGGCGTTCCGATTTTTTTATTTGTCATGTACTTAATGTTCGTCTTGGCAATTAATATTGGTGGCGCTTTGCAGCCGTTCTTTGAAGGTGCCTCAGAAGCCATCTTTATCCATGGTATTCAGTGGGTAGGGGCGTATTTCAGTTTCCCTGATTGGCTCACCGTCTTCCTTGCACAAGGTATTGGTGGCGGTATCAATACCGTACTCCCTCTCGTACCGCAAATTGGTATGATGTACCTGTTTTTATCTGTCTTAGAAGACTCGGGCTATATGGCACGAGCCGCCTTTGTGATGGATAGATTAATGCAGGCCTTGGGCTTACCGGGTAAATCCTTCGTGCCATTAATTGTGGGTTTTGGTTGCAATGTTCCCGCTATTATGGGCGCACGTACGTTGGATGCACCTCGTGAGCGCCTCATTACCGTATTAATGGCTCCATTTATGTCTTGTGGTGCACGGCTCGCTATCTTCGCGGTATTCGCCTCCGCGTTTTTTGGGAAAAGTGGCGCAAGTATTGTTTTTTCACTCTATATCCTCGGAATTGTTGTCGCTATCTTAACGGGTTTGCTACTCAAACATACCTTAATGCGTGGTGAAGCCTCTCCTTTTGTGATGGAACTCCCGGTGTATCATGTGCCCCACCTAAAAACACTGTTGATCCAAACTTGGCAGCGCCTAAAAGGCTTTGTGATCCGTGCGGGTAAAGTTATCGTGGTTGCCAGTATGTTTATCGGCGCTTTAAATAGTTTTTCCCTTTCAGGAAAACCTGTCGATAATATTAATGACTCCGCTCTTGCTTCCGTCAGTAAAGTGATTACCCCTGTTTTACAGCCTATCGGAGTGCATACCGATAACTGGCAAGCCACTGTTGGTTTGATTACTGGTGCGATGGCAAAAGAAGTTGTTGTAGGAACATTAAACACCCTCTACACCGCGGAAAATATCACAGCCGAGCCATTCGATGCCCAATCCTTTGATTTACTCGATGAGTTGGGGGATGCAGTCGCAGAAACTTGGGATAGTTTGAAAGAGACCTTTACCCTAAGTGCACTTTCTAATCCAATCGAGGCAAGTAAAGGCGATGGTGAAATGGCTTCTGGATCCATGGGCACCATGGCAGCCAAATTTGGTTCCGATATTGCCGCATACAGCTACCTTATTTTTGTCTTGCTGTATGTCCCTTGTGTTTCGGTCATGGGGGCTATCGCTCGTGAAACCAATAAAAGCTGGATGGCATTCTCCATTTTATGGGGGCTGAATGTGGCTTATAGCCTTGCGGCTCTGTTCTACCAAGCTGCAACTTTTAGCCAGCACCCGCAAAGCAGCTTAATTATTATTGTTGCAGTTATCATATTTAATCTTGTGCTGTTTACCTTATTGCGCCGAGCACGGAGCAGAGTAACACTGAATCTGGCAAATCAAACCGCCAAATCTTGTTCCGACTGCTCAGGCAAGGCCTGCCACTAACGGGGAATAACAATGGTCAGCTTGTTACAAATTAGGGATTTCATTGCACTGTATGGGCAAGCTGACCTCGACTTACTCAGCCAACGACTCCATGCCCCTAAATCACTTATCCAAGCGATGCTCGATAAACTAGTCGCAATGAACAAAATCGAAAAAGTCGATATAACAGCCTGTTTAACCGGAACAAGCTGTAAAGGATGCCCCGAAAGCAGTAATTGCTCACACCCTTTATATAAAATAAAGTCACCCCCGCTCTGTGAATGACTTACGCGACCTCGACAATGTCTCTTTTTTAAAGTTTTAATCAAATTACTCACTAAAATACATGACTTCATTCAGGTTAAAAGAGGAAGTATGTATGACAAGATTTGATAAAAGCCTATTTTTAAATAATACGCTTAATTACCTTCGTCAATTCGGCTATCAAGCAATCCCATCAGAAGTGAAATATAATTTAACCAAAGGCCTTACCGCTTATTTCCTCGTTACCTCAGTGAAAAATAGTGGTAACAGTTACATCAGCTTGTTATCGCGAGCGCAAGATTATCTTAATCGTACTCACTTAACTTCAAATAAAACCGATATCTCCCATGAATTACTCACAACAAGTATCAAAAAAGTACTTGATATCCAAAAACCCTTAGATGTGATTAAACGCTATCAAGACTATCATGCCAGCTCTAGCAAAATTGATCGCCGAGGTTTAGGCGTAAAACAATCACTCGCAACCCACCGAAAAGCAGATGTTGAAAGCAGCCAACATTTCAAAAAATATAGTGACAGCGTTCATCAATTAGCTGAACAATATTTTAATGCACTAAAAAATAAAGCACTTAAAAACGTTGATGAGCTCGACCCCTCATTAAATAAGGTTTTATTTAAAAAATTACTCAGCAGATACCCCAATAATTTATCAAAACTCATTACCAAATCCGATAAAAGCCTAATAGAGGCCTGCTTTAATACCGCTGCGGAACAAATGCGTTGCCCCAAGTTAAAGCAATATGACCAATTTATGGCAAAAAATGGATTTATCACAGCGAGTGAAACTGAGCTTAGCTATTTTTTTCAAATAAAAACGCCTGTTGAAATTAAACTAGGGTTACGTGAAGACGCCCGGCAGGCTGAAACAGGCAATAAAGAGACAGGGATACAAATTTTTGCCGGTAAAGATACATTAGCGGCCTATATCCGTAAAAATCCAGCGGATGATGTCACAACTTTCACCCTCTTTGACCCTAATGTCGGTGTTGAAAAATTCTATAGTATTGACGCCTTTCTTACGACGCTGATTAGCAAAGCTACGGCTTATAACCTTGAAAATGGCTATTCTACCGAAACATTGAAATACAAAAAGTTTTATTACCACCGACCACCCGCCGCCGACCAAGAACAAACGGCAACCCATCGTGCAAACCTTTTTGCGCCGTCCGCGCCACCACTCCCTTTTGAGCCTTCCGCCCCACCCGAGGCGTTGATGGCAGAAGACACGGTTGGCTCTACCAGCTCTGCCGTTCCTCCATCTTATGGCGAACTATTTCTAGGGGATAAATCCCCTTTAGCGCTCCATGACGCACATCTTTCTGGGCAGCACAACGCACCAGCTCCCCCTTATGCCCTATTTTCGCCTACCCAGCAACGTTAGTTTTATCATTTTACTCAGTGGCTTATTGCCACTGAGCTAATAGGTCACTCTTCCAATCGTGCCAGAAAGTCCAGTAAATATTCACAAAATTCATCTGGATGGGAAATGAAGGGTGCATGAGCGCTATGGCGCATCACAACAGAAGGTGAATTAGGATAACGTTCATCAAGTAATGTCGCGACTTTACGTGGCACCAAACCATCTAAGTAACCATAAAGACGTAAAAATGGCACGGTGAGAGCTTTAAGCTCCTCACGTAAATCTGTAATACGTAAAATTTCTAGCCCTGCATTTAGAATTTCCACTTTTGGCATAGGCTGCTCGAGCACCACAGATTTTAGCAATTTAGCATCTTGACGAGCGCTTTCAGTGCCTAACGTCTGCAATGCTAAAAAACGTTCGACTGTGCGCTGAAAATCTGTCGATAGTTGCTGTTCAAACCCAAGTAGCACCGTTGATTTTATCCCTGGCCAGCTCCCCTCATGGGCTTGAAAACAAGGTGATGAAGCGACCGTAATCAATCCTTTTACCTGCTGAGGATGGCTAAGTGCAATATGACTGGCGATTAATCCCCCCAGTGACCACCCGAGCCAAATAGCCTCTTTAGGCGCCTGCTGCCATAAAGTATCAGCCATCGCGGCTAAATTCATCGCATCAAACCCTTGGCTACGACCATAGCCAGGCATGTCAACTAAATGCAAACGAAAATGCGGTGAGATTCGCGGAATAATGGAACGCCACACTTCGGCATTCAGCCCCCATCCGTGCAGCAACACAAGATCTTGAGAACCTTCACCGATTGTCTCCCAGTACAACTGCGTCATGGTTACACTCTCTTTTTTCACAGGAATATGCTTATGCTAACAATGCAAGGTGCCTGTTGGCTATGCCAGCAGCCATTAAAATTAGTGGATCACGGGATTTGTGCGTTCTGCATAAAGCGTATCCCAACCATGTCAAATGTCTGCCATCGGTGCGCACTACCAGCCGAACAAGGCCACATCCTATGTGGTCGCTGCTTAATTCAGCCGCCTGCGTGGCATCGGTTAATCGCTGTTAGCCCCTATCAAGCCCCTTTACGTAAATTAATCCATCGTTATAAGTTTAACCCACAGCCTCAATTAGCTTTCACGCTTGCTAAAGTGTACGCATTACATTGGCTTAATGGTTATCGCCAGCAGCTTTGGCCTAAGCCTGATAGGCTTTTGACAATCCCTTCACACCCTAAGCGGCTATGGTTACGTGAATTTGACCACATTGCTTTTATCGGTGAATATTTAGCCAAGTGGTTAAATATTGCCTATTCACGAAATTCATTATTGCGCACTCGTGATACACTGGCTCAGATAACATTAAAACGTAAACACCGCCACAGCAATCTTAATGGCGCATTTACCCTAACAACCCCTGTCATAGGGCAGCACGTCGCTATTTTTGATGATGTGCTGACGACAGGCGCGACGATGCAAGCCGCGGCACAATTGCTGATTTGTGCGGGTGTAGAGACAGTACAGGCTTGGTCACTCTGTCGCACCTTGTAGGAATGGGGCAAATGGGCGTATTATAACCAACTAAAGCGGTCAACTATTATTGAGCAAATGATTATGATTAATATTACTGAAGCAGCACAGGCTCATTTTGCCAAATTACTGGAAAACCAAGAGCCAGGCACCCAAATTCGCGTGTTTGTCATCAACCCAGGCACACCTTCTGCTGAATGTGGCGTTTCCTACTGCCCACCGGACGCTGTTGAAGCAACAGACCAAGAATTGAAATTTGAGCGCCTATCCGCTTATGTTGATGAGATCAGCGCACCATTCTTAGAAGACGCAGAAATTGATTTCGTGACAGATCAGTTGGGTTCACAACTGACGCTCAAAGCGCCTAACGCAAAAATGCGCAAAGTCTCTGATGACGCACCTCTTATCGAACGTGTTGAGTATGTTTTACAATCACAAATTAACCCACAACTTGCAAGCCATGGCGGTCGTGTCTCACTGATGGAGATCACTGATGACGGCTTTGCTATTTTACAGTTTGGTGGCGGTTGTAACGGCTGTTCAATGGTCGATGTCACATTAAAAGAAGGGATTGAAAAAGAACTTCTCAAAATGTTTGAAGGCGAGCTAAAAGGTGTTAAAGATCTTACTGAGCACCAACGTGGTGAGCATTCGTTCTACTAATTGTTCACCTAAACTTGCTAATCTGACGGCGCCCGTATCTTATTGCGGGTGTCTTTTATTATTTCATCACCTTTATAATTCGGTATTTTATGGAACAATTTGAGACGCTAACGCCTGCACAGGCATACCAACATTGGGTTGATGGCACTGCGATATTAGTGGATGTTCGTGACCCACAAAGCTTCCGTGCGGGGCACGCAAGTGGCGCCTATCATTTGACCAATGAAACACTGAGCGCATTTTTAGCACAAACAGACTATGAGCAGACCATCATGGTGATGTGTTATCACGGTCATAGCAGCCAAGGAGCTGCACAGTACTTAATTAATATTGGCTTCGAATCCGTCTACAGTATCAATGGTGGTTTTGAGGCTTGGTTGAGGGAATATCCACAAGCCGTTACGGCTCTCTAAGCGAGAAAATCCATTCATGATCCATGTTGTTTCATTCACAAATCCCAGAATGGCCCAGGCTTTTGTCGATTATATGGCAAGCCAACATATCGAATTAAAAGTCCATCCTGTTCCAGAGCAGCAGCAAATAGAGCTTTGGCTTCAAGATGAGCAATATCTCGCAAAAGTACAGCAAGAGCTTAACCTTTTTTTGCAAGATCCATCAAACCCCCGTTATACCGAAGCAAGCTGGAAAATAGGTAACACCCAAACCGCGTTTAAATATCGCAACACTTTGACCTTGGCTAATCTCAAAGCACAATCAGGTCCTTTAACCATCGCCGTCATACTGATCTGTGCTGGCGTTTATTTTTGGTTAGCCATAACCCAGCACCTTGATGTGCTACGTTATCTTGCATGGCCACGGGAAGGGCAGCAATTTGAACTTTGGCGGTGGTTTAGCCCTGCATTCGTTCAATTTTCCCTATCTCAGCTCATTTTTAACCTCGTTTTGTGGTGGTATTTAGCTAGCCAAGTTGAACGTAGGCTAGGCTCCGGTAAATTACTAACGATCTTTTTAGTATCTGCCTTATTCTGTAATTGGGGGCAATCGCTGTATAGTGCATCTAATTTTGGTGGACTATCTGGGGTTGTCTACGCGCTGATCAGCTACGTTTGGCTAATGGGTGAACGTCAACCCGAAAAAGAGGTCAGTGCTCCGAGAGGGTTAATCATTCTAGTTGTTGTTTGGCTCGTGTTAGGTAACTTAGAAATTTTAGGTCCTGATATCGCAAATGCCTCACATATATCGGGGTTAATTATCGGATTATTGATGGGAATATGGGATAATCGACATACTTTTACATCCCATCGCTCCAGATAGAACATACATATTTAGTTAGAGGCTAACACCGTGAAACAGACCCAGAGACATGATGCAATCATCGAACTCGTTCGCCTTCAGGGCTATGTGAGCACTGAAGAGCTTGTTGAGCATTTCGAGGTTAGCCCTCAGACGATCCGCCGTGACCTCAACGACCTCGCAGAACAAAATAGGATCCAGCGCCACCATGGTGGTGCAGCCCTGCCTTCTAGCTCGGTTAATGCGGCCTATCACGACCGTAAAATCATGTGGTCAAATGAAAAAGCTCGCATTGCTCAACGCGTTGCCAGCCAGATCCCTGATGGTGCAACCTTATTTATCGATATCGGTACAACCCCTGAAGCCGTGGCTCATGCACTGGTGAATCATAAAAATCTACGGGTCGTGACCAACAACCTAAACGTCGCCACACTGCTAATGCCAAAAGAAGACTTCCGCTTGATCCTCGCGGGTGGCGAAGTACGCTCACGCGATGGCGGCATTGTTGGTGAGGCAACTCTGGATTTTATCTCACAATTTAGGCTGGATTACGGTATCTTAGGGATCAGCGGCATTGATATGGATGGTTCACTACTTGAGTTTGATTATCACGAAGTGCGCACCAAACGCGCAATTATCGAAAACTCACGTTGTGTGATGCTAGTCACTGACCACTCAAAATTTGGTCGTAATGCCATGGTCAACCTCGGCAATATGAATCTGATCGATCATTTATTTACCGACAAGCTACCACCTGAAAGCATTCAAAAAGTGATTGAACAGCACAATGTACAACTCGAGCTGTGCTAATACTTTAATCTAGATGGTAGTATCGGCTACCATCTTTCCTTTCCTGCCAAACTTAACCTTTTCGTTAACCCTCTCGATAACGCTCTCAATGACATTCTTTCGTTAATGTTCGAACATTTTCACTTTGTAAAAATAGTCACAGTATATGTGTGGTTATTGAAAATAATTTGTTACCTTTATCACGAGTTGTTGTTTTTTGTTGGTTAACAGTTGGCATATTAATCGATTTTGATTACAATCAAATGAGCGAAAACGAACATTATAGAAAACGTTTCGAACATCTCAGGGGGATGCATGGAAACTAAAGACTTGATTGTAATCGGCGGCGGTATAAACGGCGCTGGTATCGCGGCAGATGCCGCTGGCCGTGGATTATCTGTATTGCTGCTTGAAGCTCAAGACTTGGCAAGTGCGACATCATCTGCGAGTTCAAAACTGATCCACGGTGGTTTACGTTATCTTGAGCATTATGAATTTCGCCTTGTGAGTGAAGCACTTGCTGAACGCGAGGTGTTATTAAAACTTGCGCCACACATTGCGTTTCCAATGCGCTTCCGTCTGCCGCACCAACCTCACTTACGCCCAGCTTGGATGATCCGTATTGGCTTGTTCCTGTATGATCACTTGGGTAAACGTACCAGCTTGCCCGGCAGTAAAGGGTTAAAATTTGGTCAAAATTCCGTCCTTAAGCCTGAACTTAACAAAGGTTTCGAATATTCAGACTGTTGGGTCGATGATGCGCGTTTGGTTGTATTAAACGCTCAAGAAGTGGTACGTAAAAATGGTGAGGTTCGCACACGTACAAAAGTCACTCGAGCCTATCGTGAAGATGGCTTATGGGTGGTTGAAGCAGAAGACCTGCGCACTGGTGAAAAAGAAACTTGGAAGGCGAAAGGTTTAGTTAACGCCACTGGCCCATGGGTAAAAGAGTTCTTTGACGATGGTTTGAAACTCAAATCACCTTATGGCATTCGTCTTATCAAAGGTAGCCATATTGTTGTGCCTCGCGCTCATGATGAGCCACAAGCTTATATTTTACAAAATGAAGACAACCGTATTGTGTTTGTGATCCCTTGGATGGATGAATTTTCCATTATCGGCACCACCGATGTCGAATACAAAGGCGATCCAAAAAATGTTCGTATTGATGACAATGAAGTGAACTACTTACTAAAAGTCTATAACGATCATTTCAAAAAACAGTTGAGCAAAGCGGATATTGTTTGGGATTACTCAGGGGTTCGTCCATTATGTGACGATGAGTCTGATTCACCACAAGCCATTACACGTGACTACACACTCGATATTCACGATGAAAATGGCAAAGCACCGCTGCTGTCTGTTTTCGGCGGTAAATTAACCACTTATCGTAAACTCGCAGAAGCGGCTGTCGGTAAACTTGCGCCTTACTACCCAAATGCAGGTGCAGCATGGACTAAAAATGGTGTGCTGCCTGGTGGTGATATTGAAGGTTGTGATCGTGATGGTTATGCACGCTTACTACGTCAACGTTACAATTGGCTACCAGAAGGCCTTGCTCTACGTTTTGCAAGAACATACGGTAGTCAAAGCAAGTTGATCCTCGAAGGCGCTAACTCACTCAGCGATCTTGGCGAAGCATTCGGTCATAACGTCTATGAAGCAGAGCTACGTTACTTAGTCGAACATGAGTGGGTTACTGAATTAGATGACGCTATCTGGCGTCGTACCAAATTGGGCATGTGGCTGAACGAAAGTGAAAAACAGCGCATCGCACAATGGTTGGCAGAGCATGTGAACGTCGCTCAACCAGCCACAGTTTAGTTGTAAAAATCTCGTTGGCAATGCACCAAAAGCCAGTCGGTTTATCATCGGCTGGCTTTTCTTTTGGAATTTATACTGACCCATAGAGCACAATACCTACTACTTTATCAGTTGCCTAAACGCATAGAGTTTGATTAAATAATCAAATCACTCTTTCTTCCACCTAGCTAAAGGTATTCCCCGACGATGATTTGAGATCTGCCAGAAAATGCTTACAGATACCCAACACGGTATTTCTTTTTCTGTTTTTGGCAGACAATGGTCATCAATCGTCTCATTTCTTGAAAGATAGCACGCTGTTGTCTGCCCCCTGCTCTCAGGAGGTACACATGACTGTTGCTTGTCATTTTTCACAACTTAATATCGAATTTCACCAAACAGCGCTTTTTCCCCCCTTAAATGGCTCCTTGATATGCCAAAAAAATGCGTTAATTGGCAACAATGGCAAAGGAAAGTCTGTATTAATGCGGCTACTTGCTCAACAAATGCAACCAACCTCAGGCTACGTTAGTTGGGCGATGCCTTTTATGCACGTTGACCAGCTCACACGCTTAGAAGGAGATACCATCGCAGACGCTTTAGGTGTTAGCCCCTTGGTCGATGCATTTACAAGAGTCGATTCGGGTAATGCGACTATGGAGGACTTAGAGCTATTGGAAGATAAATGGCACTTACCCGCCATTTGGCAGAGCTTATTGGACTCAGCCAAATTACCCGTGATGATAGATGCTCCAATTAATCACTTAAGTGGTGGTGAGCGAACTCGTCTTGCATTATGTCGAGCCTTCTTACATAAAGACCATTTTCTGTTATTAGATGAACCCGATAACCACCTTGACCATGAGGGTCGCCAGTGGCTAAGCAATAAATTGGCAGAACATAAAGCAGGCTCTTTGGTTATTACTCATAACCGAGCTTTACTGGCTCATATGCAAATGATTTTTGAGTTAACCGATAAAGGGCTACATGAATATGGCGGCAACTATGCCCTTTATGAAGAACAAAAACATTTTGCTATGGCAGCCATTGAGGCCAAAACCGAACGGCTAGACAACCAAATCCGCCTAGAAAAACGCCAACAACACGCCACGTTGCAAAAAGCAGAGCAACGACGCAAACAAGGCGAAAAAGTTCGTTATAGTGGCTCTCAGTCCTTATTGCTACTGGATATGCAAACCAATCGTGCGCAAAAAAGACAATCTAACGTGGCTGAACGCCATCAGCGTGTTATGAACGATTTACAAGGCCAATTACAGGACGTACAAGACAAACAGATCCATAATAAACAACAGAAAATGACGTTAAATTACCAGCCAGATGGTCGTAAGGTCACGATTTTGGCCTCTCAGCTACAACTGCCTTATGGCTACACGGAGCCTGTTTCTTTCACTGCCTATACAGGGGAACATTGGCACATTAAAGGCCGTAATGGCAGCGGTAAATCAACATTGTTAAAAACCCTTGCGGGGATGATTACTGCGGTATCCGGAGAATACCGAATTAACCCTGCATTTTGTTATCTCGATCAACATCTCAATTTATTGGATAAAACACTCCCCGTCGCGGAAGCGCTACAACGCTATCAACCTGCATTTACCGTTGAACAATGGCGCACCCAATTGGGCATGCTCAGGATCCGAGGGGATAAATCACTCCAACCACTTAGCCAACTTAGCGGTGGTGAACAACTAAAAGCGACGCTATTAGCGCTAACCCATAGCCCAACCCCCCCTGCGATATTGTTACTGGATGAACCTGATAACCACCTTGATTTAGATTCAAAAACACTATTGGAAGGATTACTCAGCGACTACAAAGGCACGCTTTTTTTGGTGTCACATGATGAGACTTTTGTTGAACAATGTGGGATGACCAATGAATTAGTGCTGGCAAATTAACCTTTTTATGCCATTGGCTGCCTACTGGCAGCCAACGAGCGGCTAGTGAATAAACGTCTGCTTGACTCTATCTGACATCAAAACATAGGGGATCCAGATAAAGCAGTAGAAACTGCTATTTACCACATTAATAATGTAGCTATACTCAATTTCAATGCCAAAAATATTTGGGAAAACAAAGCGCGAAACAACAACCATCACGGTATAAAATAGCATCGAGATAATAAATAAAGGTTTCGCGATTTTTAGGCCTTTGAAGGCTGCGATAACGTTCCACGCCAACAAAACTATCAATATACCTTGGGCCATTTGTAGCATATAAAAAGCGTTTGAAAACCCATCGACATAAAAATCAGATTGCTCATTCGTCACAAGGTGCCAAGCTGATTTAACTTGCAGGATATCTAAGTACATCATGATGATAGTCTGATAAAGCATATAAAACAGACCCAGCATAGGTAAAATAAGCCATCCTCTAATGCCTTGTAGTGGTGTTTTTTGAGGGCCCGTTAAGACTGCGGGTGTGTTGACATCCATCTGATTAATAACCTTATTCTTGTGACTTAATACAGCGTTCTAAATATGCTTTCAATACGTGTGCCTGATTATGCACCTTATCTTTAGCACTATACAGCAAGGTGAGATTGCCTAGCTTCGCTTTCTCTACAAGAGGCATCCAAGCCGCTGAATGATGACTTAATTCTTGATGATAGTCTTCAACAAATTTATCGAATTGGTCAGGATGTTGATGAAACCATTTACGTAACTCATTGGATGGCGCAACGTCTTTATTCCATTCATCATAATCGAGCGCGACTTTTTTTATCCCTCTTGGCCATAACCTATCAACCAATACACGGTATCCATCTTCAGACGAAACGGCATCATAGACTCTTTTACAGTAAATCATGCACCCTCACATTTGCGATATTCAGTATCGCTATTACTTAATTAACAAACGTATTTTTTACCCTGACAGAAACTAAGAAATATAAGCCCCAAATAAAGAGGCGTATCCCACTACCGACAATATCTACAATATCTTCATCCTCTGCTGATATTGAGAATAATGAACTCAATAAAACGACACTTGCTATGGATAGTATGAAGTCACTCGCGTAAAAGAGAATAATGACTTTAATCGCCAATTTTTTCTTATAAATAAAGAGATAACATACGAATAACAATAAGCCATAAATCAATGCACTCGAGAGTAAGTTAAAATATATGAACTCCCTAGCCATTGGAATAAATGATAATGACGTAGGGTCAGTCATCTTCTCCAAACCTTCTAGCTGCTCTGGAAGGTCTTTCAATAAAGTATAAGGAGTGATAATTAGCGTAAGAAATAATCCTAACATAGGGATTAGTAGCCATCCCCCAAAACCGACGGGTTCAGAAGAAAGAGGCTCATTTTCAACCGTTACTGATGGGCAATCCGTTTTTTGATCTGAACCCTCATTAATTTTACTTGAGGAGAGATGTTCTTCAGATTGGTTCATGGCTAGCTCCTTGCTTTTTAGTTTAACCTCAATGCAAATAGTTAACTTAAATGGAAAATTTATTTTATATAAATCTAACGCTTTTCGATTAAAATATCACCTTTGAATTAAAAATTATCAAAGCCAAAATACGAAAAATATCAAAATAACCTCATATTTTTTGTCCATAAAAATAATAATCCCGATAAGGCCTACTCTATGCCAAAAATAACCGCCCAGCTGTCTCTACCTCCCCATTATCAGACGAATGACTTTTTCGCCTTTCATTTAAGAGATCAACATAATATTGCCGAAATTGTTGAAGGTAATTTATTGCGCAAAGGTATATTGTGGGCGCACTCTCCAGCTCAATTACTTATTGAGATTGATAAAGACAAGGCACACATTACCCTTGATATTGATAACGCTAAAAATCGGCCCAGCGAATACGATGTTGTTGAACTAGGGAAACATATGCTCGGTTTACGGCAAGCCGTCGAACAGTTTGAAGCGGAATATTTATCACATCCCATTATCGGTAAGCTGATTAAGCAACAACAAGGTTTACGAATATATCAATCTTCAAGCCCATTTGAAGCATTAGTGTGGGCGATTATTGGCCAACAAATCAGTGTAACAGCCGCGATTGCAATACGTCGTCGCTTTATTCAAGCCACTGGTTCAAAGCACTCATCGGGCATTTGGTGTTTTCCAGATGCACAGCAGGTGTCAAAAGTGACTGATGAATCACTACGCCAAGCTGGGTTTTCTACTGGTAAAATCATCGCCATACGAGCGCTTTGTCACGCACTGTTAAGTCAGCAAATCGACCTATCACAACCTATCAGCAACCATAATGTCACAATATTGACCGACCAATTAGTCAGCCTTAAAGGTATTGGCCCATGGACGGTAAATTATGCGCTTTTACGCGGTTTTAACTACCTCGATGGCTCGTTACATGGCGATGTGGCCGTGAGGCGCAATTTGCAGTCTCTACTTGGCGCAGAGAGCCAGCCTACAGCAAAAGAGACGGAAAAATGGTTAGAGGCATTTTCGCCATGGCGTGCCTTAGTTGCCGCTCATTTATGGCGTAGCCAATCGGCTGCGGGGTATTAATTCCCTCATACAGATAGCAGCCAACCCTAATTGGTTGGCTGCGTAAATTGCCTAATTCGGCAAAGCAGATCAGTCAAAATGACCGATTAACGTAACCAGTTGGTTTTCGCTAATTCAACAACTTCATCACCACGACCACTTAAAATGGCTTTGAGCATATATAGGCTAAAACCTTTTGCTTCTTGCAAATTAATTGTCGGTGGCATAGAAAGTTCTTGTTTTGCTGTGACAACATCAACAACAACAGGGCCATCATGAGCGAAAGCTTCCTTCAATGCGGCATCCACATCTTCACTCTTCTCAACGCGGATCCCTTTGATCCCAGCAGCATTGGCAACTGCCGCAAAATTAGGGTTATGGAGATCAGTGCCTTCTGTTAAGAAGCCACCTACCTTCATTTCCATAGCGACAAAACCTAACACGCCGTTATTCAGAACAATGACTTTCACAGGTAAATTCATTTGTGCCAGTGACAACAGATCCCCCATCAACATACTAAAACCGCCATCACCACTCATGGTCACAACTTGGCGTTGTTTATCGACAGATTGGATCCCCATCGCTTGCGGCATCGCATTTGCCATTGACCCATGATTAAACGAGCCAATCAAACGGCGTTTACCATTCATTTTTAAGTAACGAGCCGCCCATACCGTTGGGGTTCCCACATCACAGGTAAATACCGCGTCATCATTCGCCAATGCACTGATCCGGCTTGCTAAATATTGAGGGTGGATCACACCGTCTTTACCCGGTTTCGCTAAATCATCAAGACCTTCACGCGCTTCGGTATAATGTTTCAATGCGCTATCTAAGTGGTGCCTATCTTGTTTCACGTCTAAGTGCGGTTGCAATGCGGTCAAAGTGGCTTTAATGTCACCAATCATGCCCATATCGATATGGCAATGGGAGCCTAAGCTACCTGCATTAATATCGATTTGAATAATCTTAGCCCCTTGAGGATAGAATGGGCGGTATGGGAACTGAGTACCCAGTAACACCACCGTATCGGCATTCATCATTGCATGGTAGCCGGATGAAAAACCAATCAGCCCCGTCATACCAACGCTATATGGGTTATCCCACTCAATGTGCTCTTTACCGCGTAGTGCATGCACGACTGGCGCTTTTAATGTTTCCGCCAGCTTAATCACTTCATCGTGTGCACCAGCACAGCCTGCCCCACAAAATAGGGTGATATTTTGTGCTTGGTTCAGTGCGTCCGCTAACTTCGCAATTTCAGCAGGCTGAGGCATGATCAACGGAGCTTGCGGCTGATACCATGTATCATTTGCTGTTTCCGGTGCTTCACGTAACGCAATATCTCCTGGCAGTACAATGACAGAGACACCTTTTTCTAGAATCGCTTTACGCATCGCAATCCCAAGCACTTGAGGAAGCTGCTCAGGGTTAGAGATCAGTTCGCAATAATGGCTACATTCGCGAAATAGCTCTGTTGGGTGCGTTTCTTGAAAGTAGTTACTACCGATTTCACTAGAAGGGATATGTGCAGCAATTGCTAATACAGGCACGCGATTACGATGGCAATCATACAACCCATTGATTAGGTGCATATTACCCGGACCACAAGAGCCTGCGCAAACGGCTAGCTTACCCGTCATTTGCGCTTCTGCACCTGCGGCAAATGCTGCAACTTCTTCGTGACGGGTGCCTAACCATTCGATTGTGCCAAGACGGCGTAAGCTATCACTCAGCCCATTGAGTGAATCACCCGTAACGCCCCAGATGCGCTTCACACCAGCATTATCTAGGACTTTCGCGACATAGGATGCAACTGTCTGTTTTTTCATAATGGCACTCTTTCCAGTCAGATTAGGTTAAAATATTCACAGAGCATCAAATCTATTTTCTCTGTAATACATCATCATTATTAAACCAATTTACGCACTTTAAACTTAGTGTAACGAATTAAATTTGCGGTTCCTACCGAGGAAAACAAATAGCTATTAAGAACAGAACAATCCTCCACTAATATCAAAAGAAGAATCTAGATACAGCATAAATTAAATATTCATTGTGCGCTGAAATATCAAAAAACAATAATATTAACAATTATTTAATAACCAGTCATAATAAGAGTATTTAATAAATAATATCGATAATGATAAGTAATTTGTTGATTATCCTAGAGGAGTAAAAATAAGATAAATAATTGTATTGGTTAAGGTGACAGAATATTTAAATTGGTGATTGAAGTGCAAGAAGCTGGCATCAAAATAGAAATATTCACGAAATTCAAACCAGAAATAAGACTCAAAAATAGCTATCGATACATAACTCAAATTCCATACCCTCCATCGGATAAATGGTATGGTTTACCAATAGGTCAAACGCGATATTTTTGCGCGCTGCTGCATAACTCCCCCCTCTTGTAAAAAATTTAAGATAAGCATCATATTATTAAGCATTAAACACATCGCAATTTTTTATTAAAAAACAACACACTAAGTATAAAAACCAATTAAGTATTTTTAGCAAGTTTAAAAAATTAATAAAGCCACTAAAATCAGCATAAATAACCGACATTTTACATTTAATCGATATTATTGTATTATTGATGACCTGTTTAAGTCACATAAAGGTTCTCATTTTGCTTTTTTTACAAAATGCACAACAACAAACTAGCTCACAACACTTCTCTATTCCCTGCTCTTCTCTGCGCAATTGTTAGCGGTGATTTTCCCCAAGTCGTCTTAGCAAATTCGATATGAAACACTCGTCATATTGATGATCTTTGCCAGTGATAAATAAAATATTGATGCATTCTACAGATAACGACTATTCTAATATAACGATCTCTGTTTTTATCTGGCGCGAGCAAGATATAGAGATATGGACCACACAGATCATGAATGCAATTCATTACGTTTCGAAATTCAGATAAAAGGATGGTTCCATGAAGTTCAAAAAGAAAAAAGAAAAGCCTTTAAATATTAATGATATTACTATCATTGATGATGGAAAATTAAAAAAAGCCATCACTGCGGCGTCGCTGGGTAATGCGATGGAGTGGTTTGACTTTGGGGTATACGGTTTCTTAGCCTATGTACTCGGTCAAGTTTTCTTCCCTGGCGCATCACCGAGCGTACAGATGATCGCCGCTCTAGCCACTTTCTCTGTTCCTTTCTTAGTTCGACCGCTCGGCGGTGTCGTCTTTGGTATCCTAGGGGATAAGTATGGCCGACAAAAAGTCTTAGCCGTCACCATTATCATTATGTCGATCAGTACCTTCAGTATCGGTTTGATCCCTTCATATGAGACTATTGGTATCTGGGCGCCTATCCTACTATTGTTAGCAAAACTCGCCCAAGGCTTCTCCGTGGGTGGAGAGTATTCAGGTGCAGCTATCTTTGTTGCCGAATACTCACCTGACCGTAAACGTGGTTTTATGGGAAGTTGGTTAGACTTTGGCTCTATCGCAGGTTTCGTGCTAGGTGCCGGTGTTGTGGTACTCATTTCAAGTATTGTTGGTGAAGAAAACTTCCACGAATGGGGCTGGAGGATCCCTTTCTTCCTTGCACTGCCTTTAGGTATCATTGGCCTGTATTTACGCCATGCACTTGAAGAGACCCCAGCATTCCAACAACACATTGAAACGCTCGAAAAACAAGATAAAGCCAATATTCAAAATCCACCGAAAGTCTCTTTCCGTGAAGTCGTTTCTAAATATTGGAAAAGTTTGATGATCTGCGTTGGTTTAGTTATCGCAACAAACGTGACTTACTACATGTTGCTGACTTATATGCCAAGTTACCTGTCGCATAACCTAAACTATTCTGCTGACCATGGTGTGCTGATCATCATTGCCATTATGATTGGTATGCTCTTTGTCCAACCAATTATTGGTTTAACCAGCGATAAAATTGGTCGCCGCCCATTCGTTATTGCAGGGAGTTTAGGTCTGATAGTGTTAGCCTATCCTGCCTTTATGCTCATTGATAGCGGCTCTGTTGGCTTGATTTTTGTTGGTTTGCTTATTTTAGCTGTGCTACTGAACTGTTTTACAGGGGTGATGGCATCAATTTTACCGGCTATTTTCCCAACGCACATTCGTTATAGCGCCCTCGCAATCGCCTTTAATATTTCAGTTTTGATTGCCGGTGCCACACCGACAGTAGCAGCATGGTTAGTTGAATCAACCAATAATCTGTATATGCCCGCCTTTTATTTAATGGTTATCGCCTTAATTGGCCTCTATACTGGTATTACTATGCCAGAGACCGCAAACAAACCATTAAGAGGGGCAACGCCTGCGGCATCTGATAGAGCAGAGGCGAAAGAGATCTTAAGCGAGCACTATGACAATATTGAACAGAAAGTTGAAGATATTGAACAACAGATCGCTGAGCTAGAGAAAAAGCGTCAGTCATTAATTAATCAGCACCCTAAATTGGATTAAACCTGATGTAAGGCAAAGGAGCAGAAGATGGCGAAAAAACAGGCTTGTCACCTAGTCTGGTTTCGTAATGACCTTCGTGTCACCGATAATAAAGCGCTGTCATCTGCTTGTGCTGATCCTGATGCTAAAGTGCTCGCCGTGTTTACGGCTACACCAGAACAATGGCGAGCACATCACCTCTCCTCTCGGCAAATCACCTTTTTGCATCAAAATCTCATTGCGCTTCGTGACTCGCTGGCCAAATTAAGCATCCCTCTGTTTTGCCAAACAACCCCCGATTTTTTAAGTGCCGCACAATGGGTACTGGATTTTGCTCAACAGCAGCAAGTTGACCACCTATATTTCAATCATCAATATGAACTCAATGAGCATAGGCGAGACGAATGGTTGATTCATCACCCACAACGCGCTTTCCGAGTACATGCTTTTGATGATGCCTTACTATTACCACCAAAATCCGTCACAAATCAGAAAGGCGAAATGTACCAAGTGTACACTCCGTTTCGTCGAGCCTTTATTAGCCAATTAGTGACCACCGATTTTCGTTCCTTACCAGCACCTCAACCACGAGGGGAAGCACTTGCTATCGATGACCTATCACTCCCCTTGTTTGCGCATCACGCCGTCGATATTGTGCCACATTTCCCAGCAGGTGAATCAGCAGCACGCCAGCAACTCAGGCAATTTTGTCGCCTAAAAGTGCAGCATTACCAACAGCATCGCGATATTCCCTCAATTGAGGGTACCAGCCTGTTATCCCCATATTTGGCAATTGGGGTACTCTCACCACGGCAATGTTTAAATCGCCTGCTCGCTGAGTATCCACCGCTTTTTGATTCCCCAGATAGCGGGGCATTCACATGGCTTAATGAATTAATTTGGCGAGAGTTTTACCATCATCTACTCGTCGCTTTTCCACGCTTATGCCGCCACCAGCCTTTTATTGAATGGACCAACCACATTCAGTGGAATAGCTCCGATGCTGACTTTAAAGCGTGGCAGCTTGGGCAAACGGGATACCCCATCGTTGATGCTGCAATGCGACAACTCAATACCACAGGTTGGATGCATAATCGTTTAAGAATGATCACTGCGAGTTTTTTAGTGAAAGATTTACTGATTGATTGGCGACTCGGCGAACAATATTTTATGCAGCAATTAATTGATGGCACACTCGCGGCAAACAATGGAGGCTGGCAGTGGTCTGCTTCGACAGGTACTGATGCACAACCTTGGTTTCGTATTTTTAATCCAACCACTCAGGGTAAAAAATTTGACCCTCAGGGTGCATTTATTCGCCAGTGGCTTCCAGAATTACAATCCGTACCCGATAAATATATTCACACACCGCATGAGTGGGCAGAGGCTAACCACGTTACTTTAGATTATCCCGCACCAATTGTTGACCATAAACAAGCACGTTTAGCCACATTAGCCGCTTTTGAAGCAGGAAAAAGCGATAGCGTAAAACACCATTAATTATCAAAGTAATAATTTCAGTTAGGGATTATACTGTCTACTACTCATCCATAGAACAAGCAAAAATCGGAGTCGTTATGCAGGTGATTTTACAGGTCGATTTCCCTTATCAAGGCCCTTGGGGAGAGCAGATGGCTGATGCAATGAAAACATTAGCCGAGTCTATCAATGATGAACCTGGCTTTATCTGGAAAATTTGGACGGAGAACCCATCGACACAAAAGGCTGGAGGTATTTACCTGTTTGCGTCAGAAGAGCAAGCTCAAGCTTACTTACAAAAGCACAGTGCGCGGCTAAAATCCTTTGGTGTTCCTGAAGTCCGAGGGGAGATCTTTGCCGTCAATCATGCGCTTAGCCAACTGAACCAAGCGCACTTTATTAACAATTAATTTCTGACTGCTGATAAGAGGCTGGACAGCGGCTAGCCTCACCGCAACCTGCTATTGGATACGGGCGAATCATCCCCGTATCCGTTCAGCCGCTAAAAATCCCCTTCACGGCGCTCAACAAGCGTCAGAATACTGTATAAGGCAACGGCAACATTATTTTGATTGAAGACTTGAACATCCCATTCAACCACGCCATTTGGCTTATCTTCTGCCGTTTTTTGTGCTTTTTTAATCTTTTTCTTGCAAGTTAAACGCACTTGGATGGTATCACCAATTTTTACAGGCTCAATAAAACGTAAGTTTTCCATACCATAGTTGGCGATCACAGGACCGACTGCCGCATCAACAAATAAACCAGCCGCTGCTGATACAACAAAGTAGCCATGAGCCACTCGCTCACCAAATAATGATTGCGCAGCGCCAATTTTATCCATATGTGCATAGAAATGGTCACCACTTAAACAAGCGAAGTTGACTAAGTCTGCTTCCGACACCGTGCGTCTTGCCGTCAATAAGGTATCGCCAATGACTAAATCCTCAAAATACTTCCTAAACGGATGCACTTGATCCGTCACTACATCTGCACCACGGATCCACTGCTTGGTGACGGCAGTCAGCATAGAAGGGCTACCTTGAATAGCCGTTCGCTGCATATAGTGTTTAACTGCCCTCAATCCGCCTAGCTCCTCGCCACCACCCGCGCGACCCGGGCCACCATGCACTAATAGTGGTAATGGTGAGCCATGCCCCGTTGATTCTGCCGCTGAGGCTTCATTCAGAATCAACATTCGACCATGTGCCCGTGCACTTCTACGGATAACATCTTGCGCTACTGAGGTGTCTGCCGTTACTAATGTACCCGCAAGGCTCCCTCCTCCCATAATGGCCAACTCAACCGCTTGGTCACTCGTCTCATAGCCAATCAATGTTGCAACCGGCCCAAATGCTTCCGTTTCATGGACGGCCTGATTGGTATAAGGATCGGCGCAATAGAGCAAGGTAGGCGGATAGAATGCCCCTTTTTGGCTATCGGCACCCATCACATTCAGCTCTTGAAGATCCCCTCCACACAGGATTTCACAACCGTTTTGCTGTAAATACATAACCTTTTCATGAACATCATCACGCTGCTCTTGATTGATTAAAGCCCCCATGCGCACGCCTTCAACGGCAGGGTCACCGACAGTGATACCCGATAAGCGTTTTAATAATGCCTGTTTAACTGTTTCTAACTGGGGCTTCGGCACAATGATACGACGGATTGCTGTACATTTTTGCCCTGCTTTCACCGTCATTTCACGGGTCACTTCTTTAATAAATAAAGAAAATTCAGGTTGTTCTGGAGTAACATCAACCCCAAGTATTGCGCAGTTAAGGGAGTCTGCTTCCATGGTGAATGGGATCGACTTTTCACGTAATCGAGGGTGAGATTTTAATTTTTGCCCTGTTGCTGCCGAGCCAGTAAAGGTCACCACATCCTCAAAATCGAGATATTCAAACATATCACCGATCCCCCCGCAGATTAGCTGAATAGCACCTTCAGGCACTAACCCACTTTCAACGATCAGGCGCACCATTGCTTGAGTAACTTGAGCGGAAGCCGTCGCAGGTTTAATAATCGCAGGCATCCCCGCTAGCCACGTTGGTGCCAATTTTTCTAGCATTCCCCAACAAGGGAAGTTAAATGCGTTGATATGTAATGCCACACCATGGCGGGAAGTTAAAATATGGCGAGCAATAAATTGGCCTTGTTTCGATAGCGGGATCATCTCATCTTCGGGCCAAATCGTATCATCTGGCAACTCGCGATTTGCAAGCCCTGCAAAAGAGAAGAGTGTTGCGATCCCACCTTCAATATCAACCCAACTATCTGCTTTAGTCGCCCCTGTTTGTGCTGATATTTCATAAAGAGACGCTTTATGCTCTAGCAAATATTTAGCGACGGCTTTTAACATTTGGCCGCGCTGCTGGAAAGTCATGGCGGATAAAGCATCCCCGCCTTTTTTCCGACCGTAATCAAGACAATCAACCAGAGGTAAACCCGCAGTGGTAACCTCATATAACGCCTGCCCAGTCAATGCATGATAAATTTTGCGGCCTTCACCTTCACCATATAACCACTTCCCCGTTATATAACTTGTTAATTGCTGCATGGCATCTCTCCAAAATAAAAAACAACAAACACAAATATTAAATAAATATGTATCACAATATGGGCAGCGAATGCCAACCTCAATTTAACAAATTAAGAACAAAACTTATCCATTAGCTACTAACAAATAAAAACCACACTAATTTACATAAAATTAACTCTATGATTTAAATCAATAAACTTAAATTGATTGTGAAGCCAATCGCAAAAGAAGAATAAATGAGATTGATTTTATTGTTAACGATTCCTAGCATTAATGTTAAATATTGTGATTCATTTTTTATTTTTATTTAATTTAATACGAATCATTTGGAAGAAAACAATGAATGAGCAAAATCAGGCAAACTTCGAGGCCAAAATCGAAGCCGACATTAATATTGAGCCAAAAGATTGGATGCCCGATGCCTATAGGCAAAACCTGATCCGCCAAGTTGGACAACATGCACACTCGGAAGTTATCGGCATGCTGCCAGAAGCAAACTGGTTAACTCGCGCACCCACATTGAGACGTAAAGCTATCTTGTTAGCAAAAATCCAAGATGAAGCAGGTCATGGCCTCTACCTTTATAGCGCAGCCGAAACATTAGGATGCACTCGCCAAGACATCTATCAAAAGATGCTCGATGGCAAAATGAAATATTCGTCTATTTTTAACTACCCCACCCTAACTTGGGCCGATGTAGGTGTGATTGGCTGGTTGGTTGATGGTGCCGCCATTGTTAACCAAGTTGCCCTCTGCCGAGCCTCATATGGCCCCTATGCACGAGCGATGGTGAAAATCTGTAAAGAAGAGAGTTTTCATCAACGTCAAGGTTACGAAGCTGTCACTGTACTGGCGAACGGCTCTGATGAACAAAAAGCCATGTTACAAGATGCCATTAACCGTTTCTGGTGGCCTGTTCTGATGATGTTCGGCCCGAACGACAGTGACTCCCCACACAGTGCACAAAGTATGGCATGGAAAATTAAAAGATTTAGTAACGATGAGCTACGCCAAAAATTTGTTGATAACACAGTACCGCAAGTGGAAGCCCTCGGTATGACTATTCCAGATCCAGAACTGAAATGGGATGAGGAGCTAGGGCACTACCGCTTTGGTGAAATCGACTGGGAAGAGTTTTATCAAGTCATTAAAGGCGAAGGCATCTGTAATTACGAACGCGTGCATGCCAAACGCAAGGCTTGGGAAGATGGAGCATGGGTACGCGAAGGTGCCATGGCACATAGCCGAAAACAGAAAGCCGTTAAATCCGCCGCCTAGCACAGAATAAAAGGAAAAGACCATGAGCAATCAAGATTGGCCATTATATGAAGTTTTTGTTCGGAGCAAACAAGGGCTTGCGCATCGTCATGTCGGTAGCCTGCATGCCGCTGACGATCAGATGGCACTAGAAAATGCACGCGATGCTTACACTCGTCGTAGTGAAGGATGCTCCGTTTGGGTGGTCAAAGCGACGCATATTATTGCCTCTCAACCAGAAGATAAGAGCGCTTTCTTTGACCCTGCTGACACCAAAGTCTATCGCCACCCAACTTTTTATACCATCCCCGATGGCATCAAAAACATGTGAGGCAACGATATGAATCAGCATGAAGCACTCAAACAATATGTTTTAAGGCAAGGCGATAGCGCATTGATCCTGGCTCAACGGCTATGTGAATGGTGTGGTCATGCACCAGAATTGGAAATCGACCTTGCTCTCTCCAACATCGGTTTGGACTTACTCGGTCAGGCAAGAAACTTTTTAGCGTATGCCGCAACCCTATCAGGAACAGAGTTTGATGAAGATAAAATTGCCTTCCTCCGAGATGAACGTGAGTTTTGCAACTTACTGCTGGTAGAGCAACCAAACGACGGCTTCAACGACACGCTAGTACGCCAATTTTTTATGGATGCCTACCATGTTCCGCTTTATCAAGCCTTAATTCACAGCGCAGATGAACAATTGGCAGCCATCGCGGAAAAATCGCTCAAAGAGGTGCTCTACCACTTACGCTTTAGCCGTAACTGGATGATCCGCTTAGGTGATGGTAGCGAAGAAAGCCATCGGCGAATTCAGCAGTCGGTCGATCAACTGTGGCGCTTTACAGGCGAATTATTCCACGCCGATGAAGTCGAGATTACGCTCGCGGAGGTAGGTATCGCTGTTGACCCTCGAACATTACGTGAACAGTGGTTAGAAACGATCACAGAGACTTTCGCGCAAGCCACGCTGACGATGCCTGAACAAAATGCATACCGTTTAGGTGGCAAACAGGGTAACCACACTGAACACTTAGGCCTCATTTTAACCGAGCTACAGTTTGTCCAACGCGCTTATCCAAATTGTGAATGGTGATGCTATGGAACAGAGATTGCAAAACAGCGGGTTACAACCCCCTCAAATTCATCAGATCTGGCAGCAACTGCATCAAATCCCCGATCCTGAGTTACCTGCACTCTCCATTACTGATCTTGGCATGATCCGCAATGTTTTTGCCACATCTCGTGGCTGGAAAGTGATGTTTACACCCACTTATTCCGGTTGCCCAGCAACTGAATTTTTAATTAACGAAATCAAAAATGTTTTAGAGCATGCCGGGTTTCCCAATGTGGAAATCGAGGTCGTTCTCACGCCGGCATGGACAACAGATTGGATGAACCAAGACGCCAAACAACGCTTGCGTGAATTTGGTATTGCGCCGCCAGCAGGAAAAGCCTGTGAACACCCCGAAAAATCGGGGCCAATCTGTTGCCCACGTTGCGACAGTCAACACACAGAGAAAATCAGCGAATTCGGCTCGACCGCCTGCAAAGCACTATATCGCTGTCTCGAATGCTTTGAGCCATTTGATTATTTTAAATGTATTTAAGGGCACACTCATGACTGTATTTCATCGTTTAAGTATTGCTGCAATTGAACGTGACACGCCTGATGTGGTTGCTGTGACCTTCTGCGTTCCTGATAATTTGCGCGAGCACTATCGCTACCGCCCTGGGCAACATTTAACCCTAAAAGCCTTAGTCAATGGCGAAGACTTACGCCGCTGTTATTCCATTTGCAGTTCACCTGACGACGGGGTTTTAAAAATTGGTGTTAAAGCCATCCACGAAGGACGTTTTTCAAATTTTATTAACCAACAACTTCATGTTGGCGATAGCCTTGATGTGATGATCCCCCAAGGGAAATTTGGTTATCAACCTCAAGTCACAACAGAAGGTCGTTACCTTGCGGTTGCGGCAGGCTCCGGTATCACACCTTTACTTTCCATTATTAAAGCCACCCTACAAACTGAGCCACACAGCCGCTTCACTTTAATTTATGGCAACAAAAATAGCCGTTCGGTGATGTTTAAAGAGAGCATTGCCGACCTTAAAAACCAGTATGCAGAACGTTTTCAGGTGCTCTATCTATTTAGCCAAGAGCAGCAAGACAGTGCACTGCTTAGCGGTCGCGTGAATAAGCCACAATTAATGGCATTGGGTAAAACCTTGCTCAATTTTAAGCAATTTGACCATGCTTTTGTGTGCGGCCCTGAAGAGATGATGGACGATGTGCAATCTGCATTAGCTGAATGTGGCATGGCGCCAGAGCGTATTCATAGTGAGCGTTTTAACACTTCCGGCACGAAATTCCGCCCATCTGCAACATTAGCAACGGATAACCGCCAAGTCAGCATTCACCTTGATGGACGTACAATGACCATCAATATGGATAGCCAAGACGACAGTATTCTGGATGCGGCCTTACGCCAAGGCGCAGACCTTCCCTATGCCTGTAAAGGCGGTGTTTGCGCAACATGTAAATGTAAGCTTAAAGCGGGCGAAGTTGAAATGGGCGTCAACTACAGCCTTGAGCCGGACCAAATTGCGGATGGTTATATTTTAAGCTGCCAAGCATGGCCGAAAGGCGATGGCGTAGAACTCGATTTCGATGTGTAGGAGGCTCATATGCAAACTGATTGGATCCTAGCTCATATTGAACATCGCGTCCTAACATTGACGTTGAATCGCCCTGATGTGCGTAACGCCTTAAGTACTGATTGCCTCGAATTACTTGTCGATCACCTTGAACAAGCCGATAAAGACCCACAAATCGGCGCCATCGTTATTGCCGGCAACCCACGTTTTTTTGCGGCGGGTGCTGACCTTAAAGAGCTCCAGCAACAAACCGTTGCGGCGGCGATCACGGATAGGCGCCCTCAAGTTTGGCGCCGTTTTTCGCAAATTTCCAAACCCATTATCACCGCAGTCAATGGTTATGCATTGGGTGCTGGCTTTGAATTAGTACTTGCAAGTGATGTGGTCATTGCCGGTGAAACGGCGCGTTTTGGCTTACCTGAAATCACCCTAGGGCTAATACCTGGCGCGGGAGGAACTCAACGTCTGGTTCGCGTGGTTGGCAAATCCCTTGCGATGCAAATGGTACTCACGGGCGAGGCGATTCCTGCACAACGTGCCTTACAAGCAGGATTAGTGAGTCAAATTTGTGTGGATGGGTTAGTTGTTGAATACGCACAGAAACTTGCCCAACGCATGGCGGATCACGCCCCACTTGCCGTGAGAGCGGCTAAAGCATCCATTAATGCAGCTCAAGAAATCTCACTTTCAGAGGGATTACAGCTTGAGCGCCAATATTTTGTCACCTTGGCAGGTACTGATGACCGCCGCGAAGGGATCAATGCTTTCTTTGAAAAGCGACAGCCAAAATTTACAGGACAATAAGATGCCAAACAGCGCAATGATACTGACAACACGGGAAAATGGCGTACTCACCATTACATTAAACCGCCCTGACCGGTTAAACAGCTTTAACGATGAAATGCATCGTCAACTAAGTGATGCACTAAAAATTGCTGAACGTGATGACACCGTGCGTTGTTTAGTGATTACAGGAGCCGGTCGTGGTTTTTGTGCAGGTCAAGATTTGAATGATCGCAATGTTTCGGTTAGCGAACAGGCACCGGATTTAGGTTATTCCGTCGAAACTTTCTATAATCCCCTGATCCGCCGACTCACTTCACTACCGAAGCCTATCATCTGTGCCGTTAATGGCGTAGCCGCAGGTGCAGGCGCGGCAATCGCCTTAGCGGGTGATATCGTTATTGCGGCTAAAAGCGCCAGTTTTATTCAATCTTTTTGCCGCTTAGGTTTAGTACCGGACTCCGGTGGTAGCTGGTTCTTACCTCAATTAGCAGGCCATGCAAGAGCCATGGGGATGGCATTACTTGGCGATAAAATTAGCGCTGAGCAAGCACTACAGTGGGGCATGATTTGGCAAGTCACTGAAAATGATGAGCTGACAACCACCGTTAATCAATTAGCCCAGCACCTCGCCACACAGCCAACCTATGGCTTAGGACTAATCAAAAAAGCTATCTATCGTGCCGCAACTAACACATTAGATGAGCAGCTAGACCTAGAACGTGATTTACAGCGCTTAGGTGGACGCAGCGAAGACTATCGCGAAGGAGTCGATGCCTTTTTGAATAAGCGCGAACCTAAGTTTAAAGGACGCTAATATGACTTTAACTCTTAATACCGTCGCTGTCATTGGTGCTGGCACAATGGGTATCGGCATTGCACAGGTGGCAGCAAGCGCTGGACATACGGTACTGCTATTTGACATCAACACACAAGCACTGAATAAAGCAAAACAGTCTTTAACTGAACGGTTAAATAAGCGCGTTCAGCAGGGCAAAGCGGATGCGCAAACAACAGAGGCACTGCTTGCGCGTATTACACTTGTGCATACGATGGCTGACTTAGCACCGGCTCAATTAGTCATTGAGGCTGTCGCTGAGAAACTGACTATAAAACAAGCGATATTTAGCGAACTTGAAGGCATTTGCAAAGAAAACACCCTCTTTGCAAGTAACACCTCTTCGTTATCGATTACCGCCATCGCCAGCCAACTTAAACACCCAGAGCGCTTTGCTGGCCTCCATTTTTTCAACCCAGCTCCCATTATGAAGTTGGTTGAAGTTATTCGTGGGCGCGAAACCGCAAGCGCTGTTATTGAACAGCTAAAAAACTTGGCGGTCGCATGGGGCAAAATTCCCGTTATCTGCCGCTCAACGCCTGGCTTTATCGTTAATCGAGTTGCTCGCCCTTTTTATGCTGAAACATTACGCGCACTTGAAGAGCAAATCGCAAACCCTGCAACATTAGATAGTGTTCTACGTGATGCCGGTGGGTTTTCCATGGGCCCTTTACAACTGACCGACCTTATTGGTCATGATGTAAATTACGCGGTGACGGATTCGGTTTTTCAAGCATTTGGCTACGACCCTCGGTTCCAAACCTCCTTTGAACAATTAGAGCTGGTCCAAGCGGGACATCTCGGTCGAAAAACTGGCCGCGGCTTTTATCATTACGATGACAACAAACCACTGCCTAAAGCCACAATGGCAGAAAAAGTGATATTAAACAATCCCCCCTCCGTTACGGCTCGAGGCGATTGGCAAAGTTTACCTGAGTTTGCACAATTATTAAGGCAAAACGGGATCCCTCTCGAAGAATCTAAAATAGATAACCACGAATTGCCTACACTCCGAGTTAACAATGTTATTGTTATGTTAACGAATGGTGAATTAACTTCTGCACGAGCGCAAAAAGCCAATCAGAGCATGGTGCAATTTGATTTATCCGCTGATTATGCCAAAGCAAACGCAATTGCAATCAGTTGTGCAGTCCAAAACAGCCACCAAGAAAACCAGAGTGTCATTGCCTTTTTTCAATCGCTCAACAAGGACGTGATTGTATTACCTGATTATCCCGGCCTATTGACGATGCGGACGGTTGCCATGCTATGCAATGAAGCTTTAGATGTTGTCAATAAAGGCGTCGCTAGCCCAAAAGATACTGATAACGCAATGCGTTATGGCGTGAACTACCCTAAAGGGCCGCTCGCTTGGGGCGCCGAAATTGGCTGGCAACATATCCTTAATACACTCGATCAGTTATCGCAGTTTTATGCCGACGGGCGCTACCGGGCGAATCCCCTGTTGCGCCAATTGGTTGCTGGGGTGCGGTCATTACCTGCTAAGGAGCTGCAATGAGTTCACAAGCCACAATAACATTGGCTCAACAATCCGCAGACATCATGTACCGTGACGATGCTTGCGCAAAAGCGATGGGGATGGTGATAGAGCAAGTTTCTGAGGGAGCCGCTCAACTCTCCATGACCGTCACTTCGCACATGCTTAATGGTCATAAAACCTGCCATGGCGGTCAACTATTCAGCCTAGCTGACACCGCGTTTGCTTACGCTTGCAATAGCCATGGACTCGCCGCTGTTGCCTCAAGCTGCTCTATTGATTTTATCCGCCCTGCATATGAAGGGGATACATTGACCGCAGTCGCAAACGTTAAGCATCAGGGCAAACGTACTGGCTTATATGAAGTAGAAATTGTCAACCAACAAGGCAAAACCTTAGCTTGGTTCTATGGGCGAGCGCATCGCCTAGGTCACCGTTTAACAGGAGAAGAGTGATGAGAGATGCCTTTATCTGTGATGGTATCAGAACCCCAATTGGCCGCTACGGAGGCGCACTGTCCTCTGTACGCCCTGATGACCTCGCCGTTTTACCTTTAAAGGCTCTAATGGAAAGGCATCCTCAATTAGATTGGTCAATAACTGATGACATTATCCTAGGTTGCGCAAATCAGGCTGGTGAAGATAACCGTAATGTCGCACGAATGGCGTGTTTATTAGCGGGTCTTCCATTATCCGTATCGGGCACTACCGTGAATCGTCTTTGTGGTTCAGGCCTTGATGCAATTGCACTTGCGGCTAGAAGTATCAAAGCGGGGGAAGCGAATTTTATGATTGCAGGCGGTGTCGAATCAATGAGCCGCGCACCCTTTGTTATGGGTAAGTCAGAATCGGCCTTTTCAAGGCAAGCACAAATATTTGATACCACAATTGGTTGGCGATTTGTCAATCCACTGATGGAAAAGCAGTTCTCAACACATTCGATGCCAGAAACGGCGGAGAACGTTGCAGAAGAGTATCGCATTCATCGAGCTGACCAAGATGCCTTTGCTCTACGTAGCCAACAACGCACCGAACAGGCTCGTCAACAAGGCGTTTTCGCACAAGAGATCATCCCCGTCACCATTAAACATCGCAAAGGGGAGACGATTGTTACAGAAGACGAACACCCAAGACCTGAAACAACCTTGGAACAATTACAAAAGTTAAAAACACCGTTTCGTGAAAATGGCTCAGTGACAGCAGGTAATGCTTCTGGGGTGAATGATGGTGCAGCCGCCTTGATTATCGCTTCCCAAGAAACGGCTAAAGCTCAGGGGTTAACCCCTAAAGCACGAATTATCGCAACAGCAACCTGTGGTGTTGAACCACGGTTTATGGGGATAGGACCATTACCCGCCACCCAAAAAGTCCTCAAAATGACGGGGCTAACAATCGAACAAATGGATGTGATTGAGCTAAACGAAGCTTTTGCTGCTCAAGCACTCGCTGTACTAAGAGGATTAGGTTTACCTGACGACGCGCCACAAGTGAATCCAAATGGTGGTGCCATTTCCTTAGGCCACCCTCTTGGTATGAGTGGGGCAAGGTTGGCGATTACCGCCGTGAACGAATTACATCGTCGCCAAGGGCGCTATGCCTTATGCACCATGTGTATTGGTGTGGGCCAAGGCATAGCCATGATTATTGAACGAGTTTAGACCGATTAACCTACCCAAAATCACACCGTTCTAATGAGATGAATGATGGGTAAAAAATAAAAACGCCTGAAACCCTACACCTGCTCAGGCCAATACTGCACTCGCTTTTCGCCATTGCATATATACCCGCCCTGACTCGGCAATATATCGCAAAAAAGGCTTAAAGCATGCGGATATCAATAATTATAAGGACTAGCAATTATGAGCACTCTACAACACACTATTGATCCAATTGAGTTTGCATCGAGAGATGAAATCGAGGCATTGCAGTTCTCAAGACTGAAGTGGACACTCACTCACGCTTATGAAAATGTGCCGATGTATCGCAAAAAATTCGATGCGGCCGGCGTTCATCCTGACGATTTCAAGCAACTGAGTGATATCGAAAAATTCCCGTATACCACAAAGCAAGATCTACGCGAGAATTACCCATTTAATACCTTTGCAGTGCCCATGGATAAAATCATCCGTATTCATGCCTCTTCGGGCACGACGGGTCGCCCCACTGTTGTCGGCTATACCCAACAAGATATTGATAATTGGGCTGATTTAATCGCTCGTAGCCTACGCTCTGCGGGAGCCACGAAAGGAGATAAAATCCACGTTGCCTACGGCTACGGCCTATTTACCGGTGGCTTAGGCGCTCATTATGGTGCTGAGCGTCTTGGTGCAGCCGTTATTCCTATGTCTGGTGGTCAGACAGAAAAACAGGCTCAATTAATTGCTGATTTCAAACCTGACGTCATCATGGTAACCCCCTCTTACTGTCTAAGCATCATTGATGAGCTAGAGAAAATCATGGGCGGAGACGCAAGTAAGTGCTCACTAAGACTAGGCGTATTTGGTGCAGAGCCATGGACTGAGGCATTAAGAACAGAAATTGAAACACGCTTAGGCATCAAAGCGCTTGATATCTACGGCCTGTCAGAAGTCATGGGGCCAGGTGTGGCCATGGAGTGTGCCGATGCCGGAGAAAGTGGGCCTACAATCTGGGAAGATCATTTTTATCCGGAGATTATCTCACCTGATACCCTAAAAACACTCTCGCCCGGTGATAAAGGTGAGTTAGTATTCACTACCCTAACAAAAGAGGCTATGCCTGTTATCCGCTATCGCACTCGCGATTTAACCCACTTAATGCCGGGGATTAATCGTAATATGCGCCGTATCGGTAAAATTACCGGCCGCTCTGATGACATGATGATCATTCGTGGAGTCAACGTTTTCCCATCGCAGATAGAAGAGCAAATCATGCAGTTCAAAGAGCTTTCCCCTCATTACCAGCTAGAAATTAGCCGTAAAGGGAATATGGATAGCTTAGCTATTCGCGTCGAGCTGAAAAAACCCGATCTTCTGACCTATGATGAGCGTTGTAATATCTGCCATAACCTTAAGCATCGAATTAAGTCAATGGTAGGCGTAAGCACACAGATCAGTATCGTTAATTGCGGTGATATCCCTCGTTCACAAGGCAAAGCGGCTCGTGTTATTGATACAAGGATCGCCATATAAATCTTCTCTACGAGGCACCTCACAATGGATAAATGTCGGGGTGCCTTTAATTTTAGTTTCCTAATATAACAATGCCCTGTGTAGCAAATAGAAGACAAGCAAGATGTTTTTGTCTACTATTCATTCATATTTTTGATACAGATATTCATCGGATAATGACAAAATGGAAACTAAACTTAACCAATTTATACAGCATGCGCTAACCAGCCAGCCAATTAGTGGAACATCACTCATTATCTCTCTTTATGGCGATGCGCTACACCACCGCGGGGGTGAAGTATGGCTTGGTAGCTTAACCAATTTACTTGAACCAATGGGCTTTACCGACCGCTTTGTCCGTACTTCCGTATTTCGCTTACAAAAAGAAGGCTGGCTAGATGCTGAAAAAATCGGTCGTCGTAGCTATTACCGAATATCTGAACGTGGTCAAAACCAATTTCGTCACGCTGAAAGTAAAATCTATCAAAGTGAGCAACCCAATTGGGATGGCAAGTGGGATTTATTGTTACTTGAAGCCGCTGACAAAGATGAAAAAGCAAGGCTCAAAAAAGAGTTAAGCTGGTTAGGATTTGGTCAATTTAGCACCTCACTGATGGCAGCACCAAGTAGCGCTCAAAGCGATATTCCGTCATTACTTAATGAACTTAATGCAAGTGAAGAGGTGATCTACTTTCGAGCAGATTACCCCTATAACCGCTCCGAAAAACACCTAAAAGAGTTGGTGTCAGACAGTTGGTCGTTACAACAGGTGGCTGAACATTATCACCAATTTATCGTGTTATTTCGCCCACTCGCACTCTTATTAAAAGAGTTATCGGATGAGCAAATAACACCTGAGCAATGCTTTCAACTACGCTTATTACTGATCCACTTTTATCGCCGAGTAGTATTAAAAGATCCGCTGCTACCCGATGAGTTACTCCCTGCGCAATGGGAGGGGCAAATAGCCAGGAATCTGTGTATCAATATTTACCAGCGTGTTGAAGTAGCAGCAACACGCTACGTCAGCGAAATATGCGAAACAACTGTAGGGGAACTGCCGCAACCGACTACAACCTATTTCCGACGTTTTGGCGGTGTATTAAAAGAGATCGCGGCATAAATCTTCTTAAATACCGATGTAACTTAAACAGAAGGGGAACTCAATATGCCTTTTTATCAGATAGATGGCATCACGCCAGTTGTTAGTCCAGAAAGTTTTGTGCATCCAACCGCTGTGATCATTGGCGACGTGATTATCGGAAAAAATGTTTATATTGGCCCTAATGCGAGCTTACGTGGAGACTTCGGGCGTTTGATCATTAAAGAAGGGGCTAATGTTCAGGATAACTGTGTTATGCATGGTTTCCCGCAATACGATACCATCATTGAAGAAAATGGTCATATTGGTCACGGTGCGATTTTGCACGGCTGCCATATTAAACGTAATGCCTTGGTTGGAATGAACAGTGTCATTATGGATGGCGCCGTGATTGGCGAGAATTCTATTGTTGGCGCTTGCTCCTTTGTGAAAGCAGAAGCGGTATTTGCAGATAATACGTTGATCGTAGGAACGCCTGCTAAAGCACAAAGAACACTGTCTGAAAAAGAAATAGCTTGGAAAAGCCGAGGTACGGCTGACTATCAAGACCTTGTTATCCGCTGCCAACAAAGCTTCAAAGAAGTTACCCCACTCACACAAGAAGAGCCAGATCGCCCGAAACTGACATTTGAAGGTGTCATTCCGAAATCAGCCCTATAGTTACCCCACAAATAAAATAATAAGCACTCCACTTCGAGTGCTTTTATACCCATAATTAAGTAAAGTCACTGATTATTGGCAATAAATCATCATTAAATTGATACTATTCTGATTCGCTTATATCGCCGTGTTTAATACAATCCCTTAGAAATAAAATAAGCAGTGGCTGTTTTTCAACCCACAATAACAAAGAATAACAATTCGTTATGGGTATTTATCGTGCAAAATACCACCCATGTTGAAAAATTCACCGCCTTTTCTTCTATGTGCAAAAGAAAAGGTAAATTAATAATAAAGTTAATTTGTTTTTTGCCGATAATGAAACCTGTAGAAATGAATAAATCATTTTTCGATAAATTAAGTTTAACTGGCAGACCTTTTTCGAAGTGAGCCAATATAAAATAAACCTTATTATTAATACGGTTATTTTATAGATATTAGCTATTAATATGATAGTTAAAACCTAAAATTGATTAATATTTACTCATCGATACGTCATTGTTTATATCAAAAAAATATTTCACATGGTGAATATATTTATTAACAATAATACATATTAAGAATAGTTTCATTTTTATATAAATATTTATTTTGACTAAACTTATTTATTCAGATTAAAAATTTGAATAAAATAAAATTATTAAAATGATTTTCATCAAAAAAATTTATGTATTTTGACTATTTATCAACTACTACCAAAGGAGTACCTGACTTAACATATTGATTTAAAATCAATAAAGAAATACAAATCCACAAAATGAAACGTTTGGTAACAAGTTTTTAACTCTACTTTTGTAGCCAAAAAATACATATAGCTCTGAATTAACTGAAATTAAAAAATAAAACACCACCCTCTTTTCAAAATACGCCCTTTAACACGTAATCAGCAATCTTTTCCGAGCCTAATTCGATATTTAATTTTTAAATCTAATATGAGTAATAATCCCCCTCTTTTTAAACAAATGATTACACGTATAATAGCGCCCTATAAAATTTGATATAAATCAAATTACCCTCAAATTTAAATGAGGCTGAAATATAAAGCGCCTTTGTTAAAAAGTGCCGTTTCGTATTTCTGTTTTTTAAATTCAACGTAATTAATAAATTTTTTTAAACTGGCTGAGGATGGCTTTCTATTTCTATAAATAACAGAAGGCGCAAACTTTGCCATTCCTCTTTTATTAACATATATACAGCTTTTCTCGGAGAAGAAAATGAATAACAAATTTGCATTATCAGTTGCAACGGCATTAATTCTTTCTGCTACACCAGCACTTGCTGCTGAAAAAGCAGCTGGTGGTGTAATTAACTTTAGTGGCGCAATTACTGATACAACTTGTACTATCAATGGCGGTAAAAGTGCAGATTTCACTGTTGCATTAAATCCAATCACTGTTGAAGATGCAGGCACGACTCAAGGCATTATTACTAAAAATAAAAAAACAGTATCACTCACTTTCTCTAACTGTACTTCTGCAAGCGGCGCTGCTGATACCCCTCTGAAAATTTATTTCTCATCTGCAAATAATATTTCTACTGATGGTAAGTATCTGCAAAATACCACAGTTAATGAAAATGACACGAGCGTTTCTCGTAACGTTGGTTTCGCCATTACTAAAACAACAGACCAAATTCCTCTGTTATTAAACCAACCATTCGTTACTGATATCAAAGGCAACGACTCTAACACTGAAACCTTAGCATTAGATATCTATTACTATAAAACGAATGCTCTGCCAGCAAGAGTTGGTAGCTTAAGCTCTAACGTCACTTATACCATTTCATATCTGTAATTATTTACCCAAATAGCCAGGCTATTTTATTAGCTTGGCTATTTCTGAGTTTATTATTATGCGCCTACTTATTTTATTTTCCTTACTCGCTAGTATTAATACTGCCTTTGCTAATATTGTTGTTAATGGAACACGCGTTATTTATCCAGAAAAAAATAACGAAACCATCGTACAACTTATTAATAATGGAAATGATCCAGCCTTAGTCCAATCATGGATTGACGATGGTGATATCAATTCAACACCAGAAACAGCCAATGTTCCTTTTTTGCTTTCTCCCCCTGTTGTTAAGGTATCAGGGAATGATGGGCAACAGTTACGCATTAAAAAACTCCCCGCATCGCTGCCAACCGATCGCGAATCTGTTTTTTATTTAAATATATTAGATATCCCACCAACACCAGAACATCTGCAAGGGAAAAACACGATGCAGTTGGCGATTAAAACACGTATTAAACTGTTCTATCGTCCGAACCACTTACAAGCCGGTGTTGAACAAGCACTCGAACAGATTGAAGTGAAAGCGGAAAACAAACAATTCCGTATCACTAACAATAGTCCTTATTACGTCACTCTTGCGAATGTTGATGATAAAAAAGGTAAAAAAATATTGACCGATTCACTCATGGTAGCGCCGTTTTCACATGCTTTAGCACCAACTAAAACCGCTGTCAGTGCAGGTCAAAAATACAGTTTGCTCTATGTCGATGATCTCGGCGCCTATAAAAATAAAGATGTGATTGCAAAATAAAATATAAGAGAGCTTGTAATAATGAAGTTGCATGGCCGCCATAGGAGCCTATTAGCAGTTTGCCTAATTCTTGGAACATCAAAAAGCTGGGGGGTGAGTTTTGATACCTCTTTACTCGCTGGTGATTCCGCGAAATCCGATCTGTCTCGCTTTTATGAAGAGCAAAGCATGCCAGCGGGTACACAAGAGATGGATGTCTTTATTAATGGCGATTGGAAAGGCCGTTATCCTTTTATATTTACAGACTCTCACAACCGTATTTTTCTTAGTAAACGCGAAGCTGGACTTTTAGGGATCAAATTACCTGAAACATCGGATGAAGAGCAGGAATATACATTAGAACAATTGGTGCAAGGTGGTAGCTTTAATGTCGATATCAGTACATTAAGCATCAAAATGTCTATTCCACAAAGCTTTCTTTTGCGCAACGAAGTGGGCTATGTTCCTCCCGAATTTTGGGAAGAGGGTATCCCCGCAGCCATGCTTTCATATAACGCGACTTACTATAAAACAAAGAATAAAAATGGTGATAAATCATCGAGTGATGATCTCTACGCGGGTTTTGAATCGGGGCTCAATTTTAGCTCTTGGCAATTTCGCGATAGCAGCTCACTCCGAAAACATTCAGGTGATAGCTTAAAATGGGAAAATAATACACGCTATCTACGCAAAGCTTTACCATTATATCAATCCAATTTTATTGCAGGTGATTTTTACTCCCAGGGAACACTATTTGATTCAGTGCGAGTTCGTGGCGTTTCTCTCGCCTCAGACATTAATATGCGCCCCACTTCACAACAAGGCTTTGCCCCGATTGTTAGAGGTGTCGCTCAAACTAACGCCCTTGTCAAAGTCATACAAAACGGCAGTATTATTTACCAAGAAAACGTGCCACCAGGGCAATTTACCATCGATAATATTCAGCCAACGGGGTCGGCTGGCGATTTGTTAGTGATCGTAAAAGAAGCCAACGGGCAAGAACAATCCTTTACGGTTCCATTTTCTGCCGTACCGGGGATGTTAAAAGAGGGGGTAAGTAATTATGCCCTGCTCGCTGGTAAGGTGAACCAAGAAAATGGTCACTATCAGCCCAAATTTCTCCAAGGCACCTTCGAATATGGTTTTAATAACCTAATCACTGGCTACACGGGGGTGATTGCAAGTGAAGATTATCAAGCTTATCTGCTCGGCTCTGGTTGGAACTTACCTATTGGTGCTGTTTCTCTCGATATCACACATGCCAATACTCAATTACCTAATGACACGCAGAAAGGCCAAAGTATGCGAGTGTCATACAGTAAGTTTCTCAATACAACAGCTACCAATTTCACCTTAGCCGCCTATCGCTATTCGACCAAAGGCTATTATAGTTTCAGTGATTCGATTCATGCCCATGAAGGTTATCGTTTATATCAGGAAACTTTAGAAAAACAGGCCACAGAGACACTGCCTCATCGTGAATTACCTGCTTTCGATATAAATACGTGGGATTCTATGCGTGGGGTTCGTCCAAAAAATACCTTCACGATCAATTTAAATCAGCGCTTACCTGAAAACTGGGGAACCTTCTACGTTTCCGGCTCCCAACGTGACTATTGGTCGACTACCCCAACAACCCGCGAGTACCAACTAGGCTACTCGAATGCGTATTCAGATATCAGCTATTCACTGTCCGCTAGCCGAGTACGAGATGGTAAAGGCGAAGAAGAAAATCGCTACTATATTTCAATCAGTTTACCTCTGTCTGTATTTGATAATGATATATGGGTCAGCACAGGCCTTACTGCTACCGATTCTCACTATCAACAAAGTACCGTTTCTTTAAGTGGTACGGCTCTGGAAGCAAACCGATTGAGTTATTCACTTTCCGGCAGTAATCAGCAAGGTGGCCAAAACATGGCAAGCGCCAATGTGGCTTATCGCTCAAATGTTTCCACTATTGGTAGTTCACTCAGTGAATCTAATGACTACCATCAAACTGGGCTGAGTGCACGCGGCAGCTTAGTCGCTATACCTTGGGATATACTCGCATCTAACGAAATCGGCAATACAATGACCATCGTCAAAGCGCCCCATGCACAAGGCTTAATGGTGAATGGCGACCAAAGTATCGTGACCAATAAAGAAGGACTGGCATTAGTACCTTATGCAACGCCATATCGTAAAAATACGATTATGCTTTCAAATACAGAAAATACACAAGGCGCTGAAGTTATCGGCAATATGGCAAATAGCGCACCAATCGAAGGTTCAGTGAATTTAGTGAAATTCAAAACCGATACGCGCACCTCTTGGCTCAGTCGTGCATTACGACAAGATGGCAGTGCATTACCTTTCGGCGCAGAAGTAACTGACCTTCAAGGAGAAGCGATTGGCTATGTAGGGCAAGCCAGTGTGCTGTATTTAAAAGCAGAAGCTTTTCCTAAGTCGGTCATTATTCGGTTAAATGAGGGTCACTGCACCATTCATAACTTACCAGACAACCTTGACGGCCCCACTGGCGTTTGCCAATAACGAGATGAATGTCATGATGCGATCCTATCTTTTTTTAATCCTAATTCTCTTTAGCGGCTATAGTCAGGCAATTTGCCATGAAAGTGGCATAAGCTATGCTTCGCCAATTAGCATTGATTTGTCGGATAAACTCACCCCCGCCACCCCCGAGTGGACAACGACCATATCGACACAGTACTCAGGTAGCTTTAATTGTTCCACCCGCCAAAGCGAATTTGGTTATACCAAAATCCTGAATACTGACAACCAATATGCAACCATTTTGAGTTTTATGAATGGGAAATATCATGTCAGGGCACAAATCATTAATGATATTCCGAATAAGAAACTGAATAAATCAGGTCGTCACTCTGCTTCTGAGTTAAATACACCAGTGACGATTAAATTTACGCTTGAACCAAAACAAGGCACGCTCATTGCCGGTGATACCGTCCATTTACATGATATTCTCTTCGTCACAGATTTAAGCGGAATGTCAATTTTTGATATTGTGCTATGGCCCGTTAAACAACTTCTGAAAATCCTACAATGGTTATTTAACGGTTTTAACTGGCCCTATGATGACCGTGATATGTTCGGTCAGCCACTAATATTAAAATATGCACCAAAATTAACTACCTGCGCTTTCCAAAATGCGGGGCTTGTTGTCACATTACCAACATTAAGCCGCCATCAAGTCATTAATGGAAACCAAGCTGGCTATACACCGTTTTCATTGAATATGCGTTGTGAGAACCTTGGGGGCGCAAATAATACGGCAGAAAGAGCGATCGATGTCTTTTTATCTAGCAATAATCTGCTTAGCTCAGATAATACGGTCTTGATTGATAAAACAGCCAATGCCGCACAAGGTATCGGGCTACGCTTAGTTAAAACTAATGCGCCAAATACCCCTGTGGTGATTTCACAAAATCCAAACTCCCGAGGTAATGCAACGTCGCTGTTTTACGTAAATGCAGGAGGCCAACTGGAACCGCACTTTAGTATTCCAATGGCTGTTTACTATTATGCATGGGATCCTCAGCGAGCAACCCAAGGCACCCTCAAAACTACGGCGACACTCAATATTGTCTACCCGTAAGCTTCAAAAGATAAGAGCGCTAATCGTTAGCGCTCTTATTGTATTTAACTTACGCTTTACTACCAAAAGGCGGTTTTGCAAACCAGACGGTGATAATCAGTCCAATAAACACCCATCCACATAACCAAAAGATTTCATTGGCCGCAATGATTAATCCTTGGCTAGTGATCTCCTGCGCAATAAAGCCCGATGTCTGCTCATGACTTAAGCCATGTGCCGCCATCTCTTTATACATCTCTAGCGATTCAGGGTTATAGTCAGTGATGTATTCCGTTAACTGGCTATGATGGAGCGACTCTCTATCACTCCACATCGTGGTTGTGATTGATGTTCCTATCGAGCCTGCAAGAGTACGGAAGAAGTTTGCAAGACTTGACGCCGACGCCAATTTTTCAGGGGGTAAACCTGACAGTGTTAACGTCGTCAGTGGCATAAAGAAGCAAGCCACAGCCATCCCTTGCACTAACTGAGGCCAAACTACGGCAGAAAAGCCCATACTTGGTTCAAAGGTATATGCCCGCCAGAAGAAACAAATCGCATAGAATACAAAACTAAATGTCACTATCCAGCGAATATCAAGGAAGTCTGACAATTTCGCGACGGGGGCAGAGAACAAGACGGGCAATAACCCTATCGGCGCAAGGGCTAACCCCGCCCATGTTGCCGTATACCCATAGACCTCCTGCAATAACTGGGGCAAAAGAACGATAGCACCAAAGTAGGCCATATAGGCTAAGCTAACGGAAATCGTGCCTATCGTGAAGTTACGTGATTTAAATAGTGCAAGCTCAACAACTGGGTTTTTGTCTGTTAGTTCCCAAATAACCAAAAAAACCAATGCTATCGCTGAAATTACCGCTAATGTGACAATTTCATCAGAGGCTAACCATCCTAACTCTTTCCCCTTATCCAACAGGACCTGAAGGCAACCAACACCCACTGACAATAATGCCAAGCCAATCAAATTAAACGGGACATTGACTACTTTCGATTCCATTCCTTTAAGGATAATAGAGCCCACAATAACCACAAAAATACCCAGTGGAACGTTCATAAAGAAGATCCACCCCCAATGGAAGTTATCACTAATATAACCACCAAAAATAGGGCCAAACACCGGGGCTAAAATGATCGTCATTGACCAAAATGCCAATGCCATATTTTGCATTTTAGGGGGGTAGCAACGCATGATCAGACTTTGTGAAAGGGGGATCACCGGCCCCGCAACAGCACCTTGTAAAACACGAAATAAAATTAACATGCCAAGGCTATCAGAGAAGCCACAAAGTAATGAAAAGATGGTAAATAAAGCGGTTGCCCATATAAAAACACGGACTTCACCAAACCGTTTAGCAAGGAACCCAGAGATCGCAATGGAAATGGCATTAGAAACACCAAATGAGGTAATCACCCATGTTCCTTGTGACATTGAAACACCGAGATCACCAGCAATGGTTGGGATGGCAACGTTAGCGATTGTCGAATCCAGCACCTGCATAAAGGTTGCAAGTGACAATGCAATCGTTGCCCATACCAGCTTTGAGCCCTTTAGTGGTTGAATATCTGCCACAGCCACTCCTTTCGGGCTAATCCGCGTTTTCGTTAATAATCGTGTCGATCACCGAATCGACATCCGCCAGCTTTAACACCAGCACATCACTTTCAAATGCTGGCGTGTCACGCTGAACCTCTGCTAACACAGGGCCATTTTGATCTTTAATATCAATCGTTGCATTCATTGATAGCCCAATACGCAACGGATATTTGGCAACCTGTTCAGGGTCTAGCTCTACACGGACAGGCAAACGTTGTACCACTTTAATCCAGTTACCTGTTGCATTCTGTGCAGGTAATAAAGAGAAAGCACTCCCCGTTCCCATATCCAAACCAGCCACCTTACCGGTATACACAATATCATCACCATAAAAATCACTGGTGAGTGTTACTGGCTGCCCTATGCGCACCTTTTCTAATTGTGTTTCCTTAAAGTTCGCATCCACCCAAACGGGTTGAGCTGGCACAATAGCCATCAAAGAGCCTTGCGGACCGACTTGTGAACCGACTTGCACATTACGACGCGAAACATAACCTGTGATAGGGCTTTTCACCTCTGTACGTTGCAAAGTAATCCATGCGTTGCGCACATTATCTGCGGCTTGTTGGATTGCCGGTTGTTTTCTCAACTCGGTATTGCGCAATAGTGCTTGGTTCGCATTATATTGCTGAATGGAGATATCTAAGGCTGCTTGCGCCAACTGCACCGCTTCTTGGGAGTGTTGTAAATCTTCTTTAGAGATAGTCCCACTTCGTCCTAAAGCGGCGCGGCGTTGATAATCTTTCTGTGCTTGCGCAAGTGAGATACGATTTTTTTGGATTTGCGCTTGGTATTCATCACCATTAATGTACAGCTCTTTGGTTTTGCGCACCGTGGTTGCGAGGTCATGTTTTGTCTGCTCGTAGGCTAGCCGTGCATTGGTTTTATCCAGAACCACCAGCACATCACCCGCTTTAACCAAATCGGTATTTTCAAAATTAACCTGAGTCACATTACCTGTAGTCTGCGCAACAATAGGTACTTGCACACCGGAGACATAAGCATCATCAGTATATTCTTGAAAACGTAATACCAAAAACCAATAAGCACCATAAGCAACAAACAGTAGAACAATAATAATTGAAGCAATTACCATCCAGACTTTTCTACGTTTTTCATTCTTCGTTTTTTGATTAGTTTCGGTTGAACTCGTTGGTTGATCCATAATAACTCTCTGGGTCTCACACTTTATTAATCACTACCCTTATATTTACGGACTAATGCTAATAAAGCAATAGAGAATTCCATTTAACAATATTAATTTTTAGTTTTGTCATTAATTAATGTTTTATATTTCACATCAATAAATGACAGTAATATTTAATCAAGAGCATCCGAAATTGAAAAGCATTTTAACGCATAGATTCAACTAGTTATAGATGTTGACTTTTTAGCACCTAGATTTATTATCATAAGAAACAAAACCATTTCCAATTCATCTATTTTTGATGACTTTACTTCAACACCAAGCAGCTTTATTGTTTTATCGCTATATTAAAATATAAAACATTCCTAATTTGATAGTTATTGACTTATCTCAATATTTTTATCAAATGAAATTGTGGACTATTATTTTGTATCATTGAAAAGATAAATAATAACAAATAGCGCTCGTTTTAACGCTACCTTTAGCATCTAAAAGTTAATCATGAAAACGATAATATAAGGCGGCTAGCTGCGACTGATTTCATTCAGGAGAGGTGATGAAAGAGAGAGAAAAACCATCAGAGCAACAACTGATCATCGATCAATTATTTGCCGGACATTATCGTGACCCTTTTGCTTTCCTTGGTATGCATCAACAAGGAAAAGTTACCTATTTTCGAGTCTTACTCCCAAATGCTCAAGAGGTCACCGTACTGGATAGGTTGACCGCAGCCCCCGTTGTGCAACTATCACGCCTTGATGAACGCGGCTTTTTTTCAGGCGATGCAACAGACTTAGACGCTAATTTCACTTATATTTTGCAGGTTAACTGGGGCAATTCACAACAGGTTATTGAAGATCCGTACCGTTTCGGCACATTACTACACGATGCAGATACCAAAGGCCTCCAGCGTACTTTCTCATTTGAAACACTCGGTGCGCATGTACGCCAAGTGGGTGATATTACAGGTACGCATTTTTGTGTTTGGGCACCGAATGCCCAACGAGTCTCTGTCGTGGGCGCTTTTAACTTTTGGGACGGTCGCCGATACCCCATGCGCCATCATCCCGAAAATGGCCTTTGGGAAATCTTTCTTCCCGCGATTCAGGCAGGTACTCACTATCAATATGAAATATTAGATGCAAAAGGCGAAATACAATTAAAATCCGATCCTTATGCCTTTCGCAGCCAATTACGACCAGATACGACATCAATTGTTTCCCTGCTTCCAAAACAGCGCCACCCCACAGCACAGCAAATCCAATCGAACCAACGCAATGCCCCTATCTCTATTTATGAGGTTCACCTTGGTTCATGGCGGCGCTCAGCCAATAACCATAGTTGGCTCACTTACCGAGAACTGGCAGAAACATTACTTCCCTATGTTAAAGAGATGGGGTTCACCCATTTAGAAATATTGCCTATTAGCGAACACCCTTTTGATGGCTCATGGGGCTATCAGCCATTAGGTATCTACTCCCCTACCAGCCGTTTTGGGTCGCCGCAAGATTTGATTGACTTTGTTGATGAAGCACATCGATTAGGTATTAATGTGATCCTAGATTGGGTGCCCGGCCATTTTCCTTCGGATAATAGTGGGTTAGCCAATTTTGATGGTACGCCACTCTATGAGTATGCTGACCCAAAAGAAGGTAAGCACCGCGACTGGGATACTCTGATCTACGACTACCGCAGTCACGAGGTACGCCAGTTTTTATCCGATAATGCCGTCTATTGGGTAGATCGATTTGGCTTCGATGGCTTACGCGTTGATGCTGTTGCATCGATGATTTATCGCGATTATAGCCGCCCTGACGGCGAATGGATTGCAAACGAGTATGGTGGCAATATTAACCTTGAGGCCGTCAGTTTCTTACAGCATACCAACGAATTACTTCACCGTATCCAGCCTAATGTATTAATGGCCGCAGAAGAGTCGACAGACTTCTCTGGGGTGACATTGCCACCATCCCTTGGCGGGCTTGGATTTAACTACAAATGGAATATGGGGTGGATGCATGACACGTTAAGCTATTTACAGCTAGACCCTATCGCCCGTAAATACCACCATAATAAAATGACATTCAGCGTGATGTATGCGTGGAGTGAAAACTACATATTGCCTCTATCTCACGATGAAGTTGTTCACGGTAAAGGTTCCTTATTGCGCAAAATGTCAGGCTCACCTGACCAAAAATTTGCCACGCTACGTGCTTATTATGGGTTTATGTGGGCGCACCCAGGTAAAAAGCTGCTGTTTATGGGGGGAGAAATCGCACAATGGCGTGAATGGGATCATGATGGGGAGTTAGATTGGCATCTGGTGGATATTCCTACCAGCCCGCATGCTGGTGTTCAACGTCTGATCAGAGATCTCAACGTTACTTATCGCAGTACACCCGCCCTGTACGATAACGATCACAATGAAAGTAGTTTTGAATGGGTGATCGTCGACGATCACGATAATTCGGTTTTTGCATTTATTCGCTACGCCGAAAATGGCGACCCGCTGCTTGTAATCAGCCATTTCACTCCAGTAACGCGAGCAGATTACCGCATTGGTGTCAGGCTACACGGTCAATATCAAGTCTTATTAAACACAAATGATTCACGCTATGGGGGCAGCGATAAGCATCCTGTTGCTCCTATTTCCAGCCAGCCAATCAAGGCACATGGTTGCCAGTATTCTATTGCATTGACGCTGCCACCGTTATCAACGCTATATCTGACCATAAAGCCAGCCACAAAGAAAAATAAGGAGTAAAAAATGAAAGTATTACATGTTTGTGCCGAGTTTTTTCCTTTATTAAAAACAGGTGGACTGGCTGACGTTGTTGCGGCACTCCCGCCCGCTCAGCGGCAACATGGTGCAGATGCGAGAGTCTTAGTGCCGGGTTTTCCTGCTATTATCAATCAACTTGCTGATAAACAAAAAGTCACGACCCTTAACACATTCGCAGGGGAAGTGACCTTATTTTATTGTCTATATAACGATACGCCATTATATCTTATTGAAGCACCGCACCTTTACCAACGAGAAGGTAGCCCCTATCACGATGGTTATAACAATGCCTATCAAGATAACTATCGCCGCTTTGGATTATTAGGTTTTATCGCCGCTGAACTCGCCAGAGGCTGTGACCCACTATGGCAAGCCGACATTGTGCATGCTCATGATTGGCATGCTGCCCTAGCCTGTGCCTACCTTGCAGCCTATGGCTACCCTGCCCGCTGTATGTTCACCATCCATAATATCGCTTACCAAGGGCTATTTTCACCCCATCATATTCATGAACTGTGGTTGCCCCCTGAGTTTTACAACGTTGATGGAATGGAGTTTTTTGGTCAACTCTCATTTATGAAAGCAGGGCTATTTTATGCCGATCATACTAACGCCGTTAGCCCGACCTATGCCAAAGAGATCTTAAATCCGCATTATGCTTATGGCCTCGATGGGCTTTTAAATCGGCTCAACCACGAGCAGCGCTTAAGTGGTATTTTAAATGGCATAGATACTGAAGTCTGGTCACCTTCAAGTGATGCCTTAATTGCGCAAAAATACAGTGAGCGTAGTGTAAAAAATAAGGTAAAAAACAAACTGGCTTTGCAACAATCCCTCGGCCTTGCGCAACAAACGGATAAACCGCTCTTTGCTGTTGTTAGCCGAATGACCCGCCAAAAAGGTTTGGATCTGATCTTAGAAATCTTACCGGATCTACTGAGTTCTGGTAGTCAGTTTGTTTTACTTGGCAGCGGCGATCACGACCTCGAAAATGCCTATCGCCATGCTCAATCACAATATCCAGATCAGGTACGCGCGATTATTGGTTATGATGAGCCATTATCCCACCAAGTCATTGCAGGTGCAGACGTATTAATGGTGCCAAGTCGTTTTGAGCCATGTGGCCTGACACAGCTCTACGCGCTACGTTATGGCACGTTACCACTCGTGCGCAACACTGGTGGCCTAGCCGATACCGTGACAGATTGTTCATTGGAGGCGATAAAACGCAAAGAGGCAACAGGCTTTGTGTTTAATGAGAGTCATGCCGCCGATCTTAAATCCGCAATCGACCGCGCGTTAGCTTTGTGGGATTCTCCAGCACAATGGCAACAGGTCCAAAAAAATGCAATGGCAAAAGATGTGAGTTGGCAAAAGTCGGCGGAGGCGTATTTAAATATCTATCGAAGAGTGCTGGGGCGATGAATTCTAGGCCCTGTGAATAATTCTATATATTTGCCTATTTATAAAAGGTGGTCGTTCAAACGATCACCGAAATCAATAAATTTAAATGTTAGAGAAATTTCCATCATGCGGAATAGTATTCTCAGGTAATTCGGCTACTACTTAATATTGCAAGCAGTTTCTCTTTAGCAAATTAAAGAATATTATTCGTTTAATCTTATAGTGTGCTAATACCGGTTGATATTCATTTTCCAGATAAAAAAACGCTTGACGTTCGCTACTTTGAATAATTTTTTTGTTTTTTGACGTCAGCTTCATGACATTACCCATTTTAAAAAGCGGTATATTAACCGCCTATTGTTCATGATTAAAATAGCTTATTGATAACTTGCAGCTCGGGATTAATCGTAATGAGATCATCAATCATTTGGTCATAAATAGCAGGCCTATTTTGTTTCCAACCCACCATATCTGGGCGGTGATCAATCGCCATTGGCGTTTTTAATAGCGGATGATCAATAATGGGTGTTGTCAACCCATGGCGAGCACGGAAATTTTTTACGGCTTGGTATTCAAACGGCCACGCTAATAAAATTTCCATGTCTATTTCATAGCCTGTTGAGCTTTGTTCATTCTCATTATCTGCAAATAATGCAGACCATTCGATATGCTTGTCACATAAAGTAATAAGCCATTGAGCGACAACATCGTGATTTTCATTATACAATGCTTCTTGGCAGAAACGTTGATAGAAGGGGTCAATAGGAATTCCGGCGCTTTCCCAATCTATTGTTTGGTTTTTCTCGCTTGCCAGCATTTCAATCGCTAGGACACCTAATTTCTGTGGTCGAGTGTACATAGGGAGTGATTCTGCCATTTTACCCGATTGAATACTTTCAATAATTTTATCGTAGCAAAAGTGCCCTATTCGAAAATCATTACAGGCGAAATCCATTAATAAAATTTCACCTTGCTCCGCTAAATTGAGAAATAATTCCTCTCTATTTTTTGTCATAAGATAATTTAATACAAACAGTATATTCTTATGGTAAAAAAAACGCTCAAATTCATAAGGTGAATCATTATCATTTTTGTATATTCTTCGCATGTATGTTAGTGCAATACTTGATAAGTAAGACTCTAGTAAAACTTCATAACGAATATAGCGTTCTGAGTTACTTAACCCATGTAATTCATCTAGACTATCTATAGTTTCGCTATATATAATTTTATTAATCTTTGCAACATCATTATTTGAAGAGTTAACTAAATTCTCTATATATTTAATTACTTTATTTGTTCGATTCATTTTTCCAAATCCTCAGCGATGAAAAATTCAGTGTATTTACTGTTATGTGAAGGATTAAATTCATTATCTAAACCTACTGTTATTTTATAACCAACTACCTGACACTTTTTCATACTTAATTTAATTTCTTTTAGTATTCTAAATTCTTTTCTAGTTAAAGAGTAATCATTATCACCATGAAATAAAGAGCGCGTTCAGCTAATTCAGTATGGCGTCTGATATTTTTTTATAGTCTACTTGTATTTCTGTAAGCTTTCCACTTAAAGGAGTTGCATTTGGACCAAACTTATCCTTCATCGTCGTTTTGATTTCAAACGTAACCCACTCAGGTGACGGTGACTCAATTTTGCAAATGAAATCATCTTCATAATCATTCATTATTTAAAGCTAACATACTGACTAACAACTGTATTCACTCATTCTTTATTGTTTTAACCCCATTGATTACAACACCCCGCTCAAGATACTTTTTTACTACTTGCTTAATCCACTGCGACAAGCACACACCCACCAAAGCAACCACAAGCCACTTTGTGACCTTCAAGTGCGACGGGAATTTCGTTGATTTTCATTAAACCGTCGCCCTCGACGATAGCACCTGTTGTTTTACACGAAGGGCAATAAACCGAGTCGCCCACACAGGCGACTTCTTGGAC